>NZ_JBFAPP010000017.1:0-170432 GCF_040676775.1 Micromonospora sp. NPDC049523 | reverse complement strand
AAACGCCCGGTTACATTCCGAACCCGGAAGCTAAGCCCTCCAGCGCCGATGGTACTGCACTCGGGAGGGTGTGGGAGAGTAGGACGCCGCCGGACAATCTTCCAGTCAAGGGCCGCCCCATCCGGGTCGGCCCTTGACTGCGTTGTTCCGGCACCAGTGCCATGAGGAAGGATGTACCCGTGAGTTCAGGACCGCAGGGCGACGACCGTCAGCGCCGAAACGACGATCGCCCCTACCGTGACGGTGGTCGCGGCGGATCCCCGCGCCGGGATGACCGCCCGCCCTACCGGGGCGATCGGGACTCCCGTGGTGGGTCAGGTGACCGTGGTGGCTACGCCGGAGGCGGTGGCCAGCGAGGCGGTTCCGGCGGCGCCGCCGGTGGTGGCGGTGGCTATCGAGGTGGTGGCCGCAGCGACGGTGGCTTCCGTTCGGGGCCCCGTGACGGTGGTGGATCCCGCGAGGGCGGTTTCGGTGGTGACCGGGACTCCCGAGGCGGTCCCCGTGAGGGTGGGTTCCGCTCCGGCCCCCGCGATGGCGCCGGTAGCTCCCGTGAGGGTGGCTACCGCGGCGGCCCGCGCGACGGCGGCAGCTCCCGCGAGGGCGGTTTCCGTTCGGGTTCCCGCGACGGCGGTGGCGCCCGCGACGGTGGCTACCGCGGCGGACCGCCGCGTGAGGGTGGTTTCCGCTCGGGTCCGCGTGACGGTGGCGGCTCGCGTGAGGGTGGTTATCGGTCTGGTCCGCCGCGTGAGGGTGGTTTCGGTGGTGACCGGGACTCGCGTGGTGGTTCCCGCGAGGGCGGTTTCCGTGGTGGCCCGCGTGAGGGTGGTTTCCGTTCGGGTCCCCGCGATGGTGGTGGCGCCCGTGACGGTGGTTACCGTTCCGGCCCGCCCCGCGAAGGTGGTGCCGGCGGCGGTTCCCGCGACGGTGGTTTCCGCTCGGGTCCGCGTGATGGTGGTGGCTCGCGTGAGGGTGGTTACCGTTCTGGTCCGCCGCGTGAGGGTGGTTTCGGTGGTGACCGGGACCCCCGCGGTGGTGGTGGCGCCCGTGACGGTGGTTTCCGTGGTGGCCCGCGTGAGGGTGGTTTCCGCTCGGGTCCCCGCGATGGTGGTGGCGCCCGTGACGGTGGTTACCGTTCCGGCCCGCCCCGCGAAGGTGGTTTCGGTGGTGACCGGGACTCCCGTGGTGGTTCCCGCGAGGGTGGTTTCCGCTCGGGTCCGCGTGATGGTGGCGGTTCCCGTGAGGGTGGGTATCGGTCTGGTCCGCCGCGTGAGGGTGGTTTCGGTGGTGACCGGGACTCGCGTGGTGGTTCCCGCGACGGTGGCTTCCGCAGCGGTTCCCGTGATGGTGGCGGCTCGCGTGACGGCGGTTACCGTTCGGGGCCGCCGCGCGAGGGTGGTTACCGTTCCGGGCCGCCGCGCGAGGGCGGTGCCGGCGGCGGTTCTCGCGACGGTGGCTACCGTTCGGCCCCGCGTGACGGCGGCAGCTCTCGCGAGGGTGGCTTCCGCAGCGGCCCCCGCGACACTGGTGGTCCGCGTGACGGTGGGTTCCGGTCCGGTCCGCCGCGTGAGGGTGGTTACCGTTCTGGTCCGCCGCGTGAGGGTGGTTTCGGTGGTGACCGGGACTCCCGTGGTGGTTCCCGCGACGGTGGCTTCCGCAGCGGTCCCCGTGATGGTGGCGGCTCGCGTGACGGCGGTTACCGTTCGGGGCCGCCGCGCGAGGGTGGTTACCGTTCCGGGCCGCCGCGCGAGGGCGGCGCCGGCAGCGACACTCGTGGAGGCTTCCGCCGCGACCAGGGCGGATCGCGTCCGGCCAGGGACGACCGGCCGCGCCAGGATGACCGGCGCGGGCCGTCGAGCTCGGACCGCGACGGCGGCTACCGGGGGCGCGAAGGTGGCGACCGGGGCCGAGGCGAGAGCGGCCCGAACCGGTTCGACCGCGCTACGTCGCGCGACGGCGACCAGATCGGCGGCGTCAACGATCCGGCACTTCCCGAGGAAATCGTCGCGACCGACCTGGACAACGGCGTACGGGCCGAGTTGCTGTCACTGGCCAAGCCGGTAGCGGACACCGTGGCACGGCACCTGGTGGCAACCGGGCAACTGATCGACGAGGAGCCGGCGCTCGCGCTGTCACACGCTCTTGCCGCCCGGCGACTCGCGTCGCGTATCGCCGCCGTACGGGAGGCAGTGGGCCTTGCTGCGTACCACGCGGGGGAGTGGCAGACGGCGATTGCCGAGCTGCGCACGTACCACCGGATGAGTGGCAAGCAGACGCACCTGCCCGTACTCGCCGATTGTGAGCGGGCGCTCGGTCGGCCGGAGCGGGCGATCGACCTGTTCCGTGGTGCCGACCGTGAGGCGATGGACCCCGCGCAGGCGATCGAGCTGCTGATCGTTGCCGCAGGCGCCCGGGGTGACCTCGGACAGGGCGATGCGGCGGTGGCAATGCTGCAGGTCCGCGAACTCACCGGTGCCGTCGACGAGCCCTGGGCGGCACGGCTGCGTTACGCCTACGCCGACGCACTCCTCGCGGTCGGCCGCCGTGAGGAAGCTCGGGAGTGGTTCGCCCGCGCGGCCGAAGCCGACGAGGACGCCGAGACCGACGCAGCCGAGCGGCTGCTCGAACTCGACGGGGTCGTCCTCGAGGGCGACGACGAGGATGAGGACGAGGACGAGGCTGGCGACGACGTCGAGGCCGAGGCCGCAGATGTAGCCGACGACGAAGACGATGAAGACGAAGACGACGACGCCTCCGACGACGCCTCCGACGAAGACGACGACGACGCCTCCGACGAAGACGACGACGACGCCTCCGACGAAGACGACGACGACGCCTCCGACGAAGACGACGAAGACGAAGACGACGACGAAGACGATGACGATGACGACAGCGGCGATGACGATGACGACAGCGATGAAGAGGATGGCGCTGACGTGGTCGAGGGCGGGGCGGGCGGCGGGACCGCTACCGCGGTGACCGAGGCCAGTTCGGAGTCGACATCGTCGGACCAGGGTGGCGACGCCGAGGACAAGTCGGCGGACCGTACCGGGCCGGTCGGAGCATGAGCGGCGTCCAGGGCGAACGGCTGGTCGATGGGTACGACCTGGTCATCTTCGACCTGGACGGCGTCATCTACCTGATCGACCGCCCCATTCCCGGTGCGGTCGAGGCGGTGGCCCGGTTGCATGGCGAGGGCAAGCCGTTGGCGTACGCGACCAACAACGCGTCCCGTCGTCCCGCCGAGGTGGCCGAGTTGCTCGTCGGGCTGGGTGTCAACGCCCAGCCCGACGAGGTGCTCACCTCGGCGGTCGCCTCGGCGGCGGCGCTCGCCGAGCGTTTTCCGGCCGGCGCACCCGTGCTCGTGGTCGGTGCCGAGGCACTGCGGGCAGAGGTACGGGCCGTCGGGCTGGTGCCGGTCGAGCGGGCCGACCAGTCACCGGTCGCGGTCGTACAGGGCTACGGGCCGCAGGTCGGCTGGACCGAGCTTGCCGAGGCGTCGGTGGCGATCCGGGCGGGTGCGTTCTGGGTCGCCACCAACACCGACCGTACGTTGCCGAGCCCTCGGGGTCCGCTGCCCGGCAACGGCTCGCTGGTGGCAGTGCTCCGTACGGCGTTGGACCGGGAACCGGATCTTGTCGTCGGCAAGCCGGAATCGGCCCTCTTCGGTACCGCCGCCCGCCAGCACGGGGCGCAGCAGCCGTTGACGGTGGGCGACCGGCTGGACACCGACATCGAGGGCGCCGGTCGGGCCGGCATGGACAGCCTGCTCGTGCTCACCGGAGTGAGTACGGCGGCCGACCTGCTCCTCGCGTCACCGTCGACCCGGCCGACGTACGTGGCACACGACCTGCGGGGGCTGTTCGACGCCGACGCGGTGGTGGATCTGCGTGACCTGCCCGCGCCGCAGGGGGATCCCGCCGTGGTTGCCGGGGCGGGTTGGCAGGTCTCAGTCGACGGGGTGCCCACACTGACCGGGGCGGGACGACCCCTGGACGCGCTGCGGCTGCTGTGTGCCTGCGCCTGGTCCGGTCACCCGGTCACCTCGGTCAGCCCGGGATCGGAAGCCGCTGGCACCGCACTGCGGGAACTCGGCCTGTCCCACTGATCGACTGCGAGCCGACGCGGGGCCGTACCCGCGGGGAGCGGCTTCGCGTACCCGGAAAACGCCACGGCCGACCACGGCCGTGGCGTTTTGCGTGGAGCCGCCGGTGTGCTGCTTAGAGCAGTTTGCGGAGTTTGAGTAGGTCGAACGGGTTGGCGTCGACCGAAACCCGGCGGGCGGCGAGCGCCTTCGGGATGTCGAGCTGGCCCGCGACCAGGGCGACGAGGTCCTCGCTGGTGGTGGTCAGGGCGATCTTGGCGTCCGGGTCGTCGCCGTCGGCGAGGTCCAGCAGTCGCCCGTCGCTGATCCGGCCGTGGAAGGCATAGTCCAGGTCGCTGACCCGGCACGCCAGCGTCCGCTCGAGGTTGGCGTGGTTCCGGACCTGGGCGGCGTTCGCATCCATCCGCGCCGCCAGATCGTGCAACGCCTGTCGGCACTCGTCAACGCTGGCCAATGCTCGCCCCTCCTTGTCGCACGCCACGCACGTTCCCCGGCACCGTACCGCACCAGGGGGTGACCAAGGCCCGGTAGCGTGACAGCTGACAGTCCGACAGCGAAAGGATTCGGGTATGCAGGACGCGTGGCGGGCCTACCTGGAACTGGCCATGGGCGTGACGGAATCGTCCAGGAAACGGGCCCAGACGGTCGCCAGGAAGCTGGTCGGTCAGGGCGGCGCCACCGCGGCCCAGTTGCAGGCCCTGGCCGAGGAGCTGAGGTCCACCGGGCTCGCCAACCGTGAGGCGATGACCAAACTTGTCCGGTTCGAGGTGGATCGGGCGCTCGGTGCGGTCGGTCTGGCCACGGCGGACGAGATCGCGACGCTGAACGAGCGGGTCGCCGAGCTGGAACGGGACCTGCGTGGCGCACGGGCGGCAGCCGCCGCGAGCGCGCCGCAGCCCGGCGGCGCCGAGCCGGGCCCGGCCGGGCCCGGGAACACGCCCGAACCGGTGGCGAAGAAGGCCGTCGTCGCCAAGAAGGCCGTAGCCAAGAAGGCGGTGGCGAAGAAGGCGGTGGCCAACAAGGCCGCGAGCCTGGCGAAGAAGGCAGCGGCCGAGCAGCCCCCGCCGGCCACCGCGAAGAAGATCGCCGCCAAGCGGTTGCCCCAGCCGGCGAAGAAGGTCACGGCGGAGAAGCTTCCGCCGGCCACCGGTCCGCGGTGAGCAGCGCTCCCGTACCCGGACCGCCGCGTCCCGGCGTACCCGGGGGCTATCGGCCGGCACCACCCCCGCTCGCCCGACCGGTCGACCACGGCGACCCGGGGGCCACCGACGGCTCCGGGCACCCGGCGGTCGACGCGGCCCTCCAGGCCATCGCGAACGCCGCCGACCTACCCCCGGCCGACCAGATCGCCCAGTACGAGGCCGCGCACAATACGCTTCAGGAGACCCTGGCCACCATCGACCAGGCCTGACGCACCCCCCTTCCCACCGGAGAGCCCTCGTATGGCACGTCGCACCCGGCTAGATGCCGAACTCGTCCGCCGCGGTCTGGCCCGTTCCCGCGAGCAGGCCGCCTCGCTCGTCGAGGCCGGACGGGTCCAGGTCAAGGGCATGGAAGCCCGCAAGGTGGCGGCCATGGTCGACCCGGCGGACGCGGTCCGGGTGATCGGCGACGACCCGACCCAGGAGTACGTCTCCCGGGGCGGGCACAAGCTCGCCGGGGCGCTGGCCGCGTTCGGACCGGACGGGCTCGCGGTGACCGGCCGGCGTTGCCTGGACGCGGGCGCCTCCACCGGAGGTTTCACCGACGTACTGCTGCGCGGCGGCGCGGCCGAGGTAGTCGCGGTCGACGTCGGCTACGGGCAGATCGCCTGGTCGTTGCGGAGCGACGAGCGGGTACGGCTGTTCGAACGCACCAACGTCCGCACGTTGACCCCCGAGCTGATCGGCGGTCCGGTCGACCTCACCGTGGCCGACCTGTCGTTCATCTCACTGCGGCTGGTGCTGCCCGCGCTGGCCGGCTGCACCAGCCCGGACGGCGACCTGGCACTGATGGTCAAGCCGCAGTTCGAGGTCGGCCGGACGAGGGTCGGTCCGGGCGGGGTGGTGCGGGATCCGGAGCTGCGTGCCGAGGCCGTCTTCCATGTGGCCACCTCCGCCGCCGAGCTCGGCCTGGGCCTGGCTGGCGTGGCGGTGAGTCCGCTGCCGGGGCCGAGTGGCAATGTGGAGTTCTTCGTCTGGCTGCGCCAGGGCGCGCCACCCGCCGACGAGGAACGGGTGCGCGCGGTGGTGCTGGCCGGTCTGGCCGGCGAGGGCCGGGCGACGGAGGAAGAGGAGGCCCGATGAGCCGTACGGCACTGCTCGTCACCCACACCGGCCGGCGGCGCAGCACCGAGCACGCCCGTACGGTCGCGGCGGACCTCATCTCCGCGGGCTTCGAGGTACGGGTGATCGCGGAGGAGGCCGACGACCTCGACCTGCCCGGAGTCGTCCCGGTGAGCGGCACCACCGCCGCCGAGGGAGCCGAGATCGTGTTCGCGCTCGGCGGCGACGGAACCTTCCTGCGCGCCGCCGACCTGGCCCGACCGGCCAAGGCGCCGCTGCTCGGGATCAACCTCGGCAAGGTGGGATTCCTGGCCGAGGCGGAGATCCACGACCTGGACCTGGCCGTACGGGACGTGGTGAGCCGGGACTACACAGTGGACGAGCGGCTCACCCTCGACGTACGGGCCGAGTTCGAGGGCGGGCCGACGATCGAGTCCTGGGCGCTCAACGAGGCCAGTGTGGAGAAGGGTGAACGGGCCCAGATGCTGGAGCTGCTGGTCGACGTCGACGGGCGGCCGCTGTCGCGTTACGGCTGCGACGGTGTCGTCTGCGCCACCCCGACCGGCTCGACCGCGTACGCCTTCTCCGCCGGTGGACCGGTGGTGTGGCCGGAGGTGGAGGCGCTGCTGCTGGTGCCGATCAGCGCGCACGCGCTGTTCAGCCGCCCGCTGGTCACCGCACCCACGTCCACCTTCGTGATCACTGTGGACCCGTTCACCACCCTGGCCGTGCTCTGCTGCGACGGACGGCGGGTTTACGACCTGCCACCGGGGGCGCGGGTGACGGTGCAGCGTGGCGCCCTGCCGGTGCGGATCGTGCGGTTGCGGCCGCGTCCGTTCACCGACCGGTTGGTGGCCAAGTTCGGTCTGCCGGTGCAGGGCTGGCGGGGCGGCCGCAGCTAGCCGCGGGTACGCCTCGCCGGCTGGCCGTCGGCCGACGCTTGCCTGGGGACGCTCCGGCGTCGCCAGCCGGGACTGCCGGGTTCGGGCCGCGTCCAGTCGACCGGTCCCTCCGCGTCGCTCCTGTGCCGCGACGAAGGGGCGTCTTCTCAGCTGCCTGATGAAACAGGCTCTTGTCACGTTCCGGACATCGCGTGGCGGTGGGGTGACGCAACGGCGTCCTGACCTGACACAGCGCTGTCCGATTCGGGTGTTCGCGGTCGTCGGGACGCGGCGGGCCGCCGTTTCGGCTCGGTCGGACCCGTCGCGGGACCGAACGCTCGGGTTGGTGCCGCCCGTCGGGTGGTCAAGTGTCGGGCCCCGCCACTACTGTCGGGTGCTGTGCTGGAAGAGCTTCGCATCACCGGGCTGGGCGTCATCGAGGACACCACATTGCCACTGACCAGTGGCATGAATGTCATCACGGGCGAGACCGGCGCGGGAAAGACGATGGTGGTGACCGGGCTCGGGCTGCTGTTCGGCGGCCGGGCCGACGCGGGGCGGGTCCGGGCCGACCCCGGTCGGGCGCTGGTGGAGGGTCGGCTCCGGCTCACCGAGCCGACCGCGACCGCGGTGCACACCCGGATCATCGACGCCGGCGGTGAGCCGGACGACGACGGGGCGCTGCTGCTCAGCCGCACGGTCACGGTCGAGGGGCGATCCCGGGCCCACGTCGGCGGCCGGAGCATGCCGGTGTCGATGCTGACCGAGATCGGCGAGCAGGTGGTGGCCGTACACGGGCAGTCCGACCAGCTGCGCCTGCTGCGTCCGGCCGAGCAGCGTGCCTCGCTGGACCGGTTCGGTGGCCCCGAACACGAGAAGCTGCTCGACGCGCTACGGGAGACGTACGCCCAGTGGCGCCGGGTCGCGGACGACCTGGCCGACCGGCGGCGCAACGCCCGCGAGCGCAACCAGGAGGCGGATCTGCTCCGGCTCGGGTTGGACGAGATCACCCGGGTGGACCCGCAGGTCGGCGAGGACGACGACCTCAAGGCCGAGGCCCAGCGGTTGGAGCACGCCGAGGGACTGCGGACCGCCGCGCAGCTCGCACACCAGTGCGTCGCCGGTGGCACCGAGCCGGCCGACGAGACACCGGATGTGACCGCGCTGCTCGGCACCGCCCGGCGCACCCTGGAGGCGCAGGCGAGCGTCGACCGTACCCTCGGCGACCTTGCCGGCCGGCTGGCCGAGGTGGCGACCCTGGTCGGCGACGTCTCGGCCGAGCTGTCCGGTTACCTCGCCAGCCTGGACGCCGACCCGGCCCGACTGGAAATGATCTACGAGCGGCGGGCCGCGCTACGCGGACTGACCCGCAAGTACGCAGACGACGTCGACGGGGTGGTGGCGTGGGCGGACCGGGCCCGGACCCGGCTGTCCGAGCTGGACACCTCGGACGACCTGCTCGAGGAGCTGGACCGGGAGCGCAAGCGGCTCGCCGGTGAGGTGGCCGAACTGGCCGCCCGGCTGTCGGCGGCCCGCCGCGAGGCGGCGATCCGGTTCGCCGAGGAGGTCAGCGTCGAACTGGCCGGCCTGGCCATGCCACACGCCCGGATCGAGGTGGCGGTGCTGCCCCGGCCTGTGGGGCGTACGGAACCGGCGCTGACGGTCAACGGCGTCGAGGTCGGCGTCGGGCCGGACGGTGCCGACGAGGTCGAACTGCGGCTGCTGGCCCATCCGGGCGCGCCGTCGCTGCCGTTGCAGCGCGGGGCCTCCGGCGGTGAGCTGTCCCGGGTCATGCTCGCCATCGAGGTGGTGTTCGCCGGCTCCGGGGGACCGCCGACGTTGGTCTTCGACGAGGTCGACGCGGGCGTCGGCGGTCAGGCGGCGGTGGAGATCGGCCGTCGGTTGGCCCGGTTGGCCCGCAGCCACCAGGTCCTGGTGGTGACCCACCTGCCGCAGGTCGCGGCGTTCGCCGACCGGCATCTGGTGGTGGCCAAGGACACCGGCGGCGCGGTGACGACCAGCGGGGTGCGGGTCGTGGAGGACACCGACCGGGCCCGGGAACTGGCCCGGATGCTCGCGGGTTTGCCGGATTCGGATCTGGGTATCGCCCATGCCGAGGAATTGTTGGCCGTGGCGGCCAGGGATCGTCGCCCGTAGCCGAGGGAATTTGTGACATCTGGCACATCAATCGGGCATTGGGTGTGCTTCCCTGAGGTAACGGCCTGCTTGCGGCCCTGCTCAAGCATGTCGTGACCGATAACTCGTGCTCGCGCATGCCAGGATGGTCCCGATGCGTCTACCCATCTTGCGCCGGAGCCGGAGCGCGGAACCGGGCATCGTCGTGGGCACCGCCCGCCTCGATCGCCGGACCAAGCGCCTGGTCGGCCGTCTGCGCCCAGGCGAGATCGCGGTGATCGACCACGTCGACCTGGACCGGGTCGCGGCCGACTCACTGGTCGCGGTCGGTGTCGCCGCCGTACTCAACGCGAAGCCGTCGGTGTCCGGTCGTTATCCCAACCTCGGCCCCGAGGTGCTGGTCAAGGCCGGCATCCCGCTCCTGGACGACCTGGGGGAGGACGTCTTCCAACTGGTCCGCGAGGGCGACACGGTCCGGATCGACGGCAACACCGTGTTCATCGGCGACGAGCCGATCGCGCACGGCGGCCGGCAGGACCCGGAGACCGTGGCCAAGGCGATGGCCGACGCCCGGGAAGGGCTCTCCGTGCAGTTGGAGGCCTTCGCCGCCAACACCATGGACTACCTCAAGCAGGAACGTGACCTGCTGCTCGACGGGGTCGGGCTGCCCGACATCGAGACCTCCATGCGGGGCCGGCACTGCCTGATCGTCGTACGCGGTTACGACTACAAGGCCGACCTCGACGTGCTGCGGCCGTACATCCGGGAGTTCAAGCCGGTGCTGGTCGGCGTCGACGGTGGCGCGGACGCGCTGGTCGAAGCCGGATACACCCCGGACATGATCATCGGGGACATGGACTCGGTCACCGACGACGTGCTGCGCTGCGGCGCCGAGGTCATCGTGCACGCGTACCCCGACGGGAGGGCGCCCGGCCTGGCCCGGGTGCAGCAGCTCGGGGTCGCCGCCATCACCTTCCCCGCCGCCGCCACCAGCGAAGACCTCGCGATGCTGCTCGCCGACGGCAAGGGTGCCTCGCTGATCGTCGCGGTCGGTACGCACGCCACCCTGGTCGAGTTCCTGGACAAGGGCCGCGGCGGCATGGCGTCGACGTTCCTCACCCGGCTCAAGGTCGGTGGCAAGATGGTCGATGCCAAGGGGGTGAGCCGGCTGTACCGGCAGAACATCTCCGGCTCGTCGCTGCTGCTGCTGGTCCTCTCGGCGGTGGCCGCGATGGCCTCCGCGGTGGCGGTCTCGACCGTCGGCAAGGCCTACCTCGGGGTGGCCTCCGAGTGGTGGGACAATCTGGTCTTCCAGCTCGGGCAGCTGTTCTAGGCCGTCCACGATCAAGGGGCTGTAAGCGTGATCAATTTTCGGTACCACGTGGTTTCCCTCACCGCGGTGTTCCTCGCCCTCGCCATCGGACTGGTGGTCGGTACGGCGGCGCTCAACGGCCCGGTCGCCGACTCGCTCAGCGCCAACGTGAACGAGCTGCGCAAGGACAACCAGCAGTTGCGGGAGACGGTCGGCAGCCTCCAGGAGGAGGTGACCCGGGAGGAGGACTTCGCCCGGGAGGCAGCGCCGCTCCTGCTCGGCGGCAAGCTCACCGATCGCCGGCTGCTCGTGCTCACCCTGCCGAGCGGGGAGAAACACGTCGACGGGGTGATCGAGATGCTCCGGCAGACCGGTGCCACCATCACCGGCCGGGTCGACCTGGAGGACAAGTTCGTCAACCCGGACAACAGCGTCGACCTACTCGGGCTCGCCGAGCGCTCCGCCAAGCCCACCGTGCCGGCCAACGGCCTGCCCGGCAACAGCAACGGCGTGGAGACCTCCAGCGCCTTCCTGGCCGGTGCACTGCTGGACCGACCCGACGGGATCACGGTCACCGACGCCGACCGGCGGGCGGTGCTCGACGCGTACAGCAGCGCCGGATACCTCACCGTCGGGGACAAGGTCAGCGGACCGGCCGAGGCGGTGATCCTGGTCAGCGGGCAGCCGTACGTCGACCGCGACTCGGCACAGAAGGACCAGGCCGTGGTGACCATGACCGAACAGTTCGACAAGGCGGTCCCGCTGATCGTCGCGGGCAGCGGCACCAGCGCCGGCAACGTGGTCGCGGCCGTACGCGACGACCCGGCGCTGGCCAAGACGATCTCCACCGTCGACCATGCCAACACCGTGCAGGGACAGGTGGTCACCGCGTTGGCGGCCACCGAACAGATCGTGAACAAGAAGGCCGGTCAGTACGGCCTGGGCGCCGGCGCCACCTCCCTGCTGCCCCAGCAACCGAAGTGAGCGGGCAGCGGAGGGCCGGCCGCCGCTGGGTGGCCGGCGGCGCGGCGTTGGCCGCACGGGCCGCCCTGCGTGCCGTCACCGGCCTACCGGTGGCACCCACGCTGGAGCGGACCAACTTCCGTGGCCGGACGGTCACGCTCGCCGGTGGACCGGCGCTCGCCGCCGCCGCGTCCACGGCCGCCGCCGTCGGTGCGCCCAGCGCCCCCGCCGCAGCGGCCGCCCTGGTCGCCGGCCTCGGCTCGGGCGCGGTCGGGCTCTACGACGACGTGGTCGGCAACCGGCCCGAACAGAAGGCCGCGAAGGGCTTCGCCGGACACGTCGGCGCCCTGCGCGAGGGGCGGGTCACCAGCGGGCTGGTCAAGGTCGCCGGAGTCGGTGCCGCCGGACTGGCCGCCGCGGCGCTGCTCGCCGCCGACCCGACCGTACGGTCCCGGCGCTCCCGCCGAGGCCGCCTCGGACTCGCCGCCGACGTACTGCTCGGCGCCGGGGTGATCGCCGGTACGGCAAACCTGCTCAACCTGCTCGACCTGCGCCCCGGCCGGGCACTCAAGGCCGGCGTCCTGCTCGGCACCCCACTGCTGCCCGGCCCGACCGGTGGGCTCGCCGCCGGCCCGGTCGGCGCCGCCGCCGGACTGCTGCCGGCCGACCTGAACGAGGAGATCATGCTCGGCGACAGCGGGGCCAACGCCCTCGGCGCGCTGCTCGGGGTGGCCCTGGCCGCGCGTACCGGGCCGGTGGGGCGGGCCGGGATCCTGACCGCCCTGGTCGCCCTCACCGCCGCCAGCGAGAAGGTCAGCTTCACCCAGGTGATCCAGAACACCCGAGGGCTGCGCGAGCTGGACGCCCTGGGCCGGCGACCCTCCTGACGTGGCGGCACCGGCACCCCTCGCCGGCGCCGGCCGGGTCGCCGGGGCAGCCGCACTCATCGCCGTACTCACCGTGGCCAGTCGACTGGCCGGCTTCGGGCGTACCGGAATCTTCACCTGGGTGGTCGGCAAGACCGACCTCGGCGGCGTCTACGTCGTCGCGAACACCGTGCCGAACATCGTCTTCGAGATCGTCGCCGGTGGGGCGCTGGCCAGTCTGGTCGTACCGCTGCTGGCCGGCGCGGTCGCGGCCGGTGACCGGCGTGCGGTCGCCGAGACCACCGGGGCGCTGCTGACCTGGACGGTGACGCTGCTGGTGCCGCTCGCGGTGCTGGTGGCGGTCTTCGCCGGGCCGATCGTCTCACTGATCATCGGCGACCCGACCCCGGCCGAACGCGCCGCCGGGGCCCGGATGTTGCAGGTCTTCGCCCCGCAACTACCGCTGTACGGGATCGGGATCGTGCTCACCGGCGTGCTCCAGGCCCACCGCCGGTTCGCCTGGCCGGTGCTCGCACCGCTGCTGTCCAGCCTCACCGTGATCGGTGTCTACCTGCTTTTCGGCGCGGTCGAGGGCCGGGGCGAGCCGATCGCCGTCACCGGCACCGGTGGGCAGCTCATCCTGTCGGTCGGCACCACGCTCGGCGTGGTGGTGCTCTCCGGCTGCCTGATCGTCCCGGTGAGCCGGTTGCGCCTGCGACCCCGAGCCGGCTACGGATTCAGCGCCGAGAACCGGCGACGGATCGGCGGGCTCGCGCTGGCCGGGGCGGTGACCGTCACCGGGCAGCAGATCGCGCTGCTGGTCATGCTCCGCCTCGCCGCGGACGCCAGCGTCGACAACCCGGTGGTGCTCAACCTCGCCCAGACCATGTACCTGCTGCCCTGGGCGGTACTGGCGGTGCCGCTGGCGGTGGCGGCGTACCCGACCCTGGTCGCCGCGTACGCGAACGGGGACGAGGAGACGTTCCGGCGTACGCTCGCCCCGACCACGCGCGGCGTGCTGCTGCTGAGCTGCCTCGGCGCCGCGGCACTGATCGCCACCGCCGAACCCGTCGCCCGGTTCTTCGCCTTCGGCACCTCCTCCGCCGCCGCGATCGCCGGCTTCGGGCCGGGACTGCTCGGCTACGGCGTCTTCGCCGTACTGTCCCGGGCCCTGTACGCCCGCGGCGACAACCGGGCGGCGGCGGCCACCACGGCCGCCGGCTGGCTGGTCGTACCGGTCGCCGCGGTCGCACTGTCCTGGCTCCTGCCCGACGCCGACCGGCTGGTCGCGGTCACCTCCGCGAACTCCCTCGGCATGCTCGTCCTCGGCGCCCTGCTGGTGGTCGTGGTCGCGCGTCGGGCCGGCCGACCGATGCTCGACGGGCTGCCCCGTTCGGCCCTGGTCGGCCTCGCCGCCGGTGCCGCCGCCACCCTGGCCGGGATCGTGGTGCTCCGATGGCTGCCCGGACTCTTCGCCGGCACCCCGGCGAAGGTGGACGCGCTGCTGCAGGGCATGCTGTCCGGAGTTGTCGTGGGGGCGGTGTTCCTCGCCGTTTCCTACCCACTGGACCGGCACGACGTACGGCCGATGATCGGTTCGGTGGGACGGCGGCTGAGCCGACTGACCCGGCGGAGACGATCCGGTGGCGGCCCCGACGGGCCCCACCCCGGCCGGGGAGACGAAAAGGAGACGGTGTCGGGGTGAGCGCGAGGAGCGAGCCGGTCGACGGCGGCTGGGGCGGCTCGGTGGTCCTGGTCCTCGCCTCCAGCACCGGAGGCGTCGGCCAGCACATCACCTCGCTCGCCCGAGGGCTCGTCGCGGGCGGCACCACGGTCACCGTCTGCGGACCCGCCGCGACCGAACAACAGTTCGGCTTCACCGCCACCGGGGCACGTTTCGTGCCGATCGAGATCCCCGCCAACCCGACCCCGGCCGATGCCCGGGCGGTATCCGCGCTGCGCCGGGTGCTCGCCGGCCCGGTCGACGTGGTGCACGCACACGGCCTGCGCGCCGGTCTGGTGGCGGCGCTGTCCCGGCCGACCCAGCCGCTCGTGGTCACCTGGCACAACGCGGTGCTCGCCGGTGGGCTGCGTGGTCGCCTCTCCCGCTGGGCGGAACAGGTCGTCGCCCGACGGGCCCGGGTCGCCCTCGGGGCCTCCGCCGACCTGGTCGAGCGGGCCGCCGCCCTCGGCGCCCCGGACGCCAGGCTGGCCCCGGTCGCCGCACCGGCACTGCCCACCCCGACGCGCACCCGGGCCGCCGTACGGGCCGAGTTCGGGGTGGCCGCCGACCAGGCGCTGCTGCTGTCGGTCGGTCGGCTGCACCCGCAGAAGCGGTACGACGTACTGGTCGAGGCCGCGGCGCAGTGGCGTGACCTCGACCCGCCCCCGGTGGTGCTGATCGCCGGCAGCGGGCCGTCCTACCTGCCGCTGGCCGCACACATCTCCGAGGTGCGGGCGCCGATCACCCTGCTCGGTCACCGTACCGACGTCGCCGAACTGCTGGCCGGGGCGGATCTCGCCCTGGTGACCAGCGACTGGGAGGCGCGTCAGCTCTTCGTCCAGGAGGCGCTGCACAGCGGCGTACCGCTGGTCAGCACCGCCGTCGGTGGCATTCCCGAACTGGTCGCGGACGCGGCCGTACTGGTGCCGCCGGGTGACGTCGACGCCCTCGACCGGGCGGTGCGCGACCTGCTCGCCGACGACGGACGCCGGGCCGACCTGAGCCGGCGCGGGCTCGTCCAGGCCGGGACCTGGCCCACCGAGGTGCAGACCGTCGCCCAGGTCAGCGCGCTCTACGCCGAACTGGCGCCCACGCCCGCGGTGCCGTCCGATACCTCGCCCGGCCGCGACCGGGGGCGCGGCTGATGCTGCGTCGACTGGTGCCGGTGCTGCTGACCGCGGCCGTCGTGGTGTCGGCCGTGGCGGCGCTGGTCGTCCGTCCGGCCGGAGGCGCCCCTCAGCGCACCGCCGACTACGTGGTGGTGGCCGGGGTGGCGGGACTGCGCTGGGAGGACGTCAGCCCGCAGACCACGCCGACCCTCTGGCGGATGGCCGAGCGGGGATCGATCGGTTCCCTGTCGGTACGTTCCGGGCGGCAGCCGACCTGCCCGGTGGACGGCTGGCTGACCCTCGGCGCCGGCAACTACGCCGCCTGGGACGGTGAGCCGGTCACCGGCGACTGTGTGTCGCCGCAGGTGACCGTCGAGCAGCCCGACGGCATCGGCGCCAACCTTCCCGGTCAGCAGGCCGTGGTGCGTTACAACAAGGAACGGCAACCGTGGGGAGCCATCCCGGGCGCGTTGGCCGAGTCGGTCCGCTGCACCGTCGCCGTCGGTCCCGGCGCTGCGGTCGCCGCCGCCCGCCCCTTCGGCCGGGTCGACCGGTACGCACCGACGCTGCCGGCCAATCCCGCCGAACTGCTCGCCTCGTGCGTGCTCAGCATCGTCGACCTGGGTGCCGTCACCGGCGACGACCCTGCCGTACGCGCCGCCGCCGCCCGCCGCGCCGACGCCGCGCTGGCCCGGGTGCTGGCGGCCCGGCCGGCGCGCTCGCTCGTCCTGGTGGCCGGCATCTCCGACACCGATCAGGCGTCCCGGCTGCACGTCGCGGTCGCCGACGGTCCCGGCTGGTCCGGCGGCTGGCTGACCTCGTCCGGCACCGGCCGCGACGGTTACGTCCAGCTCATCGACCTGGCGCCGACCGCGTTGGCGGCGGTCGGCCGGCCGATGCCCGAGCGGCTGTTCCTGGGACAGGCGGCGACCACCTCACCCGGCCGCCCGTCCGACCTGGCCGCGGCGATCGCCCAGCCCGCCGACGCGGACCGGGAGGCCGGCGCCCAGCGGCGGGTGGCGAGCTGGTTCTTCGCCCTGCTGGCCGGATTCCAGACCCTGCTCGCGATCGCGGTGCTGCCGCTGCTGCGACGAGCCCGCCGACGCGCCGGACCGGTCGGTCCCGTCCCGGTGTCCCGCCGGGTGGTCGCGGTGGTCGAGGTGCTGCTCATCGCCGCCGCGTTGGCGATCCCCGCCGCACTGGTCGCCGACGCGGTTCCCTGGTGGCGGTCGGATCACGGCGGCCTGTACTTCGGACTGGTCACCGTGGTGGTCCTCGGGATCGGCACCGCCGCGGTCCGGCTGGCGAAGATCTACGCCCGTACGCTCGGCCCGATGGGCAGCGTCGCCGGGCTGGCCGCGCTCGTCGTCGGGGTCGACGTGGTGACCGGCGCCCGGTTGCAGCTCAACGGGGTGGCCGGCTACTCGGCCCTGGAAGGCGGCCGGTACGCCGGACTCGGCACGGTCGGGCTCGGTGTTTTCGTCGCCGGCACCCTGCTCGCCGCCGGTTGCCTGGCGCAGCAGGTACGCCGCAGCTGGCGGCCGGCGATCGTGGTGCTGGTCGGCGGCATCGGGCTGGTCGTGATCGGCAGCCCGTACCTCGGTGCCGACTCGGTCGGTGCGGTCGCGCTCACCGCCGGGGTCTGCATCGCCGCGGCGATGAGCACCGGCGGCTGGTTGACGCTGGGCCGGTTGGCCTGGGCGACCCTGGCCGGGCTCGCGGTGACCATCGGGTTCGCCGTTCTCGACATGCGGCGGCCGGACGGCCAGCGGGGGAGCCTGGGCCGGTTCCTGGGCGCGGTCGCGGACGGTACGAGCGGCCTGACCGTGCACCGCTCCGGTACGGCGAACATGGACGCCTTGTTCGGCAGCCCGCTGACCGTACTGGCCCTGGTCGGGGCGGTGCTGGTGTGGTTCGCCCTGCTGCGGCCCTGGGGCGGGCTGAAGCGGCTGTTCGGCATCTACCCGGCGATCCGCGCCGGGATGGCCGGCATCGCGGTCGCCGCACTGATCGGCGGGCTGCTCGGCGGTTCGGCCCTGGACGTGGCCGGTGCCGCCGCTGCGCTGGTCGTACCGCTGGCGGCGCTGGCCGCGCTGCGGGTACTCGACCACGCGGCCGACCGTACCCAGCCGTCGGTCGACGGGGCGGCCGAGATCGGCCGGCTGCCGACCGAGCCACCGCCGTCGTCCGAGCCGCCGTCGTCCGAGTCGTCGTCGCTGGAGTCGCCGCCGTCCGGGGCACCGGGGTCGGCCGGGCCGGCAGGGGCGCAACCGGCGTCGGAGGCGGGGTCGGCCGGGGTGGCGCCGTCGGGGTCGGCCGAGCCGAGTCGGTCCCAGCCAGGGCGGTAGGTGGGTGCGACCGGCGGGGCGGGTCGCAATGGTGTTACCGTGCAATCCCGTGGATCGCGTGATCATTTTCCTGATCAACACGACGGTCTGCACGACCGCAACGGACGACCACGGGAGCAGGCGTTGGCGCCATCAGCACGGACGACCAAGCACATTTTCGTCACCGGGGGCGTCGCCTCCTCGCTCGGCAAGGGCCTGACCGCCTCCAGCCTCGGCAATCTGCTCACGGCACGCGGCCTGCGGGTGGTGATGCAGAAGCTGGACCCGTACCTCAACGTCGACCCGGGCACGATGAATCCGTTCCAGCACGGTGAGGTCTTCGTCACCGAGGACGGTGCCGAGACCGACCTGGACGTCGGCCACTACGAGCGGTTCCTCGACCGGGCCCTGTCCGGCAAGGCGAACGTCACCACCGGCCAGATCTACTCGGCGGTGATCGCGAAGGAGCGTCGCGGGGAGTACCTCGGCGACACCGTCCAGGTGATCCCGCACATCACCAACGAGATCAAGGCCCGGATCCGGGCGATGGCCGACGCCGACGAGGACGGCCGTACGCCGGACGTGGTGATCACCGAGGTCGGCGGCACCGTGGGCGACATCGAGTCGCTGCCGTTCCTCGAGGCGATCCGCCAGGTACGCCACGACATCGGCCGGGACAACTGCTTCTACCTGCACGTCTCGCTGGTGCCGTACCTGGCGCCCTCGGGCGAGCTGAAGACCAAGCCGACCCAGCACTCGGTGGCGGCGCTGCGCAACATCGGCATCCAGCCCGACGCCATCGTGTGCCGGTCGGACCGGGAGATCCCGGACACGCTCAAGCACAAGCTGTCGCTCTACTGCGACGTCGACCGGGAGGCGGTCATCGCCGCCCCGGACGCGCCGAGCATCTACGACATCCCGAAGGTGCTGCACAACGAGGGCCTCGACGCGTACGTCGTACGCCGGCTCGGGCTCTCCTTCCGGGACGTGGCCTGGCACGGCTGGGACGACCTGCTGGAGCGGGTGCACCACCCCCACCACACCGTGCGGGTCGCGCTCGTCGGCAAGTACGTAGACCTGCCGGACGCGTACCTGTCGGTGAGCGAGGCGATCCGCGCGGCCGGCTTCGGCCACCGGGCGCGGGTCGAGCTGCGCTGGGTGCCCAGCGACGAGTGCGTCAGCCCGTCCGGTGCCGCCGCGGCACTGGCCGGCGTGGACGGCATCGTCATCCCCGGCGGCTTCGGCGTACGCGGCATCGAGGGCAAGATCGGTGCCTCGCGGTACGCCCGCGAGAACGGCATCCCCATCCTCGGGCTCTGCCTCGGCCTGCAGTGCATGACTATCGAGGTGGCCCGTCACCTCGCGGGGCTGGAGGGGGCCAACTCGCTCGAGTTCGACGAGCAGGCCAGCCACCCGGTGATCGCCACCATGGCCGACCAGGAAGACATCGTCGCCGGCAAGGGCGACCTGGGCGGGACCATGCGGCTGGGGGCGTACCCGGCGAAGCTCGCCGAGGGTTCGCTCGTCGCCCAGGCGTACGGCGACACCGAGGTCAGTGAGCGGCACCGGCACCGGTACGAGGTGAACAACGCGTACCGGGACGCGCTCACCAAGGCCGGTCTGCAGATCTCCGGCACCTCGCCGGACGGCCGGCTGGTCGAGTTCGTCGAGCTCGACCGGACGCTGCACCCGTTCTTCGTGGCCACCCAGGCGCATCCGGAACTGAAGAGCCGGCCGACCCGCCCGCATCCGCTGTTCGCCGCGTTCGTCGGTGCCGTCGTCTCGTACTCGGCCGCGGACCAGTTGCCGGTGGAGCTGGGCGGGCCGACCGTGGCCGCGGCGGCCGACCCGGAACAGATCGGCGGCGACGGCATCGAGCCGGCGCGGCAGGCCCCCAGGGCCGGCCAGAACGGCACGGGACGCTCGGCGAAGGCGCGGTCGACGTCGTGACCGCCCCGGCGTCCGGCGCGCACCGCTACGAGGTGCGGTCCCGGACGGAGCGCTACGCCGGCCGGATCTTCTCCGTGGTCACCGACGAGGTGACCATGCCCGGTGGCGGGGTGGCCCCCAGGGACTACGTACGGCACGTGGGCGCGGTCGGGGTGGTCGCCCTGGACGACGAGGGCCGGGTGGTGCTGATCCGGCAGTACCGGCACCCGATCGGCCGGATGCTCTGGGAGCTGCCCGCGGGCCTGGTCGACGTGGCGGGGGAGGCGTTGCCGGCGGCCGCCCTGCGTGAGCTGGGCGAGGAGGTCGACCTCGACGCCGGCCGGGTGGACCTGCTGGTCGACCTGCACACCTCGCCGGGCGCCTCGACCGAGCTGATCCGGATCTTCCTGGCCCGGCAGCTCACCGAGTTGCCGGCGGCGGACCGGCACGAGCGTCGGGACGAGGAGGCGGACCTGGAGGTGGTCCGGGTGGACCTCGACCGGGCGGTGGAGATGGCGCTGGCCGGCGAGATCACCAACGCGGCCTGCGTCGCCGGTGTGCTCGCCGCGGCCCGTGCCCGGGATGCCGGTTGGGCCCCGCTACGCCCGGCCGACGCCCCGCTGCCCGGCTGACCGTCCGCCCCGCTGCCCGGCTGACCGTCCTCGGTCGCCAGCGTCCGGGCTCTGTCGAGATCCCGAGCATGATCCGGGAGGCCGGTCCCACCGTTTCGCGCGGGCGGGGCCGGCCCTCCGGCGTTGGTACGGGTGTGGTCGGCCACGGCGGCACCCGGCGGGCCTGACACATCGTCAAGATCAACCATCACTGGCTGTCACAATGGCGGCTGCCCGACCCGCCGCGCGGTTCTAGACTGCCGCCGGTGGTACTGCGGACCGCGGCGGCAACGGAGCCGGTCGCGCGCAACGGCCGGGGCACGTCGACCCCGGAAGAAAGGTGTCTCATCGTGAAGGTCGGAATCCCACGCGAGGTCAAGAACCACGAGTACCGCGTGGCGATCACCCCGGCGGGTGTGCACGAGTTCATCCGGGGTGGCCACGAGGTGTTCGTCGAGGCCGGAGCCGGGATCGGCTCGTCGATCACCGACGACGAGTTCGTCACCGCCGGTGCCACGATCCTCGACACCGCGGACGAGGTCTGGGGCGCCGCCGAACTGGTCCTGAAGGTCAAGGAACCGATCGCGCAGGAGTACCACCGGATGCGTCCGGGACAGGTGCTCTTCACGTACCTGCACCTGGCGGCGTCGAAGGAGACCACCGACGCACTGCTCGACCGGGGTGTCACCGGCATCGCGTACGAGACGGTGGAGACCGCCGACCGGGCGCTGCCGCTGCTCGCCCCGATGTCCGAGGTCGCCGGCCGGCTCGCCCCACAGGTCGGCGCGTACCACCTGATGCGCTCCGGTGGCGGGCGCGGCGTACTGATGGGCGGCGTCTCCGGCGTCTACGCGGCCAAGACCGTCGTCATCGGAGCCGGCGTCTCCGGCATGAACGCCGCCGCGATCGCGCTCGGCCTGCAGGCCGAGGTGCTGCTGCTCGACCGCAACGTCAACCGGCTGCGCCAGGCCGACGCCATCTACCGGGGCCACCTGCAGACGGTGGCGTCCAACGCGTACGAGATCGAGCGGGCCGTGCTCGACGCGGACCTGGTCATCGGCGCGGTGCTGGTGCCGGGTGCCAAGGCCCCGACGCTCATCTCCAACGAACTCGTCTCCCGGATGAAGCCCGGCAGCGTGCTGGTGGACATCTCGATCGACCAGGGCGGCTGCTTCGAGGACTCCCGGCCGACCACGCACGACAACCCGGTCTACCCGGTGCACAACTCGCTGTTCTACTGCGTGGCGAACATGCCCGGCGCGGTCCCGCACACCAGCACCTACGCGCTGACCAACGTCACCCTGCCGTACGCCCTCGAACTGGCCAACCACGGCTGGCGCGAGGCGCTGCGCCGCGACCCAGCCCTGGCCCTGGGCCTCAACACCCACGAGGGTCAGGTCACCTACGGCCCGGTCGCCGAGGCGCACGGCATGGCCAGCGTCGCCCTCGCGGACGTGCTGGCCTGAGCCGCCGCACCCCGCTGACGCCGAAAGGGATCGGAGCCTGACCGGACGAGCGCAGGAGACCGGAGACGGGGCGACACCGCAACCGTCTCCGGCCCTGCGCCGTGCCGTACGCGGCTACCTCGACCACCTCACCGTCGAACGTGGCCTGTCGGCGAACACGCTCTCGGCGTACCGCCGGGATCTGGACCGTTACCTGGCCCACCTTGCCGGCAGCGGGGTCGACGACCTCGCCGCGGTCGCGCCGGCCGACATCACCGGCTACGTCGCCCGGTTGCGCGACGGCGACGAGCGGCACCCGCCGCTGTCCGCCGCCTCGGCGGCCCGCGCGGCCAGCGCGGTACGCGGCCTGCACCGGTTCGCCCTGCGGGAAGGGCTGGTCGGCGAGGACGCCAGCCGCGACGTCCGACCCGCCGTGCCGACCCGGCGGCTACCCAAGGCACTGGACGTGACCGAGGTGATCCGGCTGCTGGAGACCGCCGTACCCGCCGACGCGGCCGGCGCCGACGCGGCGCTGGCGCTGCGGGACCGGGCCCTGCTCGAATTCCTCTACGGCACCGGCGCCCGGATCTCCGAGGCGGTCGGCGCGGCCGTCGACGACCTGGACCTGCCCGCGGAGGGGACCGCGGTACTGCACGGCAAGGGAGGCAGGACCCGGACCGTGCCGATCGGCGGCTACGCCACCGAGGCACTGCGCGCCTACCTCACCCGGGCCCGGCCGCTGCTGGTGGCCGCCGGCCGGGGCACACCCGCGGTCTTCCTCAACAACCGTGGCGGGGCGCTGTCCCGGCAGAGCGCATGGACCATCCTCCGCCGGGCGGCACAGCGCGCCGGCCTGCCGGTCGACGGCCCGCGCGCGGTCTCACCCCACACCCTGCGCCACTCGTACGCGACCCACCTGCTCGACGGCGGCGCAGACGTACGGGTGGTCCAGGAACTGCTCGGTCACGCCTCGGTGACCACCACCCAGGTGTACACGTTGGTGACAGTGGAGCGGCTGCGCGAGGTGTACGCTACTGCGCACCCCCGAGCCCGAGCCTGACCGGCGGATCTACCCTTGGCTTCTGCCGCGTCGACACGCCGGCCCGGTGCCCGCGGGGGTGACGGGACGTGGCGTACAGTCGGCATCGGCGCGGGCCTCCTGGGGCGGCAATCGAGGTTCGTAGCGGCGCCGCGCGGGACGCCAAACGGCTCCGGCGCGCAGTCGTCGGAAGGGGGCGGACAAGCACATGGCTGGCAACGGTGACCGAGCCGAGGCGTGGACCTCCACACTCCGTGAGCAGCAGTCGGCCTTGGATTTCGGCAACGACCTCGCCCCCGCGGACCCGACCGCGTACACCATGCGCAAGCCCATCCCCGAGCCGATGCCGACCGACCGGCACGGGCCGGCCCGGATCCTGGCGTTGGCCAACCAGAAGGGTGGTGTGGGCAAGACCACCACCACCATCAACCTGGGCGCCGCGCTGGCCGAATACGGCCGCAAGGTCCTGCTGGTCGACTTCGACCCGCAGGGCGCCCTCTCGGTCGGGCTGGGCGTCAACCCACACAACCTCGACCTGTCGGTCTACAACCTGCTGATGCAGGACGACGTCACCGCCGAGGACGTACTGATCAAGACCGACGTGGCCGGACTGCACCTGTTGCCCGCCAACATCGACCTCTCCGCGGCCGAGATCCAGCTGGTCAACGAGGTCGCCCGGGAGATGGCCCTGGCCCGGGTGCTGCGTACGGTACGCAAGGAATACGACTACATCCTGATCGACTGCCAGCCGTCGCTGGGCCTGCTCGCGATCAACGCGCTGACCGTGGCCCACGGCGTACTCATCCCGCTGGAGTGCGAGTTCTTCAGCCTGCGCGGGGTGGCGCTGCTGCTCGACACCATCGACAAGGTCCGCGAGCGGCTCAACTTCGACCTGGAGTTGGAAGGCATCCTCGCCACCATGTACGACAGCCGTACCACGCACTGCCGGCAGGTGCTGCAACGCGTGGTCGAGGCGTTCGGCGACAAGGTCTACCAGACCGTGATCACCAAGACCGTGAAGTTCCCCGAGTCCACCGTCGCCGGTGCCCCGATCACCACGCTGGACCCGGCGTCGTCGGGTGCGCGCAACTACCGGCAACTGGCCCGCGAGGTGATCGCGCAGCAGGCCGAGCGGTAGCCGACCATTGCCCACCCAACCCGTGGACTACGGTGCTCGGGTGACCGCCCAGCCCGTCGAGCCGCCGCCGGTTGACGAAACCGAAGCCGACGCCGCGCATCCGGACGCCGTCACCCCACCCGCCGCCCCGCCGGACGAAGCCGCCGCCGCGCCCGCCGAGGAACCGGCGACCGGATTCACCGTACGGCTGGCCAACTTCACCGGCCCGTTCGACCTGCTGCTGCAGTTGATCGGCAAGCACAAGCTCGACGTGACCGAGGTCGCCCTGCACCAGGTGACCGACGAGTTCATCGCCTACATCCGGGCCATGGGCGACGAATGGGACCTCGACGAGGCCAGCGAGTTCCTGCTCATCGCCGCGACCCTGCTCGACCTCAAGGCGGCCCGGCTGCTGCCCGCCGCCGAGGTCGAGGACGAGGAGGACCTCGCCCTGCTGGAGGCGCGCGACCTGCTCTTCGCCCGGCTGCTGCAGTACAAGGCGTACAAGGAGGCGGCAAGTCACATCGCCGGCCTGGAGGCCGTCGGCTCCCGCCGCTACCCGCGGCAGGTCACCCTGGAGGAGCGGTACGCGCAGGCCCTACCCGACCTGGTCCTCGGCATCGGGCCGGCGCGGCTGCTCAAGATCGCGATCAGGGTGATGACCCCGAAACCTGTACCGGTGGTCTCCATCGCGCACATCCACGAGGTACGGGTCAGTGTCCGGGAGCACGCCGCGATCCTGCGGGACCGGCTGCGCCGGATGGGCACCGCGACGTTCCGGCTGCTCTGCGCCGACTGCGAGACGACGCTCGAAGTGGTGGCCCGGTTCCTGGCCCTGCTCGAGCTGTACCGGGAGGGCCTGGTCGGATTCACCCAGGAACAGGCGCTGGGCGAGTTGACCGTACGGTGGACCGGCCCGGCCGACGGTGGCGCCGAACTCGACATCGACGAGTACGCCGGGTCGCCCGTACCGCCGGACCAGCCGGCATCGCCCGACCAGCCCGCATTGCCCGACCAGGCCGCCTTGCCCGATCAGGCCGCATTGCCCGACCAGGCGGCGCCGCTCGATCCGCCGGAGCCCTCGGTCGCGGCGCAGGCGTCGGATCCGGCGGCGGCGGACGAGCCGGCGGCGGTGGCTGCTGTCGGTGGCGACGGGGCTGATCCGGGGGTGGATGTCGAGGAGACGCCGCCCGGCCCGGCACAGGGAAGCAGTGGTTCGACGGCGCAGGAGGACGTACCGCAATGACGAGCGACGAGCGTCGGGACGCCCCGGACTCCCTGGCCGACCAGGCCGCTGCCTGGGTGCCGCCATGGGCCCGTTCGGCGGCGTCCCCGGCCGAGCAGCCGGCGCCCCCGTCCGACCCCGTCGCTGTCGACCCGACCGAGGAAACGGAGGATTCCGCCGGTGTCGAGGCGGTGGCGGATCCGGTCGAGCCCGTCGAGGCGGCTGTGGCCCCTACCGACGCGGTCGATCCTGCCCGTGCGGCGGTCGATCTTGCGGACGTGGTTGATCTTGCGGACGTGGCCGACGGCGCCGGTGTGGGTGATCCTGGGGAGCTGACCTCGGAGCCGGTTGACGCCGAACCGGTGGTGGGGGGCCCGGCGGAAGCCGTAGGGCAGGGATCGTCGGAGGCTGCGGCGCTGGTCGACGACGACGAACTGCGGGCGGCGATCGAAGCGATCCTGCTGGTGGTCGACGAACCGGTCGCGGAGATCGTGCTCGCCGAGGTACTGGAGCAGCCGACGAATCGGGTCGCCGCTATGCTCGAACAGGTGTCCGGTGACTACACCGCTGCCGGGCACGGCTTCGACCTCCGGCGCGCTGCGGGCGGTTGGCGGCTCTACACCCGTCCGGAATACGCCACCTACGTCGAACGGTTCGTACTCAACGGGCAGGCGATACGACTCACCCAGGCTGCGCTGGAGACGCTCGCGGTGGTGGCCTACAAGCAGCCGGTCACCCGGTCACGGATCTCGGCCATCCGAGGTGTCAACTGCGACGGGGTGATCCGTACCCTGGTCTCGCGTGGCCTGGTCGAGGAGTGCGGCAGCGAACCGGACAGCGGTGCCTTCCTCTACCGTACGACGACCATGTTCCTGGAGAAGCTCGGGCTGAACACGGTCGACGAGCTTCCCCCGCTGGCCCCGTTCCTCCCCGACGACCTGGAAGAGATAGCCGATGCCCCGCGATGACAGCCGTACCCGTGTGACCCGCGCCGCAGGGAGGGCGAGTGGTCCATCGAGTGGCGGCGGTGCCCAACGGGGAGAACCGGACGCACGGGAGGGAACCGAGCGGCTGCAGAAGGTGCTCGCCGCCGCCGGAGTCGGCTCCCGTCGGGCCTGCGAAGACCTGATCTTCCGCCGCCGGGTCACCGTCGACGGCCGGGTCGCCCAACTCGGCGACAAGGTCGACGCCGCCACGGCGGTCATCCACGTCGACGGTGAGCGCCTGGTCACCGACACCCGCCTGGTCTACCTGGCGATGAACAAGCCCCGCGGGGTCGTCTCGACCATGGCCGACGAGAAGGGGCGGTCGGCACTCGCCGACTTCCTCGACCGGGTGGAGGAGCGGGTCTACCACGTCGGGCGGCTCGACGCCGACAGCGAGGGACTGCTCCTGCTCACCAACGACGGGACCCTGGCCCACCGGCTCATGCACCCCTCGTACGGGGTGTCGAAGACGTACCTGTGCGAGGTGGCCGGGCCCCTGCCCCGCTCCGTCGGCCGACGACTGCAGGCCGGGGTGGAACTCGAGGACGGTCCAGCACAGGTCGACTCGTTCAAGCTGATCGACACGCTCGGGCGTACCGCCCAGATCGAGATCACCCTGCACGAGGGACGCAAGCACATCGTGCGCCGGCTGCTCGACGAGGTGGGGCACCCGGTGTCGCGGCTGATCCGTACCGAGATCGGACCGATCCGGCTCGGCGACCTGCGCGCCGGGCGTACCCGTCGGCTGACCAACGCCGAGGTGGCCGCGCTGTTCAAGGCCGTCGACGTCGACGACTGACCCCCGATAGGGCGCCTTTGACGCCTGAGCGGGGACGGCCGCGCCCGGGGTCGGGTGGGACCGAGGCGTCCGTACCCCGTGGTCGAGCCCGCCGAGTGGGCCGGTTCGGTGGCTGTATCCGTACAGCTGGTCGGTTTCGGGACAGGGTGACCCGCGACGCAGCTCGCCGGCTCGGCACCCACGGTGACCGGGGCAAGAAGATCGTTGATGTTCGGCGGGGGAGCGGCGGACCGTTCCCCGGCGTGGTCTGCGTCGCGCCTACTGAGGCGCACGCGGGCCGGTCGGACCGACGGGGCATGATGGACGACGACGAGTGGACGAAAATCCGCCCGGCTGGCCGACTGGATCGGCCCGCTACGGCGTGTACGTCCCCGAACTGGCGAAGGAGGAACGGTGGCGGAAAAGGTACGGACCGGGCGATGTGTGGTCGCCGTGGACGGCCCGTCCGGTTCAGGCAAGTCCACCGTTTCCCGGCGGCTGGCGAGCGCGCTCGACGCCCGTTATCTCGACACCGGCGCGATGTACCGGGCGATCACCTGGGCCGTGCTGCGCGCCCAGGTCGACCCGAGCGACGCCGACGCCGTACTCAAGATCGCCAGTGAGGTCGACCTGGGGATCGGGGTGGATCCTGACGCACCGTGGGTGAGCGCCGACGGGATCGCGCTCGACCAGGAGATCCGTGGCCCGGAGGTGACCGCCGCCGTGTCCGCCGTGTCCGCCGTACCGGCCGTCCGGGAACTCCTGGTGGCCATGCAACGCGGCATCATCTCGGCCGCCGAGCGGATCGTGGTCGAGGGCCGGGACATCGGTTCGGTCGTCGCACCGGACGCCGACCTGAAGGTCTACCTCACCGCCTCCGCCGACGCCCGCGCCCGGCGACGCAGCGCCGAGTACGCCGCCGACGTCAGCGCCACCGCCGCCGACCTGGCCCGCCGGGACCAGCTCGACTCGACCCGGGCAGCGGATCCGCTGCAGCAGGCCGACGACGCGGTGGTGCTCGACACCACCGCGATGAACATCGACGAGGTCGTCACCACGCTGCGTGACCTGCTCGACGGCAAGGTGGACGCGTGAGCGCCCTGAACAACCGGCCCTGGGCCGTCTCCAACAGTGTCAACGAGCGGAACGAGGCAGTGGCATGAGCCCGGACGATGGCTGGATCGAGCTGCGAGAGCCCGATCTCGAGGTCGAAGAGACCGGGCCGGTACCTGTGGTGGCGGTCGTGGGCCGCCCCAACGTCGGCAAGTCCACGCTGGTCAACCGGATCATCGGGCGCCGCCAGGCGGTCGTGGAGGACGTACCGGGGGTGACCCGGGACCGGGTGCCGTACGACGCCCAGTGGTCCGGACGGCAGTTCACGGTGGTCGACACCGGCGGATGGGAACCCGACGCCCGGGACCGCGCCGCCGCCATCGCCGCCCAAGCGGAGATCGCGGTCGCGACGGCCGACGTGGTGCTGTTCGTGGTCGACGCCGTCGTCGGTGCCACCGACGTCGACGAGGCCGCCGTACGCATGCTCCGGCGCAGCGCGAAGCCGGTGATCCTGATCGCCAACAAGGTGGACAACGCCGCCACCGAGGTCGAGGCGACCTCGCTCTGGTCACTCGGCCTCGGCGAACCGTTCCCGGTTTCCGCCCTGCACGGACGTGGCGCCGGTGACCTGCTCGACGCGATCCTCGACGCGCTGCCGGACCCGCCGCCGATCAACGAGAACGGCCCCCGGGGCCCCCGCCGGGTCGCGCTGGTGGGTCGGCCGAACGTCGGCAAGTCCAGTTTGCTCAACCGGCTTGCCAAGGAAGACCGGGCGGTGGTCGACGCGGTGGCCGGCACCACCGTCGACCCGGTGGACAGCCTGGTCGAGATCGGTGGCGAAACCTGGCAACTCGTCGACACCGCCGGCCTGCGCAAGCGGGTGGGCAAGGCCAGCGGCACCGAGTACTACGCCAGTCTGCGTACCGCCGGGGCGATCGAGGCCGCCGAGGTCGCCGTGGTCCTGCTGGACGCCTCCGAGCCGATCAGCGAGCAGGACCAGCGGGTGCTGGCCATGGTCACCGAATCCGGCCGGGCCCTGGTGATCGCGTTCAACAAGTGGGACCTGGTCGACGCCGACCGGCGGTATTACCTGGACAAGGAAATCGAGCGGGAACTGCGACGCATCCCGTGGGCGATCCGGGTCAACGTCTCGGCGAAGACCGGACGGGCCGTGGACCGGCTCGCGCCGGCGCTGCGTACCGCCCTGGCGAGCTGGGAGACCCGGGTACCGACCGGTCAGCTCAACCAGTGGCTGACCGCGCTGGTGCAGGCCACCCCGCACCCCGTACGCGGTGGGCGGGCGCCACGGGTGCTGTTCGCCACCCAGGCCGGCACCAAGCCGCCCCGGTTCGTACTGTTCACCACCGGGCCGCTGGACGCCGGCTACCAGAGGTTCGTCGAGCGCAAGCTGCGCGAGGAGTTCGGCTTCGAGGGCAGCCCGGTCGAGGTGTCCGTGCGGCCGCGCAAGAAGCTCGGCCCAGGTGGCCGAGGCAAGGCCCACGGCTGATCCCGTACGCCTTGCTTGGTGCCCCGTCTGCCGCCGGCCAGAGCGTGAAGTAGCAGGGTCGGGCCATCCGCCCGGCCCTGCGTCGTTCCCTCCACCGCCCCCCCAGTATCCGCCTATCTTCCTAGGATGGCGTAGGGGGTGTGGGGGGGTTCGACAGGGTGGTGAAGCGGCTAGGGGGCGTGCGCGAGGGTCGGGGAGGCTGCGCTACGCTGTAGCGGCTGTCGCACCGAGAACTAAGCGGTAGCAACGGGACGTGGCGCAGTTTGGTAGCGCACTTGACTGGGGGTCAAGGGGTCGTCGGTTCGAATCCGGCCGTCCCGACAGACAAAAGCCCCGACCAGCGAAAACGCTGGTCGGGGCTTTAATCTTTGTCTATGCGTGGTTGGCGCTGAGGCGTTCCAGGATTTCGGAGACGTTCGGGGCTTCGACGGGCTTGGCGATGCAGTGCATTCCGGTGACTTCTTCGTTGGAGCGTTCAAGCCTGTGTCGCGGCGCTCTTGGTGAACCGCCCGGATCTTTGTAGAGACCTTCCCACTCGGGAAGGACCGAGAGATGGTGGGAACGAAGCCGTATCCGCAGCAGTAGCGGGAGCTCGCCGCGTGCGTTACTTCGCGCTCGACGGCACCGGCCACCGGGCCCACGCCGAGCAGGACATCCCGATCGGCGACTACATCCGATGGCGCAACCAGCGAGCCGCCCGAATCCAGACCCGCCACAGAATCTACGATCCGCCACCCCGATTACCCGTTCAAGGCTGTATGACGAGGCACTAGCTGGTTGACCCGCAGGCGTGTCCGACGACCCGTTGTCGGGTGTTGGCCGCCTGCTCAGCCCGTGTCCGCGCTGCCGACAGCACCCCCGGCCGCCGGTGAACCGGCCAGCCGCGGATCTCGTTGCAGGTGCGTGGCGTCGTCGTCAGGAGGGCGGAACGTGCGGGTTCGTGGAAGGTTCCGGCGTGGTCGTGGCTGGGCAGCCGGCTGTGTGGCGGCCGGTATCGTAGCCGCCGCGGGCATCGGGGTGGCCACGTACGCCGACGATGGCGAGCTGGTCGGGCGGTCGCTGTCCGACGACCAGATGTCGGCGGTGCTGTCCGCGGGACACGCCTGCCCCATGCTGTCCTCGGCTCGGGTCGCCGGGCAGTTGATGGCCGAGTCCGGCCTGGACGCGAGCGCTGCCCGCACGGTGTCCGGTGGCAGCGGGCTTGCCGGTCTGGACGACCGGCAGTGGCGGCGGTGGACGCCGTGGCCAGGCGCGACGCGCGTCGACGCGTCCGCCACCGTGGCCGCGCTGTCGCACCTGATGTGCCAGATCAGCGGTGAAATCCGGCAGTCTGGCGTGGATGGCGACCCATGGCGGCTTTCGCTGGCCGGCTTCCTGGCCGGCGTCCCGGTGGTGACCGAGGCCGGCGGGGTGCCCGACGCGGCGAGCGAGTATGTGAACCGGGCCGCCGGCTACGCGACCTATTACCAAGGCCTGCCGCATTTCGCGGACGCCGGCACCGTATCGGTCACGGCCGGGCCGGCGCCCGACGCGGTACCGCTGCCCGATGCGCTCGTGCCCGCGATCGCCAGCGCCGGCCGGCGATGCCTGCAGGTCCCCGCCGCCGCGCTCGCCGGACAGGTGATGGCCGTGTCCGGGTTCCGGACGGACGACATCGCCGGCATGTCGCCGGAGCTGTGGCAGCGGTACGCGCCCGCGAGCGCGTCGCCGCAGAACGCCGAGGATGCGATCGGCGTACTCGGTGTGGCCATGTGCGGGCTGGCGCACGAGCTGGCCGGACTGCCGGGCGACCCGTACCTGCTCGCACTCGCTGCGTGGCGCGCAGGCGAGGACACCGTCCGGCGGGCCGGCGGTGTCCCGGACGCAATGACCCTGTCCTTCCTGGAACGGGTCCGCCGGTACACCGACTACTACCGGCTCGATACCCGCCTGAGCACAGTGCCCGCCCCCGCGCCGCCGTCCGCATCCCTCGCCCCGCCGAGTGTCCCGGCGCCCACCCTGGCGCAGCGGACCACGGCGCCGCCCAGACCGTCGCAGAAGCCCGCGACACCCCGGCCTACCACGGTCCGTCCACCCTCGGGAACGATGTTCGCCCACGAACAGTCTGGCAAGTGCCTGGACGCGGGTGCGGGGACCGATCTGCTGGCCTCCCGCGTCGAACCGTGCGACCCGTCCTCGGTCTCGCAGCGCTGGCAGGTCCGGGCGGACAGCACGATCCGATCCGCCCGTAGCGGGCTCTGCCTCGACGTCAACGACAGCGGCGTCACCGAGGGCACCATCGTGCAGACCGCCAGGTGCAACGGCGCCGCCACCCAGCGCTGGACCGTCCGCGACAGCGCTGTGATCAGCGCGGTGAACGGCGGTATGTGCCTGGACACCGGCCTGGACTGGACGACCACGGTCATCTGGACCTGCGTCTATCACGACAAGCAGACCTGGCGGCCGATCACCTGATCCAGCCGCCTGTCCCGGCGTGAGGGAAACCCCCAGAGAACGTCTCGCAACGCCTTCGGACGGCCCTGCGCCCGCCCGCCGCCTGGTTGTCTGGCAGTGCCCAGCGATCACCGGCGCACAGGAGGCAAGCAGTATGGCGATCACCGATATCACCCCTGAGGACATCGAGAACGCCGCCAAGAACCACGACACCGCCGAGCAGGACCTCGACGCTCAGCGTACGGGTCTGGACACGACCGTGAACGACCTCTACTCGGCAAACAGCGGCGCGCTGATGCAGAAGTTGAACGAGGTCCAGGACGCCTGGAGTGTGGACATGCGCCTCATCCTCGACAAGCTCGTCGACTGCGCGGAGTACCTGCGCGTGTGCAAGGACGAGCTGGAGCTGCTGAACCAGGACCAGGGCGCTTCCCTGACCTGATTCTCGTCGTTCCCTCAGATCTCAACAAGGAGGTTCCCCGATGTCGGATTTCATCAAGTACGACTACGCCTCGATGGACGTCGCGTACGACGAAATGAAGCGCATCTCGGACAACGTGCTCGCCCAGCTGGACGTCCTGCAGCAGGAGGCACGCAAGGTCCTCGCTTTCAACGGTGACTACGTCTTGAACTACGACGCCAAGGCTCAGGTCGTCCGGGATGGAGTCACCGAGCTGAACGACAAAACGCTCACGCGGAGCAACGACCTGGCCGAGAAGTTTGCCGACTACCAGGCGACCGACAAGAGGCTCGGCGCCATGTAGCCCGCGCGGGCGGCGGGGGAGTCCCTGTGCCTCTGCCGCCGCCCGTACCGCGGAGCGCACGCATCGGCCTGGAAAGGAGCAAGAAGCATGGCCAGCTCGGACAGCACCGAGATCGACCTCGCGGCGTTGCGCGACGCGGCGAAACAGATCGAGGGCCTCATCACCGACAGCAGCATGACGATCTTCGAGACGGCGGCGGACACCAGCACCCTGGAGGCCGGCAAGCTCGACGCCGCGCAATGGCTCGAGGCAGTGGTCGCCGACCGCGGCGCCGGGCTGCGCCAGCACGCCCTCGACCTGCAGGCATCCTTCGTAGCGCTCGGCGAGCGACTGCGCAGCATCGCCGACACTTTCGAGCAGCAGGACCAGGCCAACGCCGACTCGCTGCAAGGCAAGGCCATCGACGAGATCGAGGCGTGGACCGGATCCGTCGGCGCCCTCACCATCCCGCCGGCCGAGGGCGAGGAAACGTACGACAGCGGCGACAACACCAACCGCGACGGCGCGCGGCTCGGTTTCGAGGTAGACCCCATGACCGGCGAGGCGAAGAAGGCCGAGGACGGGACCGTCTCGGTCACCCTGCCGGCGCCCGAAGACCTGAACGTCACCGTCTTCCCCGACACGTCCATCACTCCGGACGTGGTCTTCGCCGACACCGAGGTCCTCGACTTCGACTACGAGGGCGGGTTCTTCACCGACGGTAAGAACAACGACTCGGTGCCGCAGAACACCAGCTTCACCACGGACATCACGCCCGAGGACGACGAGAAGTAAGCCATGCCTGAGGACTCCGTCGGCTCACTCCAGACGCCCGCCCCGCGGGGACAGACTTTCGCCTCGCTGCACGTATGGACGGACCTGCATCCGTACGTCAGTGAGCTCGTGGACAACACGGCCGAGACCGGCAACGCCTGGCACGACGCGGGCGCGGCCTTCGACAAGGCCGCCGCCGAGCTTGCCCTCATCAACGACGAGTTCGACCGGATCAAGACGGCACTGGACCCGGGCTTCGTCGGCAAGGCGGGTGACGCTTTCCAGGAACGGACGACGGAGCTCCTCAATCACAGCCGCGCGGTGCACGACCGGCTGGACGGGTACGGGCAGCTCGTCGGCGACGTCGGGCACGACATCAAGGTGTTCGCCACCGCCTTCTGGGAGGCGGTCGAGACGTTTCACCAGCTCACCGACCAGCAGGAGGAGCTGTTCGAGCAGGCGGTGTACAACGCCTACAACGCGGTCGAGATGTCCCCGCCAGCGGACATGCTGCAGAAGGCGCGCGACGCGGCGTACCAGATGGTCGAGCAGAACATCATGATGCCGCACATGCGACAGCTGCTGATGACGTTGAGCGACAAATACGTGATCAAGGGTGAGGCGATGGATCCCCTGGAGATCACGCCGCCGAACGTCTTCACCAGCGCCGCGGCGGACGACTCGTCGTCGTCCTCCACTTCGTCCGATGACGACTCGTCGTCGTCCTCCGACGATGACGACTCCTCGTCGTCGGGCGACTCCTCCTCGGGCGACTCGTCGTCGGACGGCTCAGGCTCGGAGTCTTCGTCAGATGGTTCCGGTTCGGAGTCCTCGTCGGGCGACGATGCGGCGAAGCGGGAGGAGGCCGAGTCTCGGGCGGAGGAGTCGATCGACGACCTGGAGGCTGCCGCGCCGGACGACAGCGCGGAGAAGTCCGGTGGATCGGCTGGCGGCTCGTCCGGTAGCGGCCTCGGCGACACCGCGCTGGAGGGCAGCGGGTCCGGCGGCGAGTCCGGCTCGGGTTCCGGTGGCGGCTCGGGTTCCGGCGGTGGTGAGACCGGCTCGGGTTCCGGTGGCGGCGAGGCACAGCGGCAGGCCGCTCTGCAGGACGCGCAGAACGCCGCGAACGACGCGATCGACGGCCTGATGAACTCGGGCGGAGAGACGTCTGGAACTGGCAGCGGTGCGTCGCCGGGCGGGGAGACGTCCGGCGCTGGCGCGGGCGGTGGCATGCCGGCTCTGGGCAGCGGCGGCGGGAGTCAGGGGTCCGGCAGTTCGGGTGCCGGCAAGGGCAGCGGCGGGGGCAGTCCCGGCGGGGGCCTCGGCAGCAGCCCGGGCAGCGGCGGCGGTAGCCCGAGCAGCGGCGGCGGTAGCCCCGGCAGCGGGGGCGGCATGCCGAGCGGAGGGTCGGGCAGCTCGGGCGGCGGCAAGGGCAGCACGGGCGCAGGTGCCGAGCAGGCACGCCAGAAGGCGCTGGACGACGCGCAGAAGGCGGCCAACGACGCGATCGAGGGCCTGCAGTCGGCCGGCGGCGGCATGCCGGGCAGTGGCTCCTCGGGAGGCGGTCTGCCGACCGAGTCCTCCGACCCGGCGAGTGGCGCCGGCGGCACCGACCCCGGCACCGGCACCGAGACGGGTGGCGGCGGGGAGTCGTCCGAGTCCGCGCGGCAGCAGGCCCTGGACGACGCGAAGAAGGCTGCGGACGACGCGATCGCAGACCTGTCGTCGGGGATGCCCGGTGCTGGGACCGGCTCCGGAAGCGGTCCGGGTTCTGGTAGCGGTCCGGGTTCTGGCGCTGGTCCCGGATCGGGCAGCGGTCCGGGCTCGGGGAACGGTCCGGGCTCCGGATCGGGCGGTCCGAGTTCTGCCGCCGAGCGGCAGCAGGCGCTCGACGACGCCCGGCAGGCCGCGGGCAGGGCCATCGACGACCTCATGGGAGCGGGAGGGGCCAGCACCGCCGGGGAAGCTGTGCAGGACGCCCGGGATGCGGCCAACGCCGCCATCGACGAGCTGCTTGAGCAGAACGAAGCCAGTGGCGCTGACCAAGACTCCAAGGAGCAGCGCCGCGACGCGCTCGAGGAGGCCCGGGACGCGCTCGACGACAGCCTGGAGGAGATGGCCCGCTCGGCGGGTGGCAACCTGGATCCGGAGGATGCCCTGCACGACGACGCCGTCGGCGATGCCCGGGAGGCGCTCAGCGCCGCGATCGACGACCTGATCGCGGATGCCGAGGCCCGACCCGGCGAAAGCGCCGAGGAGAAAGCCCGGATCGAGGCGCTGGAACAGGCCCGGGAGACCGCGACCGCGGCCCTCGACGACCTCGTCGAGGAGAACGGCGTGCACACCGGGGAGGGCCGGCCGACCAGCCTCGCCGACTTCCTCAGCGGAGCCGGTTCCGGCGGAGGTGTGGGCGGCGGCTCGGGCTCGCCGAGTGGGCTGGGCTCGGCCGGGGGCGGCGCGGCCGCCGGTGTGGCACCCGCGGGTGGTGCGGGCATCGCCGGAGGGACACTCACCGACCTGCGCCCAGCCGTCCCGGCGGCGCAGGCCGGCCCGACCGGCCCCGGCGTCGACCCGTCCGCCGGTCAGGGTATGCCGATGATGCCGCCAATGGGCCAGGGCCACGGGCACCAGGCGCCGCGCGACCGGGAACGCAGCATCTGGCTGGAGGGCGACGACGACGCCTGGGAGGAACACGGCGACGGGGCCTCCGCCGAAGCGATCGGACGGCCGTCGTGACCGTACACGTCACTACGCTGGAAGAGGCGGCTGCCCGGCTGAGTACCACGCCGCCCGCGTGGCTCTACGCCACGGCGGACCGGTTCGAGGACCGCCGCCAGGCATTCGCGGAGCTCGGCGACCGGTTCCGGCGGGCCCTGCGGGACGCCGAGGACGCCTGGCGGGTGACCGGCCCCTCGTCCCCGGTGCCGGCATCGACCGCTCACATCGCGGCGGTGCTCGACCAGCTTGCCGCAACCGACTTCGCGAGCGCGCTGCGCCGGGCCGGCGATTCGCTGGCCGATGCCCGCGACCGGCTGAGCGAGCTGGTCGCCCGGCAGGCCGCGGACCGGCAGGCGCGGCCCAGCTCGCACGACGTACAGGGCCAGGTGGTCCTGTACTCCGCCGACGCGGCGCTCGTCCAGGCCGGGAACGACCTGCCCGCGCCGCCCCCGGTCACCGCGACCGGTCGGCAGCTGACCGGGTCGGCGCCCCCCAGCGTCGAGCTGTTCGCCAGCGACCCGGACCCGGACCGGGACATCCCACCCGCCCCGCCGGGCGCCGCATCCCCCGGCGCCGGGGCGCCCATGATGCCGATGATGCCGATGAATGGGATGGGCATGGGGGTCGGCGCGGTCGGGGCGCAGCAGCGCGAGCGGCGCGTGACCGTCCCCGCGCCGGTCGATCCCGGACCCTGGGCCGAACCGGAAGGCTGGGGGACCCTTGGCCGCGGTCGGCCCCCGACACCCGTACGCCCCGAAAGGAGCCCGTCATGACCGACCAGAGACACCCCGGCGCCGGTGACGCGACCGCCGGCTTCGAAGCCGCCCTGGAGACGCTCGCCGAGGAACGGAAACGTCTCGGGCGCATGCACGAGCGGATGGCCCACGGCACGACGATCACGTCGAAGGACCGCATGCTGTCGGTGACCATCAACGGCCGCGGCGAGATCCTCAAGCTGACGTTCGCGAACACCCGGTACCGCCAGATGGCCCCGGCCGAGCTGGCCTCCCTCATCACCGAGACGATCGCGGCGGCCCGTGCCGAGACCCTGACCCAACTCGCCGACGTCGCTGGCGACGAGGTGCTGCCCGGCATCTCGTTCCGGGACCTGGCCGGCGGCGCGGTCGGCCTGGACCAGGTGGTGAACAGCTTCCTCAGCGCCTCCTTGGATGTCCTGCCGCCGGACGCGGTGTCCGCCGCCGACCGGGCGCGGTTGCGAGGGGACAGCTGATGCCCGAGATCACCTCCGCCGACGTACCAGGTGTCCACGGCATGGCCGACCGTCTCGGATCGGCGGGCGACCGGCTCGCTGACGCGCTCAAGGGTCTGCAGCGCGACCTCGGCGCCGTGCACGGCTGCTGGGGTGACGACGAGCCGGGCAAGGCCTTCGAGGGCAACTACGTCGGTCCCGCCGAGCAACAACTCGCCGACATCGACACCACGGCCGAGACCCTCGGCGTGGTCGCCGACAACCTGCGCCTGATCGCCGACGCGTTCCAGCAACTCGACGCCGAGGGCGGCGGCGTGCTGGAGCTGCGGAACGAGTAGAGAACGGCGCGGAGGACCAGATGGCGGAGGATTCCGGGCCCGGGGTGGTCGACCTGCCCCCCGACCTTCAGCGGCTGCTGAAGGTCGTGGTCGGCATGGAGTGGCCGGAGGGCAACGAGGCGCTGCTGCGGCGAATGCACCGGCTGTGGACCGACCACGGAGACGTCCTGCGGGCGCTGCGGGACGACCTGCCCGGGCTGGCCCGCTCCCTCGGAGACGCCATGGCGGGGTCGGCCGCCGCCACGTACACCGATCTTGTCCGCCGCGATCTCCCCAGCGTCGTCGATGCCTTGACCAGCGTCGTCGAGGACCTCGCCAAGACGTCGATGAACGCCGCCGCGGACATCCAGAAGTCCAAGGTGACGATCATCGTGCAGCTGATCGTGCTTGCGGCGTCCATCGCCTGGCTGCTGGCCACCCTCTTCGGTGCCCTGTTCATCCCGGTGGTGGTCGCGACCGCGCGGGGCATCCTTTACGCGATCCTCCGGACACTGATCACGGAGATCGCCACCGAGGTCGCCATCGGCTTCGGCGTGGACCTCGCCACCCAACTCGCCCAACTCGCCCGCGGCCTGCGCGTCGGCGGTCTGGACACCGACTCGCTGCTGGTCTCCGGCGTGGGCAGCGTGATCGGTGGGGTCGGTGCCGGCGCGGGTCGCCTCCTCGCCGGCGAGGCTGCCCGGCACCTGGCGAACTCGTGGACGAACACCACCCGGAGCATTACCGGGGACGGGCTGCGGGAGATCACGGACATCCGGTTCAAGGGCGCGTACGGTGCCATCTCCGCGACCGCGCAGGGCGTCGGCGGGGCTGTCGCGGACGCGAGCACCGGCGCGATCTTCGGCCAGTCGTTCAACTGGGGCTCGGTGACCGCGGCGGCGATCGGCGGCGCGTCCGAGGGCGGTCCGTCCGCGGGCGGTCACGGCGGCGGCGTGAGCGGGGTGACGCTGCCAGACGTGGACGGTCTTCCCACATACGAGGAGGCCGTCGGCGAATCCGACACGAAGCCCGGCGACCAGGTCGGGGAGAAGCCCGGCGACGACGTCACGGAAAACCACGGCGACGACCTTCCCACGGGGGACATCTCGTCTGCTGAGAAGGACGCACGGTCCGGTTCGGACGACGCGGCGAAGACGGACTCCTCTCCGGTGTCGGACTCTGCCGTCGAACAATCCATAGCGGAGAACGCATCCGGCACCGTCTCGGTGCCTTCACCGCTGGCAGGGTCGTCCGCGACCACGGCGGGCCTGGCGGCGGCCTCCAACGGAACTGTGCCAACTTCAGCCGCGCCGGTCCCGACGTCCACGGTTCCGACCTCGGCGTCAACCGGCACGGCGTCGACCGGTGGCGCTTCGGCGGCGTCGGCGTCGCCGGTCTCCGCTGCGGGACCGGCTCCTACAGCCGCTCCCTCCACCGGCGCGAGTTCCGGGGCCGCCACGGGACCATCGGCCGGATCGGCTCAGACAGGAGCCACATCCGCAGGGTTCGCCTCGGGCGGGACCACACCGGCGGCTTCCGGGTCCGGTGTGCCCGCGGGTGTCGCGGCCGTCAGCACGCCGGTCGCGACGGTCGGCGGAGCGTCGGCGGGACAGACCGGCGGTGCCGCGTCGACCGGTTCGGCAACGATGCCCACGTCGGCATCGCCGAGTAGCACGTCCGCGGGTGGGGGCGGATCTTCTCCGGCCACGCCCGGCGGCGGCACCTCGCCGGATCCGGTGTCAGGTAGCCTCGGGTCGCAGGGGTCGGTGGGAGACGATCCGGGCTCGACCGGGGCGGCGGCCCAGGGCACGGAGTCGGCGGCTGCCGGTCCTTCCATAACGGCGATCCACGGCGAATCCCCTGCCGCGACGGCTCTCGGCAGCGGTGTCGCAGGCCCGACGGCGAGCGAGAGCAGCCCGTCGACCGCAACCCCGGAGGGTGCGTACACCGCGTCCGGTCCGGCCGACGACCGGCAGCCCGTGAGCCCGGCGGCGGTCACCCCCGCCACCGGATCACCCACCGCCGCCCCGGCCCCGGGCATCCCGGCGGCGACCACGCCGGGTACGGCGGTGCCTGGATCGGCTGTTACCACGTCGCCGGCCACGTCAGCTCCATCGCTCACCACCGCACCGTCGTCGACACCGACGAGCACAGCACCTCCGCCGGTGGTCGGCGGAACGCCACCCGCGACCACCGGCGTACCACCATCAGCCACCGCGACACCGGCGGCCACCACACCGGCAGCCTCCACACCGGCGTCGGGGCCATCGGCGCCCACCGGTACGCCGACGTCCGCGACCCCGCCCCCGACGGGTACGCCGCTGTCGACAGCGACATCCCCGCCTACCCAGGTCCCGACAACCACGTCAATGCCGACGGCTTCGCCGACTTCGGCGTCCGCCCCGACTTCGGCGTCCGCCCCGACTTCGGCCGCCGGCTCGACGCCGACGGCTACCTCGACTTCGGCGGCTACCCCGTCCTCGGTGGCGTTGCCGACGTCGACCGCCAGCCCGCCGGCGATGGCAGCATCCACATCGGCGGCCACCCCGTCTTCGGTGGCTGCGCCGTCGCCTGCTGCCACCCCCACCTTGCCAGCTACCCCGACGCCGACCGCCGGGCCGACGCCCACCCCGTCCCCGACGGCTACGCCGCCACCGACCACCACTCCGGTGCCGACAACCAGTTCGACGCCGACGCCGACGCCGACGTCAACTGCCTCGCCCTCGCCCTCGCCGACGCCGACTGCCTCGCCGACGCCTGCCGTGGGGGATGCTGGGTCGGCGAAGCCGCCGTCGATCGTCTCGTCCGGTGATCCTGCGACGGGTGCCCGGCATCATGCGCAAACCGCCACGAGCGGCCTGAGCGTTACGCCCCACGTCACCGGGCCCACCGCGCCGGCCTCGCGGGACGGCGGCGGCGACGCGGGTGGTGCGGTGTTCGGATACGTGCTGCCGCGACCGGCCGCCCGCCCCGACGACGACCGGGCATCGACCGGGACGTCGCCGTCCGCACCGGAGGAGTCGAGCGGCGATCTGTTGACCGCGGCGGACGTCGCGGGCGCGGTGCTCGTCAATCGCAGCGACTGGGTCCCGGTAGGCGATCCGCTCACCGTGGACGATATGCGGGAGCGCTACCCGTACCTGAACCGAGCCAATCCGTCCCGGTCGCTGCTGAACTGCGTGTTCGCGGCGGTGGTCACCGATCTGCTGCTGCGCTCGGATGGGCGGGACCGGTTCGAGGCGCCCGCGTCGGTCGCCACCGAGGTGGCGGTGCTGGGCTTCTACGCGGGGCGGCCCGTTCAGGAAGCCGACGGCTACGCGGCCGTGGTGGACGCGATGCGTGGGTCACCGGTGGGGTCGCGCGGTGTCATGGTCGTCAACGGCGTCGCGGGGTCGGTGGCGCACGCCGTCAACGTGGTACGTGACGAGCACGGTGTGTTCTTCCTCGACGGCCAGACGAACGCTCCGGCGACCGTGCCGCCCGCGCCGTCGCGGGTCCGCTTCGTCGCCACCACGACGGACGTGCCGGCGCCTGCCGTACCCGCGGCTGCGGCGCCGACGGCGGACCCCGACCTCGCCGGGTCGGACCACGCGGCGCTGTTCGGCCTCCAACCGCTCACCGACCGACCGGGCGACCTCGTAGCCGTGGTGCTTGCCGCCGCGGGCCGGCCGCAGGAGCCGGACCCGGTGGCGCGGCGGTGGGGCAGGAGCGATCCCGGCCGCCTCGCCGACGGACTCCGGCTCCGGCTCGTCGTGGTCGGTGAGGACGGCGCCCTGCGAGCGTACGGCGATCTCGGCCGGCCCGAGGTGTTTGTCGCGCGGCGGGGCGGCGGCTACGTGGCGCTGACCGTCACCGCTGCCCGCGAGCCGGTGCTGCCGGGTGACGGGGACGTCGAGGCGGTCGGACAGTCGCAGGGACTGACCGACCGCGACGGCAACGAACCGGTACGCGCGGTCGCGTCGGACCTGCTCGACACCCACGACGGCGGCATCGGCCAGTACCGGTGGACCCTCGACGGCCGGCAGGTGAATCTGAGTGGTCTGCTGACGCTGCCGTCGGTCCACCGGCTCCTGCCCCGACTGCTCACCGACGGCGGCCTGGTGCTGCGGTCAGACCGTTCCGGCCCGCGGACGCATCGGTTCGAGCTGCGGCTGACCGCGCGCCGCGCGACTCCGTACGACCTCGGTGTGGACCATCTCGACAGCCGGGTCGACGTCACCGTGACCCTGCACCGCATCGGCCAGGTGCCCGGCACCAGCACACGCGAGTGGCAGCGGACGGTGGAGCTCACCGAGGAGTTCCGGCGTACGGTCCCGCTCCTGCCCACGCCGTCGTCCGTGCCACCGGAGACAACGGGCGTCCCCTTTCCGGTCACGCCCGATCAGCTCCGGACCGGCGTGGTGACCATCGGCGCGACGAGCACCCCGCCGGGCCGGCGCCGGCCTCCGGTGTTCACGGACGCCTCACCCGTCGGGTTCGTCCAACTCGGTGACCGCTACCGCCTGGTGGTCCAGGCAGCCCAGGACGGAAGTCCGGTGGAGCTGCTGCTCGACGTCACCGCCGTCGCCGAACTGCGGGACCACTTCGCCGGGCCGGGTCTGGCCGGTCTGGCACCCTACGAACGCCCGCCCGGGTACGCGGAGCCGTCGCGCAGCCTCGGGCCCGCGCCGGCAGGGGTCGATCGCGGCGTGTGGGCCGCGGTGCGCGACGACCCGACCGTCGACCTCGACCGGTCTCGATGGGATGCGCTCACCGTGGCCGGCCCGGACCTATCCGCCGCGCGGCTGCTCGACTGGATCCGGGTGATCGGCCGCGCGCCCGGCGACCTCACCGCCCTGGCCGGCCGCGTCGGCGTCGACCCACGGTCGTTGCTGACCCTTGCCGTCGAGCTCGGCGTCGACCCGCAGGCGCTGACCGTGTTCGCCAACCACCTCGCGCAGCCCGGTCCGGTCACCGCGCGCGAGTTGGGGAACAGGCTCGATCCGTACGGTCGGATCACCGACGACGACGTCCTGGCGATCGCGGACATGGCCGGCCGGCTGGGCCTCGCCGCCGACGCCCTGCCGGCGGTCCTGGGCTTCGTCGGCCACGGTGTGCCGCTCGACCTTCTCACCGTGCTACCGGACACCCTGCTCGCCGAGGCCGTCGTGGTGGCCCGGCTGCGTCACGCCATCGAGACACGGGCCGACAGGGCAGCCGAGGCACTCGGCCTCGACGACCGTGACCAGGTCGAGGACCTGGCGATGGAGCTGGGCGTGGAGCCCGGACATCTCGCGGTGATCGCGCCGGAGATCCAGGACGCCGCGATGCCGGACCTGGACGTACCCGGCCCGAGCAGCGCCCCGGCGGCGGGTCGCGCCGAGGCCGTTCGCGACCGGCTGCGCCGCAACGGCTACCTGCCGCACGGCAGCGCCTCGGGCCTCACCCGTCAGCTCACGCTGGCCGGCCGGCTCGGCTTCCACCCCGGTCAGCTGTCCTTCCTGCTGCCGTCGCAGCACATCGTGCTGGCGGCGCACGAGTTCCTTGTCGACGTGCCGTTGCAGCGGGTCGAGTTCACCCTGCGGTTGCTCGCCGAGGACCTGTCCGGCCCGTCCGGAGCTCTGCTGACCGGCCTGCCGCGTACCGACGTCACCGACGCGGAGCTGACCGAGTGGGTGGGCTCGCTGACGACGACGGAGTTCGTCGCCCAGGAGTTCCGGGCCCGTGCCCGATCGCTGCTCGAACGGCCGTGGGGTGACCTGGCCGTGGCGACCGCGCTCGGCTACCGGGCGGGTTCGTCGTTCCTGAACCGCTTCCTCGATGTCGCCAGGGTCGCCGTGGCCAGTGGCCGGATGCCGGTGGACCTGCTCCGCCTCGCACACCGCCTGAACCTGTCGGTGGACACGGTGCTGGCCGCGGCCGGCATCATCGGGATCGACCCGCGATACCTGCACCCGTTTCACGCGCCGCTGCTCCGCAGCGAACTGCCCACGTCCGACCCGGACCATCAGGGCGTCGTGGAGATAGCCACAATGCTCCGGACGTACGCCACCGGTCGGTCACCGGTGCAGGACGAGTCGCTGCGCGTGTCGTGGATGTTCCGGCAGGCGGCGCGGGGTGCTGCCGGCGCCTGGGGTGCCGTGTTGACCCCGGCGGTCCTGGCCTCGGCACTGGATCGGCTGGGGCGTTCGGAGGTGCCCGAGTCCGGCACCGACCGGCTGTACGAGCGCACCGCCCGGTTGCGCGAGGCGGCGGAGCGGTTCACCGACGACCTGCCCGCCGACCGGATCGCCGGCCTCGCCGGCCTCGGCGACCTGCTGACCCGGTGGACGCGGGGGCTGGAGCAGATCACCGGCATGTACGCGGCCGTCGCGGCGGCCACAGCCGGCAGGGACCCGCTCCGCAACGCCGTCGTGGCGCGCGACCGGTCGGAACGGTCGATCACCCGGCTGCTGAGCGCCGACTGGCCGATCGTGTCGGAGCTGCGAGCGGCGTGGGCCGACCGGGAACGGGCTTTGCGGCGTCTCACCGAAGAGTCGCAGGACCGCATCTCCCGTACCCTGCCCGGGCTGTTCCTCACGGTCCTGACCGCCGACACCCGACACGCCCGGCTGCTGTCCGCGGCGGTCGCCGCAGACCTGCGGCAGCGGGTCGAACTCCGTGAACCGGATGGGTCACCGCACCCCGCCGCCGCCGAACTCGCCGACGCGTTGACGGCGGTGGGGAGGACGTTCGAGGAGATCCTGCACGACCAGCCGTTCTTCCAGCGTCCCGACGACCTGACCGCCCTGGAGCTGGACGAACGTCTCGCGAACGCGCTGCCGGCCACGCACGGGAACGTCGCCGACGACGCCGAGGGCAGGGCGCGCTCCGGCGAGGCGTGGCTGGGGACGTACTGGACGCGACGGTTCGCCGACCCGCGGTTCGACCTGGCCACGTTCAACCGGGACAACGAACTGCGGCCGTGGCTCGACCATCGTACGGTCCTGGCCCTCGCGCGGGCCGCCGGCGAGTCCACGTGGACCGTTCACCGCCTGGTGGCCGACCAGCTGGAACGGACCCCGGCCGAGTTGCTGGACCCGGCCAACCGGCACCACATCCCGCTCGGTCGGCTGCTGCGCTACGCCGGCCGCTGGTTTCTCGACCCAGCCGTGTTCGGGCTGCTCGACCGCGCCGCACTGGCCGACGACGACCGTCACGAGACGTACGCGGTGCAGCTCGAGGAATTCCTGGACGACCGGGACAGCGACGTCACCGAGTTCGTGTTGGCCCGCGCGACGCAGGGCCGGTTCGCCGGGCCGCCGGTCGACACCCTGCTGTTCGACGACCCGGTGGCCATGGTGCTGAGCCTGGGTCTGCCGCGGGCCTGGGGAACGGGTGACCCGCTTTCGCGGCCGGCGCTGGAGGATTTCGCCCAGATGCAGGCGGCGCTCGTCGACGCCACGGGCGTCCGGGAGCCGTCCGTCGCCCTGGGCGCCGAACTCGGCGTGCCGTCGATGTGGGTGGCCATGGTCAGCGTGCGGATCGGCCGGGTGCCGCTGGACCTCGCGGTACACGCCGCGCGGCTCGGGGTGGCGGACCCCTTGCTGCTGTTCGCCCTGGTCGCGGAGATCGGCGTCGACCCCTCGGTGCTCACCGCGGCCGACGGCCTGCGGGCGCTGAACGACCCAGCCCCGCAGGAGGACAGGTACGCGCCCGTGCGTGCGTTGCTGGCGGACCCGGTGACCGGACCACGGCTCGCCGAGGCCCCGGCCCGCCCGGGGGCACGGATCAACCCGACACCCGACGGCCACCGACCGCCGGCGCCGCTGCCCGAGTCGCTGTGGCGCATTTACCAGGCGACCGGCCGCGTACCCACCGATCTCTTCCGGCTGGCGGCCAGCGCGTACCTGCACCCGGCCGTGCTCGCCGACATCGCCGCCGGCCTGCGGATGGACCCGCGCACCGTGTCGGCGATGGTGCAGTCCATGCCGGACGGCCCACACCGGGACGCGGCGTCCACCGCGCCTCCTGCGCCGCGTGTCGATCGGGCCGGCTGGGTGCGCGGCGTGGCCGCCCAGTGGGCGGACCGGATCCAGCGGCGCCACTCCGTGTCCACGGACGACATCGCCCCGCTGTTCTTCTTCCTCCGGGGGCGAGGGCACACCCTTGCTGTCCTCGACGACGGGCCCGCGGTCCAGGTCGCGGAGTTGCTGGCGGAGTGGCACGCGGAGCGTTCCGCGCGGCAGGCTCGCGACGGGACCGTGTCACCGGCGAACTCGCTCGACACCGAGGAAAGCCTCGACTTCCAGGACGCCAGCTCCGAGTTTCGACCCGACGAGGTCGAGGACCCGCCCGGCCTGCTGGAACTGCTGCGGGCGATCCCGGGAGTCGAGGTCACCGACCTCGCGAACGCCGAGCCGGAGGACATCGCGGCGCAGTGGCAGACGGCCGGCGCGCGCACCGGTGACTCGGATCGCGACTCGGATCGGGACTCGGATCGGGACTCGGATCGGGACTCGGATCGCGACTCGGATCGCGACTCGGACAACGACCCGGACAACGACTCCGACCGCGACTCCGACCGCGACTCCGACGGCGGGGACTCGGTCGAGGGCGACGAAGGCAGCGCCGTCGACGCGCTGACACCGGCACGGCGTTCTCCCACGGAACCCGGAGCGATCGGCGACCGCGACACCGACGGGACCGGGCACCCACGACTGCCGGCCGGTGAGATCGTCGGACGCGCGCTGCCCGGTCTCGGCGAGACGGGCGGCCGCGACCCCGAGCGGCTGCGGCAGTGGGTGGCCGAGGTGGAGCCGGACCGGCCCGGCGACGAGGTGGTGCTGAGCGAGACCGACTGCGTCGTCCGGGCGTACGGCGCCTTTGTCGCCCTGCACGGTCGCAGCGCGAACGTTGCCGACAACCGGGCCGCCGCCTCGCCGGAATCGATGACCGTCCGGGACCTCCAGGATCTGCTCGGCGGGTCGCTGACCCCGTTGGCGGACTGGTCCGCCCTGGTCGACGGGCTGCGCGGCACCCCGGGCGCGATGGCGCTGATCCACGTGCCGGCCGACGACCTGGTGCTGGCGCCGGGCAGCGGTCCGGTCCGTGGGCACGTCTTCTGGCTGTGGTCCGACGACCACGGCGGGACGCCGAAGCTGCGGGTGATCGACACCCAGCGCGCCGGCCTGCTCGCCGACGAGGCGTTCACCGGCAGGCCGGGCACCCGTTGGGAGAGGGCGCTGACCGGGCACGGCGTCCGCGCGTTGCTGATCGATCCGGACGGCCGTCCTCGTCCGCCGCGGCTGCCGCTGGACAGCACCTCGGTGGACGCGCTGACCCTCGCCTCGCGCTCGCCCGGGCAGCCGGGTCAGCTGGGAGCACGCCGGGGGACCGGCTCGGACGCCGTGGCCGCCGCGCTGACCCTGCCCGACCGCGATGCCGGCCGCAACCCGGACCGGTTGCGGGACTGGGTGCGCCGGGTCGAGGCGAAACGGCCGGCGGCGTCGATGCGGTATGACGTGGCCCGTGCGTACGGCGCCTTCGTGGCGATGCACGGTCGAGCGGCGAACGTCGTGGACAGCCGGAGGTCGGCGGACGCCGCGGCGCTCACCCTGCCCGAACTCCAACAGATCCTCGGCGGCGTCGCGCGACCCTTGGACGACGTGCCCGCCATGCTCGCCGGCCTGCGCGCCGCGCCCGGCGCGATGGCACTGGTGCACGTGCCCGGCCGCGACCGCGTGTTCTGGTTGTGGTCGGACGGCACTGGCGACACCGTGACCTTGCGGGTCGTCGACCCCACCCACGCCGGGCTGCTGGAGCAACCCGCCCCCGGCGTGCTCCAGAAGATCCTGCGGCTGCCCGGAGTCACCGTCCTGGGCCTGGACCCGGAGGGCCGGCCCGTCGGCGACCGGCCAGCCGCCGCGCCGCCGCCACCAGCCACGGCAGATCAGGAAACGACCGTGCCCTGGTATCTGGAGGACGGCGCGCTCGGGCAGTTCACCGTCCTGTCCGCCGGCCGCCCGGCCACCGCCGCCGACTCCCCGGCGCGAATCGCGGAGGGCCTCGTCACCGGCCTCCCCGCGATCCCCGGCGTGCCGGACCGGGACGAGGCGGCGATCCGGGACGCGGTGCGGCGGGAGATCACGCACGCGCTGACCGCGCCGGAAGGCGGTGCCGTCGACGCCGCGTACGAACAGCACCTCGAACACTGGGACGAGAGACTCACCAGCGGCGCTCACCTCAGCGCCGGGGGCCGTCTGGTGTGGATCCTGCCGGTGCCACGGGAGGCCCGCCCCGCGCCGCCGGGGCCCGACACCGACGCCCGGGTGTACAAGGTGAGTTTCGGTTCCACCTCCCGGGGCTGGTCCGCGGACGCCGAGCGGCCGGCCGGCGGGGTTTTCAGCCCGGACACCGCGCTCGGCGGTCTCAGCCGGTACCTGACCCGGGTCATACTTCGGCTACCGGACATCACGTTCGGCAGCCACCGGGAGCACGGCAGCTCCGCGGCCCGCAAGGTGCTGGCCGGCCGTCAGATGTTCGTCACCGACTCCACCCCGTTCCAGGCCGGCCTGGCGTTCAAGGTGTACGTCGACGGCCGGCACTGGGCCACCACGCAGACCCGGCCCGCCACCGACGAACTGCTGCTCATCCAGTTTCCCGAGCCGTACACCCATCCCGCGAACGGACAACCACGCCCGGCCCGCGCCGACGTTCCCGCCGCCGCGCCGACGACCCGCACCTCGCACGCCGACCGGGTGTTCAACGCCCTGGCCACCGAACAGCTCATCACCGGCTGGCACGGGGCCCTGCGGGAGAGCCTCCCCGCGGACGAGGCCGCCGATTTCGCCCGCCAGGGTGTGGCGCAGTTGCTCAACGAGCGGACCATGCTCAACCGCAACCGGCGCCTGCTGCACGGCTCGGACCGCGCCACCGGCCTGCACCACGGCCGCAAGACCATGTCGCTGCACCTGATGCTGCGGCCGGTGAGCCTGCAGCACCTGGGCGACGCGCCCAACGTGGCGGTCCGCGACGACCTCGGCATCGTCGCGGAGGCCGGCACCAGTGCCGACGGCGCCCGGCACGTCGCGGTCGCGGGCGAGGTGGCGTCGTACGGCATCAGCCACCTCGCCCGCGCCCTGCCCAAGCCGGACGGCACCCTGCCCAAGGACAAGCGGTGGCAGGGCACGGTCAGCGGGGAGGTTGGCGGCAGCGCCGGCCGCGATGCCGGCGTCGAGCTCGGCGAGAGCGTGCTCAACCACACCGTGCTCAAGCGCACCGGCCCGCAGACGCGGTACCGCCAGCAGTTCGAGGTGATCCTGCTGACCCGGCTGAACTCCGGCGAGGTCCGGCCGGTCGTGCTGCTCGGCATGCCCGGCGAGGTCGCCGTCTGGCAGGACCAGCGCACCGCGTACGAGCAAGCGCTGCTCGGAGCACCCGCGCATGGCCCGATCGTCTCCGTGCCGCCGGCCGCCCGGCGTACCGGTCGGCCGGTCGGCGAGGCGGCGCTCAGAGCCCGCCTCGGGCCCCGCGCCGTCCGGACCCTTACCGGCGGCCGGGTCGTCGACCCGACGACCGGCCGACTGATGCCCACCGTCGAGGCGCCGCAGGTGCGCGGCCGGTACCCGGCGGCACCGGCGCCCGGCGAGCCCCTGGCCCTCGCCACGCGGCGTGGCCTGGGTCCGACCGCGCCCCTGTCACTGCCCGGCGCCGAGGTCGTGCTCGACACCGTCACCGAAGGTCTGCGGGCGATGTCGAACCGGGACGAGCTGCCCGTCGACGTGCTCGAGGACCTGGAGATCCACGTCGGGCGCGACGCCATGGAGGCGGACTTCAGCCAGTTCCAGCCGGGCCAGCCGTTCCAGGTCACGATCGACGGCATCCCGTACGACGTGCTCGTCAGCGCGTACGTGGAGGAGTTGCGTGATCAGACCGCCTACCCGATGGATGTCAACCTGCGCGCCCTGCAGGGCAGTTCGGTGGAGGGATCGGTCGGCACCTCGAGCGGGGTGGGCGGCGGATTCGGCGGCGGCCTGCTCATCCCGCTGCCGAGAAACGAGTGGAAGTTCCAGCTAGGGCGTGGGGAGCTGCAGGGCGAGTGGGAGTGGTCCCGCTCGGACACCTACGACGGCGCGGTCAAGCACTACCGGCGTACCGAGACGACCGGGGACGTCACCGAGTTCCGCTACCGCGTGATCTACGAGGTCGTGCTGCGCCGGGCGACGGAACCCCGGGTCACGTACCTGATCGGTGACGACCCGAACGAGCCGGACGTCACCGCGCTGCGCACCGTGCTGCCCGACGAGCACCGGCCGGAGCAGCCGGTGACGCCGGGCGAGCGCGACCGGGCCGGACGGGCGGCCAGGGTCACGTTCCGCGAGTGGAACCGGGCCGGCCGCATCCCGTACGAGAACGAGTCCGCGGCCGGCGTATTCCCCTTCCTGGGCGGGCTGCCCGAGGTCGGCGCCCAGGCAGCGGACGCGTACGCGCAGCTCAACCACCTGGACCGGACATGGTTCGAGGAACCGCTCAACTGGCCGCGCCCGCTGTGGGACCTGAGTATCGCCAGCCAGGTGGCCGGGCGCCTCGCCGAGTTGACCGACGACTACGGTTGGCTGCTCTCGCTGCCCGACGCGTTTGGGCACCACCAGGCCGTACGCGTGCAGATGCGGGCGTTCAACCCCGAACAGACCCGCGACGCCTCCGACATCGAGATCGAGCACTACCAGCAGTTCAGTGCCGGGCACAAATGGTCGCGAGACACCGATCGCAGCGCCGGGATCAGCATGTCCGCCGGTCCCGTCTTCCCGCTCGGCGGCTCCGGCAAGGCCGACGACCCGACCGACCGGGGCAACCCGTCCACACCGGTCCGCCGGCAGGCCGGCGGCATCGGCAGCGGCGGCGGCCCGCTCCCCAGCGGCGACACCACCGGTGAGGGCGGGCTCGGGCGTCTCGCCTTCGGACCGTCGGGCGGCTACCGGTGGTCCCGCGAGGACAGCGTCTCCGACGAGTCCGGGTACATCGACATCACCCGGGCCACGTACGGCGGCCGGACCCAGCACTATCGCAGTGACCTCGTCTTCAAGATCACCGCCGAGCGGTGGGACGGCGAGCGGGGCGAGATCCGTACGGAAATTCGATACCTGCGGATCAACCTTGGCAAGGACTTCATCGCACCGGACCGGCTCGCGGCTGCCCTCGGGCTGCCCGGCGCCACCGCCGTCACGCCGTCCCGGCCGCCGGCCCACCGCCCGGTCGACCCCGAACCCGTCCGCGCGTGGTCGCACCCGGAACGGCTCACCGCCCGTGCCGTGCTGCCCGCCGTCACCCGCACGCTGTCCACCTGGAACCTGCTGCCACGCCGGGCCGACCCGGCGGACCTCCCGCCGACCATCCTTGTCCGCGCCCTCACCGCCCGGCTGCGGCCGATTGCCCTCGAAGGACAGTTCTCCACCCTGACCGGCTCCGGCATCCGGTTCTGGCAGCCGATCGTCACCGACGGGAAGATCCGGTTCCTGCTCGTGCAGGTGACCGGGGACCTCCAGCCGCCCACCGCGGACCTGCCCCGCGACGACGTCGCCCTGACCGAACGCAGCGAGGCGGTGACGGCCCACTCGACGGACACCGCCCACTCGGGAACGCTGCACGTCGGCAGCCGGGCCCGGGTCCGCGGCGAGATCGCCTCCAAGGCCGACCTGGCCGGTGAGTTCCGGGCCGAGTGGCAACGGTCCACCGGCGTGGGCAGCGGCCTGGCCGACGAGACCAAGGACATCATGCGGCTCGGCATGAAGCGGTCGCACGAGTTCACCCAGCCCCTCACGTACCGGGTCGACATCGGTCTCACCACCGAACTGCCGGAGCTCATCCGGTTCCTCGCCACCACCGGCACCAACCTCTACCGCGCGCTCGAAGGGCTCCTGCTGCGCGACGCCGGATCGTGGAGTCGCTGGTCGGCCGACGCGCCGGTGATCGGCCGAGCCGAGTGGTGGGAACGGACCACGACGATCACCGACATCACCGGCGACGCTCGGCTGCTCGTTCCGGCGTACCTGACGATCCCGGACGCCCCGGCCCCCGCGGTCGGGCCGGTGAACGGAAGTTGGGCGCAGGCCGGCCCGGCCCAACCCGCTGCGACGCCCGCAGTGCGGGTCGAGCGAGGCCCTCGCCCGGCGGCGCCCGCCCTCAACGCCGAGGTGCTGGCCGACCCCACGTTCACCCCGCAGTCGATGCGACGGATCGCGCGTTCCGCCCACGCCTGGGCGAAGATGGTCACCGAACCGTTCCGGACCTGGCCGGGCACGTTCGACGAGGACCATCCGCCGCGGATCGCCCGCAAGGGCGACCTCAGCTTTCTGGAGCACGCGGTCGCCCACCACACCAAGGACCGCCAGCTCAACCGGCGGTTCGACGAACTGCTGGAGCACCGGTACGAGGTCGGCGACACCGGCATCCGGTTGGGCCTGGACATCCGGGGCGCGTCGTACAACGTGGACCTCGCCGCCGACGGCACCGTGGCGCCCCGCGGTTTCGACCACAAGGGTCGCAACTACCGCCAGCGCGACGTCAAGCCGAGTTTCGAGGCATCGGAGAGCACCAGTTCGTCCGTGGGTGGCGGGGCGACGTTGCGCGGCACCATCGGCAACGTCCGGACCGGTCCTGGCGGCTCCGGGTACGGCGGGTTCGGCGGTGGCCGGGGCTACGAGGGCGAGACCAGCAACGTCGGCGAGCGCAACAGCGAGCGGCGGGCCAGGTACTACCTCATGCGGTACGACGTGACCCTGGTGATCTACCCACCGGGCGACCCCGGCCACCGGCTGGTGATCGACCGGGACGGGGCGATGTTCGCGGTGACGACCGTACGGCCGAACACCACGTATCAGGCACCGGCGCGGTTCGAGCCGCCCAACGTCGATCCCGAGCAGGGCATGGAACTGGGGCGCCGTATCGACAACGTCCCGCCCGACCGCCAGCGGGACGAAGCGCGGCAGGGGGACGAAGCGCGCCAGCGGGACGAAGCGCGCCAGCGGGAAGAGGAGGCGCGGCAGCGGGAGGGAACAGGAGAGGGCGACGCGCCCGTGAATGGGACGGCGCGGCCCGAGGAGCCCGCCCGGATCGACGCGGCGACGCGGCCGGTTGAGGCTTCCGGCGCGCGGACGCCGGTCAGGGAGGTGGCCGATGTCCTGCGGCCGGCCAGGCCGGTTCCGCCGGAGCGGGTACCGCTGCCGGAGACGCCGCCAGGTGTGGAGTCGCCAGCGCGGCGTGCCTCGCAGGAGAGCCTCGGCGGGCCAGTGCCGCTTCCGGCCGATCCGCCGCAGTGGATTCCGCTTCCGGTCACCCCGGTGGAGGCCGCCGCGCCGATAGCCATAGCCGAGCCGGCCTTTCGGCGGATGGTCGACGAGGTGGCGGACGCCGGTCAGCAGGCCGCCGTACGCACCGGTCTGCGCTCGCTCGAAGAACCTCTTGCACTGGCCGAGCGGATGCTCGCCCGGCTCTACCCGTCCGCCACCCCGGATTTGCACGCCCTGCGCCCGAGGCGGACCCAGGACGCCGACGCCGCCCGGTCGTGGCTGGAGGGTCAGACCGACTGGACGCCGGTGTCCGGCTGGAACACCGTCGAGGCCGATCTGCTCGGCCGGCCCGGCACGACCGCCGTCGTGCTGCTGGAGCGGCCGGGCCAGAAGGTCCACCACGTCTTCCTCGCGCACACCCTCGCGGACGGCCGGGTGCTGTGGGCCGACCCGACCAGGGCCCCCGACGAACGGGTCTTCGAGCATCCGGAGCCGTTCGCCGACGCCCGGCTCGAATCGGCCGTCGCCGCTCGTACCCTCATCATCGGCGCGGACGCCGCCGTCGCGGCCGGCGCCCACAGCCCGGAATCCGCCTCGATCGCCCGCGCCCTGGTGGACGCGCCGCTGCGCCACGACATCCGCCGCAACGTCACCAGCAGGGAGCCCGCACAGGCCGTGCAGCCGGAGGCACCGACCCCGCGGGCCAGTCTCGAGCCTCCCGTGGTGGATCCGTCGGGCGCGATCGAGCTCGACAACCGGACCGACACCCGGCGGCCCACCGCGCCGGTCGCGCCGCTGTCCCGGGACCCGGACGGTGACCTGCCGCCGGAGGCGGTGCCGCTGCCGCCGACGCCGCCGGAGCCGGCGCACCCCGAGGAGGCCGACGTGGCCGGCTCGCCACCGGACGGCCTCGGCAGACCCGCGGTGATGACCGTCGACGGCCCGGTCGTCCACGGCCGGCCGCACCGGCGGGTCATGGTGCCAGACGGCCCGGGCCAATCGCTGGTGGCGCTCGTCGCCGCCGACGCGCCCCTGATGGGCAAGCTGCTCTGGCCCTCTGCCGCGCCGGACCCGGCCGACGCCGACCTGGCGGTGTGGCTGGAGGACGAGGAGAAGGTCCGCAAGGACTTCGAGCAGGACCGGGCCGCGGACCCGTCGGCCCGGGTGGCCGAGCTGATCCGCCGCCGGTCCCATGCCTACCTCGACCGCACCGGCGACCCGGACGGCCGCCGGCCTCTGCTGGACCCGACGGCGACCGCCGGGCAGCAGTTGCTCGGCCTGGTCGCGGAGGCACTCGGGATGCGCGTCCTGGTCCTGGACGACCGGTCCGGCGATCTGCTGGCGGTGGTCGGTGACGGACCGGCCGCCACGGTGTCGGTGCTGCGGACCGTCGACGGCCGGTACCACGGCGTCGCCCCCCGTGCCCTGGTGGCCGAGCAGACTGGCGTGTCGGAACTGGATCGCGCGTACGGGGAGCCGGCCGGTCCGAAACGGGTCAAGGGCGGCGAGCGCGACGACCGCGGAGACATCCGGGTCAATCCGCTGCGATACCGGCTCGCCGAGTTCCCCGCGGTGTTCCTCGACCGGCACGACGCCCGGTGGCACTACGTCGTCGACGCCGAGGGCGAGATCTGGGTCGGCACGGAGGAGATCGGCACGGTACTCACCGACGAGGAGTGGGCGGACCTGTCCGCGACGATGTCGATCGACCTCCCCACCCTGAAATCGTCCCTGGACAGCCAGGGCCATCCGACCGTCGCGCCCGGGTTCGAGCGCAACGGCCGAACGTTCCGCAGCTCGGACCGGATCAGCGGGGAGATCGAGTACAACCCGCGCACCGGGCGTTGGCGGATCAACGACAAGTCAGGCCGGTACATGAGCGCCAAGATCCGCAAAAACATCACGCCAGAGATGGTCCTCGGGTGGGTGGAGCACGTCGCGGACCGCTTCCGCGAGCGGTTCCCCGACGTGGAGTTCGAGGTGGCCCTCGTCAAGCACGACGACGCCCCGGCCCCGGACCTGCTGAGCCTGCTGGGCACGGTGAACCCGTCGCTCGGCAGCCATCCCGACGCCCTGACGAACTGCGTGCTGGCCGCGATCGGCACCGACATGACGCTGCAGCACCGGGGCTCCGTCACCCACCAGGTCCCGCCCGACGGCCTCCAGGACCTGACCACCCTGGTCGCGTACGCGAACGATCCGGCACGCGGGGTGCCCCTGCCGCCGGAGCCGTTCCACTTCGTCCGGACGACCGTCGGGCAGGTTCGGGCCGGGCTCGCCGCCACCGAGCAGTGGGAGCGGGGGATGGTCGTGGTGCCCGGTCGGCCGCTGCACGCGGTCAACGCGGTCCACGCGCCGCAGGGTGTGGTGTTCCCGGACGGCCAGGCGCACCGTCTCGTCGACCTCGCCGACGAGGTGGAGGTTCTCTTCCTGCCGGTTACCGCGGGAACCGGGGTCACCGGCGCGACCGTCACCGCCGACGAGTTGCGGGACATCAAGGCGGGTGGCGCGGTCGACATCAACGCGGGTGCCGCGGTCGACATCGAGGCGGGTGGCGCGGTCGACATCGAGGCGGTGCGCGCCACGCTGCGGGACCGGGCGGCCGTCGGCGACGACCCGATCCCGTACCGGATGGCGGATGTCCTCCCCGGACCGGACGGTCCGGGTCTCACGCTGACGCTGCACACGGCCCGGCCGGTGGACCTGGCGGGCCTCTCCGGGCGGCTGGCCGCCCCGGCGGCGGTGACCGCCGATCCCGGCGGCCACGGTGTGACGCTGCACGTCTCCGACACCCGCGACACCTGGGCCGACCTGCGGGCCGTGGCCCGGCACCTGCGGGCGTCCGGCGAGTCGGCCGTCTCCGCCACGGTCGACGCGTTGCTCGGGCCGGGGGACCACACCGCGCTCGCCGGGCTGGTGTCCACCCACCGCGCGGCGCTCGACCGGATGGTCGGGGTCACCGAGACGACCACGGACGCGCTGCGCACCTCGATCCCCCGGACGAGCCTCAACCTCGGCATCCTGCAGGCCCAGATCCGGCTGGTGCACGCGCTGCGCGGAACCGGTGCGGCAGCCGCACCGGCATGGGTGGGCAACCACCACTACTGGTGGCGGGACGACGACCCGGCCGACGTGTCGCAGCAGGCGCGGCGCCTGCTGGAGCTTATCGCCGCTGTCCTGCCCGACCACGCCGATCTGGCCGCCCTCGCCGTACTCGCCGATGGCGTGAACCCGGGCACCGCCGTCCCCGTTTGACAATCATGACTATCCGCATGATCTGGGCTGGCGGCCGTCGGCACGTGTCGGCCGGGCATCCGGCGGACCTGATCGCCGAACTGATCCCCGGATACGCCATCCTGCCGCCTCAGCGCCGCCGCGCCGCGCGGGTGACCCACGCGGAGAGCACGCTCGCCCGAATCCGGCAGCGGCTCGCCGCCGCGTTCGGGCCGGACGGCGCGGCCCCGACGGTCCTCGTCGACGTGCACCACCCGGACGAGTCGCGCGGCGCCGTCGAGTCGGTGATGTGGCTGTCCACCGAGGACGACGAGCGCTACCTGCGTTCGCTGGCCACCGTCGGCGAAATTTTCCTGACCTTGGGGGAGCGCCATCCGCGAGGGATGCCCCCCGAATTTGCCGAGGCGTCCGGCGAGGGCGGCTCCGTCGCCCCCGCGCGCTGATAGGAACCGGGCATGCAGAGACGGCGTACGGTCGTAGGCCGGCAGGCGGAGCTCGACGTCCTGGCCGCCGCACTGCGGGACACCGCGGACAGCGGCCGGTTCGCGCTGGTCCGCGGCGTCGCGGGCAGCGGGCGGACGGCGCTGCTGGGCGCGGCCGCCGACGCCTGGCGGGCGGAAGGCGCCACGGTGCTGTGGTTGCCGCCGGCCAGGCCGGGACAGGGAGAGAGCCCCGCCGAGGGGTTCGAGACGCTGCTGCACGCCGTCCGGCGGCACTACGAGTTGCTGGGCGAGCCGACCCTGGCAGCGGCGGTGGCTGCCCTCGGCTCGCTGTGCGCGCCGCCCGCCGACCTGTCGCCGGGCCGGACCGCCGCAATGGCCCGGGAGGCCGCGACCCTCTTCTACCTGATCGGCCGCCGTGGCCCGGCCGTACTGATCGCCGACGACGCCGGCAGCGAGCCGGGCCGCGCCCTCGCGTTGGGTGCCGCCACCCGCCCGGGCATCCTGGTCGTCGCCGCCACCGAACCGGACGCGCCGGCGACCGGCCGCCTCGACGCGATGGCCGAGGTGGTCGTCGACCTGCCGCCGCTGTCCGCCCAGGCAGTGCGGGACCTGCTCGGGCGCCGGTACGGCACGCCGGTCGACGACGCACTCGTCCCGGCCCTGGGGGAGGCGCTCGGCCCGCTGGCCGGGCACCCGGCGACCGTCGTGGCGACCGTCGACGCACTGCGCGACGACGACCGGCTCACCGTGGCCGGCGAGCACCTGTGTCTTCGTGACCCGTACGAGCCGATCCCGCTGCCGCCCGGCCACCCGCTGACCGCCCGGCTGCACGCGTACGGCACCGCCGCGGTACGCCTGGCCACGATGGCGTCGGTGGCCCGGTTCCGCCTGGCCGACCTGCCGCTGTTCGCCACCGCCACGCTCGGAGACCCGGACGGTTACGGCACGGTTCTGGACCAGTTGGTGTGCGACGGGGTGCTGGTCGACGACCGGCTCGGCGGGATCCGGCCACAGAGTCCCGCGCTGGCCGCCCGCCTGGTCCGCGACGCCGGCCCGCAGGCGGTGGCCCGGCTGCACCGGGCGTTTGCCGCCGCACTGTTCCGCCGCACGGGAGCCGGTGATCCCGCGGACCGGGCCACGCTCGCGGACCACGTCACCTCGGCCGGTGCCGCGGTGCCGCCGGATCGGCGTACCGCGGTCACGTTGCTGTCCACCGCCGCACGGGCGACCGAGCGGGAACCGGCCCGCGCGGTGCACTGGCTCAGTGCCGCACTGCGGCACGCCGGTGGCGGCGACACGGCCGGCGACATCCAGACGCGGCTGCTGCGGCTGCTGGTCCGGACCGGCCAGTTCGCCCGGCTCGCCACCGAGGTGGACCGGATCGCCGCCCGTGGCGTTCCGTCCGCGGACCGCGCCGACCTGGCCGCCGCGGCGCTGCTCGCCGCCCTGCACACCGGCGATCCGGTGCCGCAGCGAGTGCACACGGCGCTGGACGGTTCGGACGGCATGGTGGCGTTCGGCGACGCGTGGCCAGCCGGCGCCCCGGACCCGGCCGCCGACCCAGCCGGCGCCTCGGCCCCGGCCGCCGACCCAGCCGGGGCGGGCGCGTCGCTGCTGGCGTCGCACGAGTTCGCCACCGTCCGCCGGGCGCTCGCCGCAGGGGCGGTGGGCGACCCGCTGCTCCGCGCCGGGAGCCTCGGCGACCTGGTCACGGTGCTGCGCCTGGTGCTGGGCGACGCCCGGTACGGCGTGCCGGTCGACGGCCCGGTCGCCGCGTACCACCGGCTGCACGACCAGCGAGCCCGTGGCGACCTCGCCGGTGTGCTCTCCGCCGCCCGGGAGGTGAACCTCACCGGGGCACCGGACCGGTTGATGCCGAGGCTGGCCCGGCTGTGGGCGGCTGAGGCGCTGGCGCTGCGCGGGCAGGTCGAGGCCGCTGCCGAGTGGGTGCGGTCGGTGCCGGCCGAACCGCCGTACGCGGCCCTGCGCTGGTGGGTCTGCAACGGCCCCGGATCCGAGCCGCGTGACGCGGCGGAGGCGGCCGAGCGGATCGCCACCGGCTGGCACGCCTACGACGCGCAGCGGGCGTACGGCAGCGCGATCGGCGTCGAGCAACTGCTCGTCCGGATCGCCGAGATCGGCGCCCGGTTCGGCACCGTCACAGCGTGCGCCCGGCTGCGGGCCCTGCGGGCGACCGACGGCCAACGGCTCACCGCTGAGGCGGCGTCGCTGATCCACGCGCTCACCGACCGGGACGCGGCAGCCGCGGCGGAGGGCGCCGGTCACATCCGGGCGCGCGGTCACTGCCTCGACCTGTGGCACGCCACCTTGGCGCTCGGATGGACCGCCGCGGACGCCGGGACGTGGCTGCTGGAGGCGCACGCGTTGGCTCGGACGCTGGGCGCGGCCCCGACCCGGGCGGCGGTCGCCGTGGCCATGCGCCGGCGGGGGATGCCGCTGCCGCAGACGCGCGGCGCCCGGCCCGCCTTCAGCGCGGTCGAGCTGCAGATCATCGAGCTGCTGCGGGGCGGACGCACGAACCGGCAGATCGCCGCTCGCCTGCGGCTCAGCGAAAAGACCATCGAGAACTACCTGACTCGACTGTTCGCCCGCACCGGCCTGCGTTCCCGGGTGGAGCTGGCCGCGGCGAGCTTGGGGACGGACGTGCTCGGTGCGGTGTCCTGACCGGCTGACGTGGAGGTAACACCCGGCGTGAAAAGCAAGAGGATCCTCGTCTCCCGGACCGCCGGCGGGTCCTGCCGCAGCATCCGTGAGGCGTTGCAGAAGGCGGAGCCCGGCGCGCTCATCATGGTGGCGCCGGGTCACTACCCGGAGAACCTGGTGCTGGACAAGGTGGTCACCGTGGCCGCCGAGGAAGGGCCGGGCACCGTCATGATCACAGCGGCCAGTGGCCCGGCCGTGGTGCTGACCGCCGAGTCCGCGGCTCTCAACGCGCTGACCATCGAGGCGCTTGACGCGGACAGCCCGGCCGTGGCGTTCGAGGCCGGTCAGCTCGCGGTGACCGAGTGCGAGCTGACCGCGGGCTCCTGGGCGACCGTCTTCGTCCTCGGCCGTGCCGCCCTCACCATGCGCGGCAGCCGCATCACCAACCAGACCGGCGCCGGGGTGGTGGTCACCGCCGCTACCGGCAGTGTCCTCGACGACTGCCGCCTCGTCCAACTCGGTACGTCCGGCGTGGTGGTCGGCGAGAGCGGCGTTCTGCGCATGCGGGCCAGCACCGTGGAGGGCGCCGGCGGCAACGGCGTGTGCCTCAACGGGCGCGCGTCCATCGACCTGGAGGACTGCGAGATCATCGCCGCGGCCAAGCCCGCCCTTGCGGTCGAGCAGCAGGCCGCCGCGGTGATCCGGCGGCTCACCGTCACCGGTGGCGACGGCATCGGCGCGTACCTGGCCACCACCGGGGCGGTGTCCGTCGAGGACAGCACGATCGCCGGCAACGGCCATGACGGCGTGTTCGTCAGTAGCCGGTGCGCGCCACGGCTGACGCGGGTGGAGGTGCGCTCGCCCGGCCGGAACGGCCTCCGCTTCGTCGGGCAGGCCGCGGGTGTCTTCGAGCGCTGCGCGATCTCCGCGGCGGGCGCCGCGGCGGTCAGCGTGGACGAGCGCTCCACACCCGAGTTCAGCGAACTGGAGGTGGACGGCGGCGCCGACGTGGCGGTCCGGATCGAAGGCGGCGCGGACCCGTTCTTCCGCCGCCTGCAGGTGTCCGGCTGCACCGGCACGGCCGTCGTGGTCACCGGTGGCGCCCGCGGCACTTTCGAGAACGTCACCGTGGACCGGCCCGGCGGCCACGGCCTGACCGTCGAGGACTCGGCGCGTACCACCGTCACCGGGCTCAGCCTGCGCGGCGCGACGGCCACCGGCCTGCGGGTCGCCCAAGCCGTCCTCACCTGCACCGACGCCGACATCGCCGGATCCGGCGGCGCCGGGGTCGAGGCCGGCGCCGGAGCCGAGCTGTCGCTCACCCACTGCCGGGTGCACGACGGCCGGGCCGACGGGTGCGTGGTGGCGGCTGGCGCGTCCGGCGTGATCGTGGAGTCGGAGTTCGACGGCAACGCGGGCAACGGCGTCACCATCGCCAGCGCCGAGCTGGTGCGCCTGACCGGTTGCGCGGTCCGCGACAACCGCGGGTCCGGGCTGCGGCAGTTGGTGCCGGGCGAGCTGACCGTGGACGGGCTGAGCAGCGCCCGCAACGGTGCCTCGGACGCGTACGGGACAACCGCCGCCGGTACCGCCACCGCCCACACCGAAACGCCGCTACCGGAGCGCGCCGAGATCCGCCGTGCCGGCGACCCCCTTGCCGAGCTGCACGACCTGGTCGGCTTGCAGAGCGTCAAGCACGAGGTTTCCTCGCTGATCAATCTGAACAAGATGTCGCAGCGCCGCAAGGAGGCCGGCCTCAGTGCACCGCCCATGGCCCGCCACCTCGTCTTCGCAGGGCCACCCGGAACCGGCAAGACCACGGTCGCCCGGCTCTACGGTGCGATCCTCGCCGACCTCCGCGCCCTGCGCTCGGGGCACCTCGTCGAGGTGGCTCGTGCCGACCTGGTCGCCCAGATCATCGGTGGCACCGCGATCAAAACCACCGAGGCGTTCAACCGGGCGCTCGGCGGCGTGCTGTTCATCGACGAGGCGTACACGCTCAGCACCGGCCGTGGCGGCACCGGCCCGGACTTCGGCCGGGAGGCGATCGACACCCTGGTGAAACTGATGGAGGACCACCGCGACGACGTCGTGGTCATCGCCGCCGGCTACTCCAACGAGATGCAGCGCTTCCTCGACACCAACCCCGGCCTCGAGTCGCGGTTCAGCCGGACCATCGAGTTCCTCAGCTACAGCGCCGCCGAGCTGGTGACCATCGTCGAGGAGCAGTGCCGCCGGCACGACTACAGCCTGGACGAGGAGCTGGCGGCGCTGCTGCTGGACCACTTCGAGGCCATTCCCAAGACAGGCACGTTCGGCAACGGCCGCACCGCCCGCAAGGTCTTCGAGTGGATGGCCGACCGCCAGGCGTCCCGGCTGTCCGCGTCCGACCGGCTCACCGACGCGGACATGCGCCTGCTCACCGCCGCCGACTTCACCGGCTACGCGTGAACGGCGTCGACCTGCGGGGCGGGCCGGCGCTCACAGTGGTCACCGGACCGCCCGGCGTCGGCCGCAGCTACGCCCTGCGGGCCACCGCGGTCGCCGCCGCCCGGCAGGGCACACCGGTGCTGGCACTGCGCCTGGCTCCCGAGGACCGTGGCGAGCCGTGGTACCTGGCCGGACGCATCCTCGCCTCCCTCAACCCCGCCCGTCCGTCCGGCCGGGCCGCCGAGCCGCCGGCCGCTGCCCTCGCCGGCCTGCTGCGCCGCCGGCCCGGGCTGATCCTCGTGCTCGACGACGCCCAGTGGGCCGACGCCGAGTCGGCGGAGGCGATCCGGGACGTCCTGGACGACCCGGCGGGCTCGCCCATCCTGTGCGTGGCCGCCGTCCGTACCGGCGGCCCGCCCGTCCTGCGGCTACGGCCCGGTCTCCGTGCCCGGGTCGTACCGCTGCGGCCGCGGCGCGCCGACGACGCCGTGGCGCTCGCCGCCCGGATGCTGCGCGCCACCCCGCACGAGGACCTGGCCGCGGCGCTGCGCCGGTACGGCGTCGGCCTGCCCGCCGCGATCGACGCGGTCGTCACCGGATACCGCGACGCCGGGCAACTCGTGGTGGCCGACGGCCGGGCCGGCCTGCGCGACCCGGCCGCCGTCCCGCTCATCCCTGCCGGGCACCAGATCCTGCGGCCGGTACACCGACTCGACCAAACGGCGCGCGCGGTGGCGCGGGCTCTCGCCGTGCTGCAACCGTTCGGCCCGGCCGCGCCAGCGCTCATCGAGCGGGCCCTCGGACTGACGGCGGACCAGGTACGCCGGCAGCTCGCCGCCGCGCGGACGGAGGGGATCGTCCGCTGCGGGTCGGGCGGCTGGACCGTCACCTCGCCCGCCCTGGCGCTCGGTCTCGTCGCCGGCCACGGCCCGTACGAACGGCGCCGCATCGCCCAGGTCGCAGTCGAGACTCTCTGGGCCGACCCGTCCGCCGTAACCGATCCGCACTACCTACCCGACCGTCTCGCCGAAGCCGGTGCCTCGGTCGACCCGGACCGGGCCGTCGCGCAGCTGCGGGACGTCGCGACCGCCGAGGCGGGCCGGTCACCGGCCGACGCGGCGCGCTGGTGGGCCGCCGCCGCCGAGCTCAGCGGCTCGGCCGCCGACCACGCGGAGGCCGCCCTGAGCGAGGCGACGGCGATGCTGCGGCGGGGGCTCCGCGACGAGGCGGACCGCGTTCTGGAGCCCTTGCTGACCGCCTACGCCGACGACCTCACCCCGGCCCAGCGCGACGAGGCCGTGGCCCTGCTCGCCGGGACCGCACCGGACGCGGATGCCGCAGGCCGCTACACCGGGCCCGGCCGCGAGCGGAGGCGGGCCGCAGCGGCCCTCACCGGCGCCCGCGGCGGTGATCCGGTCGCGGCCGGGTTGCACCCGGCACGGCTGCCCCTGGCCGACCGGTGCCTCCTCGACTTCCGGGCCGGCCGGTGGACCGCAGCCCTCGACGGCGCCGTCCTCGCCGAGGCCGCCGGAAAGGCCGGAACCGGCCCGTCGGTCGCCCGCGTCGCCGCCGAGGTGCTCCTCGCCCAGGGCCGTCCGGCCCGCGCCCGGACCGTGCTGGACGCCGCCGCCGACCAGCCGCTGCACCTGCTGGCGCCGGCGCTCACCGACCTGCACCGCGCCCTCGGAGACCCGCAGGCGGCGGCTCGGACGGTGCGGGTCGCGCTTGACCGGTCGGCCGCCGGGGAGCTGTGGGTGCTGGCCGCCGAACTGGCCGCCGAACACGGCGACCCGGTCACCGCGCGGGCGGCGAGAGAGGCGCCGCTGCCCGCGTACTGGGCGGCCACCGTCCGCATGATCACCGACGGGGACGCCGCCGCGGCGGACGAGGCGGTGCAGTGGGCGCGGGCTCTGGGGCAGCCGTACGAGCTGGCGCGCACCCTGGAACGCGCGGTGCGCTGGGCCGGCCGGAACCCGGTCGCGCTCGCCGAGGCGTACGAGATACTCGGCGACCTCGGGGCGCTGCTGCACCGTTCCCGGCTTCGCCGGGCCGCCCGGGAACGTGGCGTCTCGGTCGCCGGCCGTGCCGAGACTGTCGCCGAGGGCGACCGGCTGCTTGCCGTCCTCGTCGCCGACGGACTGTCCAACAAGGAGCTGGCGGCGGCAACGCAGAACAGTGAGAAGAGCGTCGAGGGCCGACTGAGCCGTCTGTTCGCCCGAACCGGCTACCGCTCCCGGGTCGAGCTGGCCACCGCGGTGCTGGCCGGGACATTCCCTACCGGAGCCGCCACGGTCAGCGCCGGTCCGGGGCGATGAGGCTGGACAGCGGCAGCTCGATGCCCTTGGCCCGGGGCCGCCACCGGTCGTTCTCGGCGTGCAGTACCTGGTCCACCGTCGTCCGCTCGTAGTAACGGCTGGGCAGCAGCATCGTCACCCCGTTCGCTACCAGCTCTGGCAGGCGTGACCGTACCGACGTCAGGCCGGCCAGCGCGGCCGCGCTGGCCACCACGTCCACCGCGCGGTTCGGTGCTATCTGCAGACGGATCAGCCGGTGGCCGGCCCGGACGGCGGGACGCTTCGCCAGCAGCACCAGCAGGTCGTCGTCCGTTACCTCGGCGCCCGGCCGGTCCGGCACCACCGCCCACATCCGCCCGCCGCGCGGTGCGAACACCACCTCGTTCGGCAGGCCGTCGGCGCCGTGCCGGGCGCCCTTGCAGCGCAGCGTCAGCGGGTTTGCTGGCAGCTCGACCGGATCCCGAGGCTGCCCGGCCTCGTCCACGCGATAGCCCTGCTGAAGGCGGGCCAGGTCCAGCCATCCCGCCGGCAGCAGGTACGTGCCCTCGGCGACCTGGTGGCGCAGGTCCGCAGGCAGGTCGACGCCCAGTCGGCCCAGGTGCACCGCCCCGCCCGCCTCCACCCGCAGGCACAGCAGGTGCCGCTGCGGGTTGGTCTGGGCCAGCGGGCCGCCCGCCAGGTGACCGACCAGGTAGAGATTCGCGGACGGCACCCCCTCGACCGCGACGCGCTGCGCCGGCCAGGGCGACGACAGCCACAGCCGCACCGGTGCCGCGTTGACCTCCGGCCGCTCCGGTAGCCACCTGACACCGTGCGGGCGGCTGCCCCGCGCGGACACCGTCAGCGGTGGCCGCGGACTGGGCGGCGGCAGCGGACCGGCCGTCGCCGGGGCCATCGCGGCCGGCTCCGCCACGGCCGCACCGGTGGGTGCGGACTCCGGGATCCGCTGCCGCAGCGGGACCAGCCAGCCGTCGTCGTTGCGCCACCGGCCGCCCTCCTGGTCCGGACCGGCGCCGGCCGCACGCTGCCAGCGCGCCGGGAGCCGCTGCTCGTCCACGGCGCGCGGCAACCCGTCCTGCACCGACACCAACGCACCCGGCGTGAGCGTCCACACCTCCACACCCAGCTCGTCCTCCAGCACCCGCAGGTGCTCGTGCAGGCGGTCGGCCCGTTCCGGCGGGACGGGGGTGAGCAGCATCAGGTCCTCGCCGCGCCAGCCGGACATCTCGAGGAGCCGGCGCAGCTGGGCGGTGCCCGCGGCCAACGAGCTGCCGTCACCGTGGCGCAGCCCCAGCCGGCCGTCCTCCATGATCGTCAGGTCGACGAGCGTCATGCCCGGTTCGGCGGTCAGCTCCCGGTACCGGTCCCGCATGGCCGCCTCGCGCCGCGGCGACGTGCTCATCAGCGCCACCTCGCCGGCCGAGGCAATCGTGACGCCGTCCGCCGGGGTGAGCCGCCCGTCCAGGTCGGTGTCGAAGACCGACTCACCGGACGTGTGCGGGGGACGGACCGCCCGCCACGGCACCGCTTGACCCGACCGGTCCCGGGCGGCCAGGTCCTGGCAGCCTTTCAGCAGCACCGCCTCCGCGCCGACCGGCGGGGTCCACACCGTCGCGCCGGTCGCCTCGGCCAGCGCACGCACCTGGTCGTCGAGCTTGCGCTGCTCCGCGTCGTCCACCGGCCAGCACAGCCACAGCCGCAGGTCACCGCCGTACAGGGGGATCGATGACAGCGCCGCGGCGACCTCGTCTGCGCCGTGCACGCCGCTGCGCCCCCGGTACGTGGACAGCACGAAGCCGCCGCCGCGGGTGGCGAGTGCCACGGTCGCCAGGTTGGGGTGCGTGGTGCCCAGTTGGCTGGCCGCCGCCCGCCGCACCACGTAACCCTCGCGGTCGGCGAACTCCAGGCCGTTCGGCAACGGCAGGGTGACCAGCCCGCCGCGGTGCAGGACCAGGCCACCGGCCAGGTCGTACCAGCCTGGCAGCCCGGTGCGCAGCGACGCCGGCTGGATCAGCACCCAGTCGACCACCTCGCCGCTCGCCCGGTTCACCGGCACGGCCTCAGTCCGGACCGCGGCTGCCGCGGTCGGCTGGACCGTCGCCCCCGCCGGTGTCACCAGCACATCGCGGCCCAGGGCGTCCGCCAGCCGGCCGAATATCGCCGCCTGTCGGGCGCCGTCGTCCATCAGCACCCGCAGGTCCTGCTCCCCGGCGCCCGCATCCCGCGCGAGGTCGGCCAGGGCGTTGACGGTGAGCGCCGCACCCGGATCGTCCGGCAGGGCCAGACCACCCTCGTCCGAGCGGACCAGTACCAGGTCGGCGAGGCCGGGAACCGGTGCCGGGCGGTTGTCCGGATCCCGGGTGACCACATCGGCCACGACTTGCAGGGTGCGGGTGCGTCGCATCATCTTGCCGGCCCTTCTGCCATCGCGTGTACGGACCATCGAGCCGGCGGGGCTTCGCCCATCACCACCGGGACGGTACGGTGCCCGGACGCGGCCAGCGAGCGGCGCTCCCGCCACAGGGCGCCTGCCGACGTCCCCGGGCAGAAGACCACCCGCAGCGCTGCCGGCTCCAGTCCCCCCAGCTCGCCAACGGACGCCAGGCGGTGGGCACGCTCCGGCAGCGGCTCAGCGCCGAGGACGTCGCCGATCACGACGACGTCCACCGCCGGGGCGAGCTGCGCGAGCAGCCGTACGCCCAGCCGCCGGCAGGCACCCTCGTCGCCGCCAAGGGTGAGCACGTCGGGAGCGGCAGCCAGATCGACCCACAGCCGCCGGCCGTCGTGCTCGCCGAGCACGATCGGAACGCTCGACGGTGGAGGGCGCCAGCCCTCCTCGAGCCATCCGTACGCCGAACCCCAACGCGCTGGTCGCGCCCCGACCAGCCGGACGGTCGCCGATGTCGTGCCGACGTACAGGTTGGTGACAAGGGGCGGGAACCAGCCCGGTGCGGTCGCGGCGAGGGACCCGATGCCGGCGACGCGTTGCAGGTCGCCGGCGGGAAGCATGATGGCGCGCCGAAGCCCGGTGACCACCGGTGCCGGCGCCTCCTCCTCCGGTCCGGCGGCGTGACCTTCGATGACCGGCGCGGGTTCGGCCGCCGGCTCCGGCGACTCGACCGGGATCAGCCGGGCGGTGGAGGCCGGGAGGTCGTCCGGTGCCTGCCGAGGCACGGGTACCGGCGTCGGGCGGGCGGCGGCGATCGGGAGGGACACGCGCGTCGGTGGAGTGGCGGGCACCAGCGGTGTCAGGGGCCGAGGTACGGCGGCCGGGGGAGGGCCGACGGGCCGCGGGGAGGCGATCTGCGTCGCGGGGGTCGGTGGCGGCGCGGGTTGCGGCGCGATGGGTCGTGGCTGCGGCCCCGCTGGCTCCGCTCTTACTGGCTGCGGCCCTACTGGCTCCGCTCTTGTTCGCTGCGGCCCCGCTGGCTCGGCATTTGCCGCCTCTGGCCCTGCTGGCTGCGGCCCTACTGGCTCCGCTCTTGTTCGCTGCGGCCCCGCTGGCTCGGCATTTGCCGCCTCTGGCCCTGCTGGCTGCGGCCCTGCTGGCTCGGCATTTGCCGCCACTGGTCCTGCTGGTTCCGGTCCTGCTGGTTCGGCATTTGCCGCCTCCGGCCCTGCTGGTCCCGGCGCTGCCGGTGTCGGCGCGGCGGGTGTCGGCGCGGCGGGTGCCGGCGCTGGCCCGGTCGGAGTCTTGGGCAGCGGCGGCTGGCTGAGCCGGGACATGGTGGGAGCGGGCGCGGCGGACGCCGCCACGGTGTCCGAAGGCGCGCCGATGGTGCCGGCGGGCGGGATGGTGGCGGGCGAATGCGGGGTGACCGGCAGTGTGCCGGAGGTGTCGGCGGGCGGGAGCCGGGGCGGTGTGGGCGGCCGTGCGCCAGGGCCCACGGGGCCTGGGAGGGTGGAGGCCACGGGCGCGGCGGAGGGGCGTGTGGTGACCGGCGGCTCGGGGGCCGGGTCTGCTGTGGAGGGCGCGGCGACGAGCGGTAGCTCGGTGGTGACCGTCGCGGTTGGCGGGGTGGCCGTGGATGCGGCGGGGGCCGGTGCGATGCCGACCACGTGGAGTACGGCGTCCGTCCTGGTCTTGCGGCCACGCCGCTTCGGGGCGACCTTCAGGGACGGACCGGCTGGCGCCGGGGTGCGGCGAGTGCGACGCAGCAGGAGTGGCGCGGCCAGCGCGGCCAGCAGCAGAGCGGCCAGGGTGGCGAGCAGACTCGAGGACACGCCGCCCTCGTCGGCCTGCGGCCGGGCCTCGGCGGGTGGCGCCGGGGTGCCGGCAGGCGGCAGAGCGGCCGGTGGCGGTACCGACGGCAGCGCCCCGGTGCGGACACCGGGGCCGCGGGCGTCGTCGGGCAGCAGCAGGATCCAGCCGGGCTCGACCACCGTCGGGTCGCTCATGACGCGACCGTCGGGCTGCGGCCGTCCCCGGTTGAGGTCGAAGATCTCGCGGTAGCGCTTGCCGTCGCCGAGCGCCTGGGCGGCGATCGCGAAGAGGAATTCGCGCTGGCCGTCGACCGGATCACCGACGACGTAAAACTTCTGGGCCGCGGCCGAGGGAGCCGCGGCCGAGGGAGCCATGGCGGAGGGAGTCATGGCGGCGAGGGCCAGGGCCGAGGGAGCCACGGCGGAGAGAGCTACGGCGGCGTGAGCGTCCGACCGGATCGCCGGACCCGGCATCAGGAGCAGCGTGAACACCACCCCGGCCAGGAGCGCGGGCACGTTTCCGCGATCCGTGGCTCGGATCGTGAACAGCCGAGCCTTGGCCTTCGTTTCCATGGTGAACTCCTGAGTGTGGAGGCGTTATGAGCGGAATTACACCGTATTCATCCGGCGAGGGCAATGTTGCCGACCGATGCCGGGCCGCCGTTGTGGAGATCGGTGAGCAGGTCGACCGGCTGCGTGTCCATCTTGGTCGGCTCGACCCCGAACGGCTGCGCATGTCCCCTCTGCGGTTCCAGGCCTTGCTCGTCGGGTTCGACATCTACGCCCGGATGCTCGACGACGCGTTGAACGACATCGTCGCGGACCTGCGGGCGCCCGCCGCACCGCCGCGCCGCGACCTCGAGGCGGTCGCGGGGGAGAGACGATGACCGGCACGCCACACGAGGCCGACCCGGCACCTGCCATCGGTGAGCTGGCGGCGGATCTCGCCGACCGGCTGGCCAGGCTGCGGCGGATGGTGGAGCCGGTAACCCCGGCCGCACCGCCAGCCGAGCGGGTCGCGCTGCGGCCGGCGCACGAGTGCGCGATCGCGGTGGACGGGCTGCTTGGCCGTACCGGCATCCTCAGCCTCATCGGCGGCGCACTGGACGTCAGTTGGCCGGTCAGCGGCGACGCCGGCTGGGACGCCGGCGATGTGTCGGGACGGGGTGACTGAGGTGTTCTGCGAGGACGCCGTCATGCGGGCGAAGGTGGGACTTCTCACCATCGGCCGGGTTAGCGACGCGGAACGCTCGGAGGTGGCACGCCACCTGAGCGACTGCCCGTCATGCCAATCCGAGCGCGACGACATCGCCCGGGTTGTCGACATGCTCGATGTCCTGCGGTCCGCTTCGGACAACCTCCCGTACGAGATGTCCACCTCTTCCGCGACCGGCGCCGCACCGCTGGTACTCCGCCCGCCAGCCCAACTGTTCGGCGCACCCGGCGCACCGCAGCGGCCGTTGCCTGCCAGCGTGCCGAACCGTCCGGCCCCTCACCCGATCAGCCCTCCGGCGCGCCCGGGCACAGACCCGGCGGGGTTGGCATCTCACCCGGCCGGACCCGCCGTGCCCGCCCCGCCGCCCCCGAGCCGGGCAGCCGCTCCGGCGCGGCCGCTGTCGTACCCGGTCGCGGGCGCGGCTCTGCGGGAAGCGGCACGGTTGGTGTCGGACCCGGCGGCCGTCCCGGCCCGCCGGCCGCCAGCCCCGGTCGTGCCCCTGCAGCGCCGGGCGGTCTCGGCCGATGCCACCGAGCGGCCGGCGCCCGAGGCCGTCCGTCCATACTGGCGTGCGGCTGTTCCGCGTCAGCAGACGGCGTTCCTGGCCGGCGCCGCTCAGCGACCGGCGCCGCAGCCCATCGACCCACCGGGGCCGTGGTTCGTCGAGCGATCGGCGCCGTTCATCGGCCGACCGGCGCCGCAGCCCATCGAGCGACCGGGTCCGTGGTTCGTCGAGCGACCGGCGTCGCGGTCCATCGAGAATGCCCGCCCGGAGCAGGGCCGCCCCGCGCGGCCGTTCTCGCCGGCCGAGCCGTACCCGTCCGTCATCGCCCCGGTCGTCCTGTACCGGCCGAGCCGTCCCGCGTCCCGGCAGGAGGGCTACCTCCCACCCCGCCCCGCCACCGGACCACTCTCCATCGGCCCGCACTCGCACCGCCGCCCTCGCCGCTGGTCACCGGCGTACGCGGCCTCGGCGGTCGTCCTCACGGTGGCCCTGGGTGCCGGCGCCGTCCTATACGTGTGGTCCCAGGCGGACACCCGGGCCCCGGTCGTGGCGACCGCGACCACCGGCTCGACGAACGAGGTCACCCTGCGTGCGGTCCTGCGCGGCGAGGCGGACGGCCTGGGCGTGGAACTGACCGTCGGCGGCCTCACCCCGGGCGCCTCATATCAGGTGTACGCGGCCACGGCGGACGACGATCTGAACCTGCTCGGCGAGTTCACCGGTGCGGCCGGTCCGGTCCGATGGTCGGGCACAGCGGAGGTGCCGGTCGACGACCTCGCCTACCTGAGTGTGGGTGAGGCGGGTGGTGGCCGGGTGCTGGCTGCCGCGACGGTCGTGCGCGGTTCGCGGGCACCGCTGTGATCAATGACACAAACCGACTTCGAAAAGGGTTTGCGCAGGTAGGCGGTCCGCAATGGACCTTTGATATACCCGCACGGTGTCACCTTCCGTGAACCCGGCATTCGGCGGCGTCGTTATGGTTCCCGTGGATCAGGTCACCGCGCACGCGGCGTCCGGGGAGTTGTCGCACCCTCCGGCGAACGACGAGGCGTTGCGGGTCGCGTACCGGACCCATGGCCCGGTCGTGCTCAATTACCTGTCGCGCATGTTGATGGGCAACCGCGCACTGGCCGAGGACATCCTTCAGGAAACCCTGGTCCGCGCCTGGAACCATCCGGAGGCGCGTACGGCCGACGGGCAGTGGAGCCGGGGTTGGCTGCTGACCGTCGCCCGACGCATCGCCATCGACCACATCCGGTCGGCACAGGGCCGGTCGACCGAGGTCCTCGACGAGCGCATCGAGGACCGTGAGGTGGCCGAGGACGACTTCGATCGGCTGCTGAACGCGCGGACCGTCCGGGAGGCGCTCGCGTCGCTGCCGGAGCGGCTGCGGGGCGCCCTGATCGAGATCTACTTCCGGGAGAGCTCGGTCGCCGAGGCGGCACGTAACCTGTCCGTTCCCGAGGGGACGGTGAAGTCCCGGACGTTCTATGCGCTGCGAGCGCTGCACGAGGAACTGGTGAAACGTGACTTCGCGCTCTAGGAGGCCGCGGTGACGCTCCGATCCACGCGCCGGTGGGTGGTAGCCGGCCTGGTGGCCGCGCTGCTCGCCGTACTGGCGCCGGCAGTCCCGGCCACGGCCACGGCCGACGAGTACGTCCTCTATGCCACGGTCACGGCGAGCGGGTCGAGCGATGGGCAGACCCTGGCCGACATAGCCGAGCGCTACCTGGGCGACGCCGGGCGGGCGGGGGAACTGTTCAATCTCAACAGCGGCCGCAAGCAGCCGGATGGGAAGGAGCTGACCACCCCGGACCGGCTGACTCCCGGGTGGTACATCGTGCTGCCCTGGGACGCCGTGGGACCCGGCGTGCAGTACGGCATCCTGCCGACGCAGCCACCGGCCCCGTCCGCCTCGTCGGTGTCCCCGTCCGCCCCCACGGCACCCGGAACCCCGCCGGTGGGTCCCGGCGCGGTCGACCCGCCGCCGGTGTCGCGGCCCGGCGGCAAGTGCGTGGCCGCCACCGTCGCGAGTGACCCGTCTACCTGGGCCACTACCCGGCTTGCCGCGGATCGGGTGTGGCCGCGGACCAGGGGGGCCGGTCAGATGGTCGCCGTGGTCGACTCCGGTGTGGATGGACGGTTGCCGCAGCTCGCCGGCCGGGTCGCGCAGGGCGCGGACATCGTCACCGGTGGCCGGCGCGGCGACACCGACTGCCTGGGTACCGGGACCGCGATGGCCGGCCTGATCGCCGCGGCCGCCCCGCCCGGCGGCGGCTTCGCCGGCATCGCGCCCGACGCGGTCGTGCTGCCGATCCGGATCGTCACCGATGGTGAGCCGGTGGGCCCGGCCGACCAGGCCGCGGCGATCGAGGTGGCCGCCTCCGCCGGCGCCACCGTGATCGCCCTGGGCGACCACGTGAAGGTCACCGACGAGGGCGTACGGCGGGCGATCGACCAGGCCCTCTCCCGCGATATCGTGGTGGTCGCGGGCGCGCCGGCCGGTGCCGAGAACGCCGGGGCGGCGGCACTGCTGCCGGAGTACCTGCTCTCGGTCGGCGGGGTGAGCGCCGACGGCAAGGCGGCCGAGGAGTACACGACCGACACCGTGGACGTGGTCGCACCCGGCGTCAACATCGCCAGCCTCGGTATCACCGGCACCAAGGGATTCGTCGGCAGCGGTACGCGGTACGCGGTGGCACTGGCCGCGGGGGAGGCGGCGCTGGTTCGGGCCGCCCATCCGAGGTTGTCAGCGGTCCAGGTCGCCCGCCGGATCGTGCTCACCGCGGACGAGATGGGCGGCACGCCCGCCGGCAGCCCCTACGGCCACGGCATGGTCGACCCCGAGGCCGCGGTCATCGAGGACCTGCCGGACGAGACCGAGCCGGTGCCGCCGGAGTCGCCTGGCACCACCAGCGAAGCCGGCGGCGTCGGCACGGTCACGCAGATCGCCATCCTGCTCACCATGCTGGCCGCGCTGGTTGCCGGTGCGCTGCTGGTCATCCGACTGCGCCGATCCGCCCGCCGCCCGCACGGCACCCCCGGTGACCGGCCGGTCGGCGCCGAACCGGCTGGTGATCCCGAACCGGCACCGTCTCCACCGAGCGGCGGACGATGACATCTTCACGACTGAACCGCCACCCGGCCGCACTCGTTCTCCAGGTGGCAGAAGGATGTGCGGACGGGGGACGACCAGGAACATGAGGACTTGATGCCCAATGGGCGACATGGGATGTGACGAGCCGGAGATGCGCGGCAAGATCGCGCTCTACGTCGCCGGCCGGATCTACGGCAGTGAGCAGTGGGCGGTGGAGGAGCACCTCGCCCACTGCGCCGGCTGTCTCGAGGAGAGCCAGATCCTCGGCGACGCCGTGCTCTCGCTGACCGTTCTGGGGGACGCGGACCGGCGCGAGCTGGTCGCGGACTTCGGCGTGCCGGTCGTCGCGTCAGCCGCCCCGGCGGCGCACACGAGCGCGCGTCGGGCAACGGCGTCCGCCTCGCCGTCGCGCGACGGCGCCAACCGGCGCCCGGCGCCCCGGGCACCCGGCTCGACTCGGCCGACATCGCGTTCCGGCGGCAGGCTGCGCCGCAAGCCGCTGCTGGCCGCCGGTGGCCTGGTTCTGGTGGTCTTGCTGGCCGTCGGCGCCTCGCTCGGCCAGTCGGTCCTGTTCGGGCCGCCGCCGGTGGCGCTGGTGGCCGACTCCGGGGGAAGCGCCAGCGGCGCCGTCCTGTCGGTGACCGTGTCGCCGGGCGGTGGTGACGCCGCCGTGCGGGCCACCGTGTCGGGTCTTGAGCCGGGCCGGAGCTACCGCTTCTACGTCACCGACGTGGAAGGCAACAGCTACGACATCGCCGGCGTGACCGGCACCGAGCAGGCCCAGGACATCACGGGTGCGTGCCCGGTCCCGATGGACCGGCTGGAGAGGTTCAGCGTGACGGCCTCCGACGGCGCGCTGGTCGTAGCGGCGACGGTACGCCGGGACACCGCCGCGTCGACCCCGCCCCGTTAACCGTTCAACAAACTCTCAGTCGCCGGTCGCGTACGGGAAACATCGAACGCCTATCATCGCCTGATGCCCACCCCTGGCGGCGTACACCACGCCGATCCAAGGTCGTCGTCTGTATGACGCCCGACCAGTCCCGTTGGACGGACCCGCCGGCGGCCCGCCCCTGATGTCACCGCCCGCAGCCCCCTACACCGGGCCGCGCCGGCCACCCTCCCATTCCCTGCGCTGGTTGGCCGACGGTCTCGCTGTGGTCGGACCGGACCCGGGCGGCGCCGTCGCCGTCGCGGCCGCGCAGCTACCCGCCGAGCCCGGCGTGGTCACGGTCGTCGGCGAGGTCGCCGGGCCGGAGGACTGGGCGGCCGTCACCGAAGCCCTGCCGGCGCTGGTCCAGCCCGGCACGACCGTCCGTCTGGGCATCTCCGGCGCCGGCACCGCGCTCGCGCCGGGAACCACACCGGACCGCGACGCGTCCCCAGCCGCCGCCCTGTCCCGGCAGGTGCAGGCCGATGTGTACGCCCCGGACGGACCGGTGCTGCTCGTGCCCGGCGGCACCCTGTACGCGGTGCGAGGCTGGCGGCGGTCGGGCGAGTCCGGGCCGTCCGTCCCGGCCGGCCTGCGCCACCCTCGGCCGGCCTGGGAACCGGAAGTCGACACGGTCGCCCGGCACACCGGAGGCGCCCTGCGGGCGCGGTCGGTCCCGGCGGGGCTGTGGTTGCACCGGCAGACCGCAGGCCCGGCGCCGGTCTCGTACGACGACCCGGTGTACGCGGTCCCGCAGGATCCCGCGCGAGCCGTGGTGGTGGTCGGCCGCCCCGGTCTCGCGCCGCCGGACCCGCGGGCGGTCCTCACCGTCCTCGACGCGCTCGATCCGTCGGTGCTACTGGCGCCGTACGGCGTACCGCTGTCGCTGGTCGTCACCCTCGCGACCGACCTCGCCGAGCGGTGGGGGAGCCCGGTCGAGGTGGCGACCGGTGTGCCCACATTGGACGACGAACACCGGATGGTGTCCGCCGCCGTGGACCCCGACGGCCGGGACTGGTGGATTCCGCCGGTGCCGCGACTGCGGTGCGCGCCGGGCCAGCCCCCGGTCCCGGTGGCGCCCCCGGCGGTCGTCGCCGGGTTGCCCGCGGACGGCGACGCCTACCGGCTCGGCGACGGCTGGGTCGTGGAGCCGACGGCGTGGGGCCTGTGGGTGCGGTCGCCGCAGCCCGGGAGCGGCAGCGACGGCGTCCGCCGTCGCCCGACCGACGGCACGCGGCTCACCATCCTGGTCGGCCTGCCGGGCGAACCGCCGCCGCCCGCCGTCCTGCCGCTGCTGGCGGGACTCGTCACCCGACTCACCCCGCAGCAGCGTGCGCGGACCACGTTCGCACCGGATGAGGTCGACGTACTGCTCGGCGACGCCGGCACGCCGCAGCCGGCCGCCCGGCGGTGAACGCGGTCAGCGGCCCCAGGTCCGACCGGTGAGCGCGGCGTCGCGGTCGAGCGCCGGCCCGGTCGGCAGCAGGGCGAGGAACTCGCGAGGCACGTCCGTGGGGGACACGCCGGAGTAGCCGAGCGAGTCGGCCGCCGGGCCGTCCGGCAGCGGGAACTTCACCCCGAACTCCGACACCAGGTAGACGCCGGTGGGCACCGCGCCGGGGGCCGGGCGGTCGCGCAACAGCATCCCGCTGCCCGTCCGCATGACCACCTCGTCCGCCAGACCGGCCGCGCCCGGGTCGGCGGGCACCGTGACGGCCCGTTCCAGCGCGGTGTCGGCGACCGCGAGCGTCTCGGACCGTACGGTGCCGGCGGTCACGCTGTGCCGCACGCACGGAACGGTCCCACGCAGGTCGTTGACCATGGGCGGCGGCTCGGCGGGGAAGCCGATGACGTACTCGCCGGTGTCGAGGACCGGTGCGGCGTGCATCGCGTCCGCGTCCGTCGGGATCGGCCGCGGGGCCGATCCGGGATAGGCGCGCCGGGTGGCGGGGTCGGCCAGCAGCAAGGCCCCGACCGTACGGCTGACCGGTGCGAACCCGTCGGTCCGCGCGAGGTAGAGCTCGCGCGTGGCGAGGACTGGGTTCGCCACTTCGAAGATCTGCCCGACCAGCGACGGGGTGCCGGCGACCACCGGCCCGGGCTGACCGCGCCCGGCGACCTCCGGCACGACCAGGTCACGCCCGGAGTCGACCGGGTTGAGCCACGCCTCGGTGACCCGTACCGGTGGCACTCCGCCGTACCCCAGCGCGACCCGGCCCTGGTCACCGGCGAGGCGGTAGCGGCGGCCCTGCCACAGCAGGTACAGCGCGTTGTCCGGGGTGGACACCAGGAGTGCGCCCGGATCCCGGCCCGTGATGCGGTCGAGCACCAGGGTGGTACGTGCCGCCTTGGTACGGTCCAACGGGGGCCGGGTGCACACCGTCCACGCGCCACGGTAGAGCTGCTTGCCGGTCGGCACCGCGTCCGGCGCGTCCGGGATTCCCACCGGCGCCCCGATCGGCACTCCGGTCAGCGAGTTGCGTGAGACCGACCGCACCGGGGCGGTGGTCTGCAGGATCAGCGCTGCGGAGGTGTAGTTGAGCACCGGCCGCAGCTCGTCGCCGAGCAGCAGGTACCGCGCCCCGGTTTCCTTGACCACGATGATCGAGCCGGGCCGGCGCCACTGGTCGCTGCCGCCGGGCCGCAGCAGCCCGTAGATCCCGAAACCGGCCGCGATGAGTACGGTGAGCAGCAGCCCTACGGCCGTCCCGATGGTGAACCGCCGGTGTGGCGGGTCGTCGCCGTCCGGGCGGCCCTTCATCAGTGCGCCGATCAGCCTTCCGGCCTCGAACAGGTAAGCCTGGACCTGGTCCCTGCGCGACCGCATGTCAGCCGGCCCAGGCCCGGATCGCGGCGTACACACCGATCACGGCGCCGAGCACCGGCAGGACGGCGAGTGCGACGACCAGCTCGAGGATGTCCGCGGCCCGCGCCCAGTACGGCCGCAGCCGTCGCCCGGGTAGGACCGTGCTCGCGGCGAGGAAGGCCAGCCCGATCGTGGCGAGCACCGGCAGCGCCGCGACTCGCAAATAGAACGGTTGCTCGCTGCTCCAGTCCAGCAGCACCAGGACGATGAGGACGGTCGCGGGGACCAGCACCGTCCAGCGCTGGACGGCGGTGGTCAGGTGGCGCGCGCGCAGGAGGAGCAGGGCGGCGGTGACCAGGCCCAGGACTCTCGGCCAGGTGCCACCGGGCAGCACGAGCAACGCGGCCAGCGGCACCTGCGCCACCCCGACGCCGATCAACAGCGCCGACTGGTGGCCGACGGCCGCGTTGCCGCGTTCCACCACCAGCCGGTACGGGATCGGGTCGATGTCGTCGGAGAGCTGCTCCGGTCGGCGCGGCATCATCGGCAGCGTCAGCCCGCCGAGGCGGAACGCCAGCAGCGGCAGCACCATCATCACGGCCAGTGTGATGACAAGGGCGGTGCCGGCGGTCCGCTGGGTGTCGAACCCGCCGGCGGCGGCGACCACGGCCGGTGTGCCGGTCAGCAGCAGGGCGGTGATCTCACCGGTGAACAGCAGTGCGCCGTCGGCTACCGCGGCGAAGCCGGCGCAGACCGCGGCGAGCGCGCAGAGGCAGACCGCCGAGACGGTGACGGTCCACGAGGTGCCGGGCGCGGCCCACTGGGTCACCGTCCAGCCGGCGGCGGCGGCGTACGCGGTGGCGCAGCCGGCCAGCAGCGTGCCCGCCACCGGGTCGGTCGCGGCCCGGCTCACGAGGCCCGCCGCGCCGATGAGGACCAGCGCGGCCATGGCGGCGGCCAACGCCCGGTACGCCGCCGGCCCGCCCAGCGCCAGTACCGGCAGCCCGGTCAGCACGGCCAGCCCGCCGAACGTCAGCAGCAAGGCCCTCAGCCGGGCCGGTGTCCAGGTACCACGGTGCTGCCCGACCTGCTCGGCGAGCCCGTCAACGAGGTCGTCGTAGCCGATCGGGGGAAGCGCGTCGGAACGCGGTCGCAGGTGCACGGTCTCGCCGTCGAGCAGGTCGAGGTCGGCGGGGGTGCGTTCCTCGTCCAGCGGCGGCCCGCCGAGCCGCTGCAGGATCCAGCCGTCATGGCCGGTGCCGTGGTCGCCGGCCTGCGGGTCGAGCGCGGGCAGGACCACGGACAGCACGTCGATCAACGGCGTGTCGACCGGCACCGCCCAGGCCGCAACCGCATCTTTCAGGACAAACCGTAGCCTTACCGGAGCTGCCGTGCGATGCTGAATCAGTTCGTCCATCGTTCGGAACCGGTTCCCTCCTCGCCGCTGGAACGCCGACCAGATCTCGCCAGATCAGGGCCGCCACGCTAGTGGCGCCGGCGTCCCGTCGGTCCCGCCACCACGCGGCCGGTCACAGGTCGGGGGAAAACCTCCACGAACGACAGGAGTACGCGTGGGCACCATTCCTTTCGTCCGCCGTCCGCGCACCGCGGGCCCGGTGGCGCCGCCCGGGGAGATCGAACTCCAGCCGCCACCACCGGTCCCGGAGCCGGCCGCTGGTGGAATGGGTCAGATCTGGCTCTACATCCCGATGGGCCTCGGGTCGATGGCGATGATGCTGGTCTTCGTCCGGCGCGACGCCGGGGTGCTCGCGTACATCGGCATGGGCCTGATGGCGGTGTCGGTGGTCGCCGGTGTCATCGTGCCGTTCTTCCGGGCGGCCAGCGAGCACAAGGAACGCATGCACGGCGACCGGCGCGACTACCACCGCTACCTCACCCAGATCCGGCGCAAAGCCCGCACCGCGCTCGTCGACCAGTACCGCGCGGCGCGCTGGCAGCACCCTGACCCGCGGGCGCTCTGGTCGCACGCGCTGAGCGGCAGGCTGTGGGAACGCCGGACCGCGCACGAGGACTTCGGCGAGGTCCGGGTGGGCGTCGGCATTCGAAAGTCGACGACCACGCTGGCCGCGCCGCAGAGCAAACCGGTCGAGGAACTCGAGCCGATGGCCGCGCACGCGCTGCGCCGCTTCATCCGCGCCTACTCGACGCTTCGAGAGTCGCCGGTCGCGGTCTACCTGCGCGGTTTCGCCCGCGTCCAGCTCACCGGCGACGCGGCCGCCGTACGCGGCCTCGCCCGCGCGATGCTCGCCCAGCTCGCCGTCGCGCACGCCCCCGGCGACCTGGTTGTCGTGTGCCTGGCCGCGCCGGGCCGCGAGGAAGACTGGGACTGGCTGAAATGGTTGCCGCACGCGCAGAACGACGACGAGCCCGACGGCGCTGGCGCCCGGCGCCTCGTCGCCGCGGACCTGATCGGGCTCGACGCGCTGCTCGCCGCGCTCGGCGTGGCCGACCGCCCGGCGTTCGAACCGGACACCCCGATCACCGCGTCCGAACCGTTCACCGTGGTCGTGCTCGACGGGCCGACGATCCACGGTGAGCACCGGCTCGCCGTGGAGGGCTACCGCAACACGGTCGTCCTGGACACCGCCGAGGCGTTCGACCGGCAGACCCGCCCGCACACCCTGATCGCGGAGGTGACTCCGGACGACCTGCACCTGGTCACCTTCGACCCCATCGGCAAGCCGTCACGCAACCGGCTGTGCCGTCCGGACGCTCTCGGGCTGCCGATGGTGGACGCTCTGGCGCGCGGCATCTCCCGCTATCGCATCGGCCAGGCCGTCGACACGGAGGAACCGCTGACCACCGACTACGACCTGGCCGGCCTGCTCGGCATCGCCGACCTGCGCGCCTTCGACCCGGACACGTACCGGGCGAACCGGCCGGCCGCGCAACGGCTGCGGGTGCCGATCGGCATCTCGACCTCCGGCGCCCCAATCGAGCTTGACCTCAAGGAGGCCGCGGAGAACGGCATGGGCCCGCACGGCGTCCTCATCGGCGCCACCGGCTCCGGCAAGAGCGAGCTGCTGCGTACGCTCGTGCTCGCTCTCGCCACCCGGCACACCTCAGCGGAGCTCAACCTCGTCCTCGTCGACTTCAAGGGCGGCGCGGCGTTCCTCGGCTTCGATCGTCTGCCGCACACCGCCGCGGTGATCACCAACCTGGCCGACGAGCTGGAGCTGGTCGACCGGATGCGCGACGCGCTCACCGGCGAGCTGGTCCGACGCCAGGAACACCTACGGGCCACCGGTAACCATGCCTCCCGGCGCGACTACGAACGGGCGCGGGCCGATGGTGCCCCGCTGGAGCCGATGCCGGCGCTGCTCATCGTGGTCGACGAGTTCAGCGAGATGCTGTCCAGCAAGCCGCAGTTCATCGAGGTCTTCGCGATGATCGGCCGGCTCGGGCGCTCCCTCGGCGTCCACCTGCTGCTGGCCAGTCAACGGCTCGACGAGGGACGGATCCACCAGATCGAGTCGCACCTGTCGTACCGGATCGGGTTGCGTACCTTTTCCGCCATGGAGAGTCGCAGCGTGCTCGGCGTCGCGGACGCGTACGAGCTGCCCAACGTGCCGGGCAACGGGTTCCTGCGCTCGGACATCCAGACCCTGACCCGGTTCAAGGCCGCCTACTCCTCCGGTCCGTACCGGCCGGCCGGGCGCACCCGGCGCGGTGCCGCGCAGACCGGTCTGATCGCCTTCGGTACCGGTTACGTCGAGCCGGTCGCGGCGCCACCGGAAACCCCCGACGGCGTAGACGGTGAAAAGCCGCCGATGCTCGCCGAGGTGCTGCTCCAGCGGTTGCAGGGCCGTGGCCCCGCCGCCCACCAGGTGTGGCTGCCGCCGCTGCGGGAACCGGCCACCCTGGATCGGCTGCTGCCGCCGCTCACCGAGGACCCGGAACGCGGGCTGTGTCCGATCGGTGGCTACCAGCCGCTCACCGTCCCGGTCGGACTGCTCGACCTGCCCGCCCAGCAACGCCGCGAGCTGCTCGTGGCCGACCTGTCCGGCGGGCGCGGCAACATCGGCGTGGTGGGCGGGCCGCAGAGCGGCAAGAGCACCCTGCTGCGGACGCTGATCTGCGCGCTCGCGCTCACCCACCGCCCGGACGACGTGCAGTTCTACTGCCTCGATTTCGGCGGCGGCAGCCTTGCCTCGCTGTCCGGACTGCCGCACGTCGGCTCGGTGGCGAATCGTCTCGACCGGGACCGGGTCACCCGGACCGTGCTGGAGATGTCGAACCTGCTGGCCACCCGGGAGAACCTGTTCAGCCGGCACAACATCGATTCGATGGCGAGCTACCGGCGGATCCGCGCCACCGGCTCGCTGCGCGACCAGGACCCGTACGGCGACGTCTTCCTCGTCGTCGACGGCTGGTTCTCCGTACGGCAGGACTTCGAGGAGTTGGAGCCCCGCTTCACCGACATCGCCGCCCGCGGCCTGGCTTTCGGCGTACACCTCGTGGTCGGCGCACGCCGCTGGGCGGAGATGCGGCCCTGGCTGCGCGACGCCCTCGGCACCCGGTTCGAGCTGCGGCTCGGTGACCCGGTCGACTCCGAGATCAACAGCAAGTTCGCGGCCACCGTGCCGGCCATTCCCGGACGCGGCATCGTGCCGGAACGCCTGCACTTCCTCGGCGCGCTACCCCGGGTGGACGGCGACAGCGGCACCGAGGACCTGGCCGACGGGGTCGCTGACCTGGTCGACGCGGTCGCCTCCGGATCGCTGCCGCGCGCGCCGGGGGTCCGACTCCTGCCGAGCAGGCTGCCCGTCACCGCGCTGCCCGTGCCCACAGCGCCCCGCCCGAGCGCCGACGTCCAGGTCGCCCTCGGCCTCGACGACGTCAAGCTGGAACCGCTGTGGCACGACTTCGACGCCAGTCCGCACCTGTTGGTCTTCGGCGACGCCGAGACCGGCAAGACCACCCTGCTGCGCCACCTGGCCCGCTCGATCGCCGCGCACCATTCCGTCGACGAGGCACGGATCATCTTCGGCGACTTCGGCCGCGAACTGTACGACGCGGTGCCGCAGGACCACCAGATCGGTTACTCGGTCAGCGCGGGCTCGCTCTCCTCGGCGCTGCAGGAAGCGGCGGGTCTGCTCGCCGAGCGGGTGCCAGGTCCGGACATCATCCCGAGCCGTCTGCCGTCCCGGGACTGGTGGACCGGCGGCCGGATCTTCGTCCTGGTCGACGACTACGAGCTGGCCGAGGCGGAGAAACCCCTGCAACACCTGCTGCCTCTGCTTCCGCACGGCGCCGATATCGGCCTGCACCTGGTCGTGGCTCGTCGGACCGCGGGCGCCTCCCGCGCCATGATGGACCAGGTCGTCCGTCGCGCCTGGGAGCTGGGCACCCCGGCGATGCTTTTCTCCTGCCCGCGGGAGGAGGGCGCCTTCCTCGGCGCGGTGCGGCCTCGCACGCTGCCGGTGGGCCGGGCCCAGTACATCGATCGCCGCCGCAACGTGCGTCTGGTGCAGGCGCCCGTCATCGAGTGAGCCGGGCCGAGGATCGCCCCGCCGGTCGCGGTCAACGGACCGGCGGGGCGATCTCCGGCTCCTGGGGGGACGGCGCCGGGTCGTACGGGTCGGCCACACGCGCCGGGCGCCAGCGGCGGCGGTGGCCGGCCGGACCGAGGACGGCCAGGACCGCGCCGCCCGCGGCGACCAGCAGCACCAGTGCCACGCCAGCGGCCAGGAACGGGCCCACCTCGGGAGTTTTCCGTAGGTCCGGCGCCACCGCCCGCTGCGCCTCGCCCGCCACCGCGCCCGCTTTGCCTTCCTCGGGCAGCACCGTCGCCAGCGCGGCCATCGGGTTGACGACGCCCCAGCCGAGCAGCGCGTCCGGCAGCGTCGCGGCGGGAAGGTCGGCGGTCGCCTGGAGGCGGTGTCGGATCTGCGCCGCGCTCAGCCCCGGCCGGTAGGCGCGCACCAGCGCGGCGGTCCCGGAGACGAACGGCGTGGCGTAGCTGGTTCCGCTGCCCTGCCAGTGACCGGGACCGCGTGGACCGATACTGACCACGTCCTCACCCGGCGCGACCAGGGCTACCGGCGCCGACGCCGAGTCGGAGCGTCGTCCGCTGTCGTTCATCGCCCCGACGGCGAGGACACCCGGTAGCGACGCCGGGTACGTGCGGACGCCGGGCCCCTCGGCGCGGTTGCCGGCTGCCGCGACCACCACGACGTTGCGCTGCTCGGCGTAGCGGACCGCTGCCTCCATCGCCGGGTCACGCACGGTGGTGCCGGCCGACACGTTGACCACGTCCGCGCCCCGGTCCACAGCGGTACGGATGCCCGTCGCGATCGCCTCCGGCGCCCCGGCCGGCCGGTCGGTGATGCGAATTGGAAGGATCTGTACCTTCGGTGCGACGCCCGCGACCCCGGTGCCCGCCGCCGGGGCCGCCGCGATGATGCCTGCCACGAACGTGCCATGCCCCAGGCAGTCGGAGTCGGCGCGCCCCCCGCCCGTACGGGTCAGATCGATGCCCGGGAGCACACGCCCGGAGAGCTGCGGGCTGCGCGCGTCCACTCCGGAGTCGAGGACGGCGACGACGACACCGGCGCCCTCGGTCAACGCCCACGCCCGTTCGGGTGTCAGGTGCCGCTGCGGCCATGGGATGTCCGGGCTCGACCCGGCCGGCGCGGGCAGGCACTGCCCGGTACCGAGCGGTGGGACGACCGGCGCCGCCCAGACCGGGCCGGCGCCGAGGACCGCGGCGGCGAGTCCGGCCGTCGCGGCGGAGACGAGCCGTCGGCTGCGCATCCGATGTCACCTTCCGTCAGGTCAGGAGGCGTTCGCGGTCAAGGTCCGCTCGACGAAGCCCAGCGGCGGTCCGACGAGGCGGGCGGCGGTGCGTGCGTCGGTGACCATCCGGGGCGTCGCGGACCGTCGCCGGTCCAGCGTCCGTTCCAACCGGCGCAACGCGGCCCGGTCGTCGTCGTCGAGTCCCCGGCCGCTCTCGGTGTCGCCCGGAAGCAGCTCGCGCAACAGGACCGCGGTGGCAGGCAGCGCGGTCCGGTCGCTGCCCGGGTCGTCACTGATCGCCAGCACCTTGAACCTCGAACCGGCGAGGAACACCGCCTCGTCCAGATCGCTGTTTTCGGCCAGCACGCCGATCTGGCGGGCTGTCCGGGACCACACCACGAAGTCCACGTCCGCCCCCTCGGCGGCGACATCGGTGCGCGCGCTGACGCTGCGGAACGCCGGCTCGACGAGCGTCGCACCCTCCGGGTAGAGCCGCCGGGCCGGTACGCCCAGCCGTCCCTGCCCGATCACCGCGCGGCGACACGGCGGCAGCCGGCGCAGTCCGGAGACCAGGCAGGGCAGGTAGCCCGGCGTGCCAGGCGCCAGCCCCGCGCGCACCGCGGCGTTGACCGCGGCGGCCGAGGTGCCGGTGTCGCCGAGGAATGCCCGGACCGCGACCAGATCCGACTTCTCCGCCGCCACGATCTCCTGGCGCAGCGCGGGCCACGCGGCAAGGGCGGCGTTCACGGTGGTGATCGAGTCATGGAAGGCGGTCCCCAGGGCCGTGGCCAGCGCGGTCTGCTCCTCCAGCGTGCTGGGCCGATCGATCACCGGTACAGGGGAAGCCGGAATCCACCGCTGGTCCTCGTAGACAGGGGGTGCCTCGGCGACGTCCGGGCCGGAGATGGTGCGCATGGCCGGGATCGGCCCGATCCCGGCAAGACGCAGCGACGGTACGGGCGTGTCCCTGGTAGACCATGCGGCGGGAGCGGGCGGCGGCGGTACGGCCGGATTCGGGGAGGATGCCGGTGACACGGCACCGGGCCCCGGTGTTTCCACAGTGGGAGGCGGTACCGGCGGCAACGGGTCCGGTCGGGTGGGCAGCGGCGGGGGACCGGACGGTGCTGGCGCCGGTGGCTCGGGAGTGACGGTAGGCGGCGGGTCCGTCGGGTCGAGGCTCGGCGGGGGAGCCGGTGCGGTGACAGGCGGTGGGACGGCCGGCGTCTCGTCAGTGGGCGCCTCGACCTCCGGCGACGGCAGGGCCACCGGATCCGGCGGCCGCAGCGGAAGAGTCAGCGCGACCGTCTCCGACATTGCCCAGGCAGGGCGTGGGCGCCGCCCCGGCACCTCGGCCACCGTCACCCCTGCCAGCAGGTCGTCCGTCAGCCCCGGCAGCAGGTCGTCCGTCAGCCCCGGCGGCACGTCGTCGGGCAGCCCTGGCGGCACGTCGTCCGTCAGCCCTGGCGGGTCGTCCGTCAGCCCTGGCAGCAGGTCGTCGGGCAGCCCTGGCAGCAGGTCGTCCGGTAGATCGGCTGACAGGGTGGGAGAGAGGGACCTGTGCCACGCCCGGCGGACCGCGTCGAGCATCGCCGGGGACGTCTCCGGCGCCATCACGAGGCGCCCCGCAGCCGGATCGACGAACGCGAGGTCGGGTGATGCGTACCCGCCGTCGCGGCGCAGCAGCACCCCCAGCGGCACCACTTCGGCGAGCAGCCCCTCCACCGTCCGGTGCCGGTAGAGCCGGTCCCCGGTGCGACGCCAGCCGTCCCCGATCACCGGCACCGCTTCCCGCACCGGTTCGACAGGGGCCGGCTCCGGCAGCCGGGCGTGGCCGAGCAGAGCGGCCAGCGCGTCGAACCATGCCGGTTCCGGCACGACGTCCGACGTGTCCAGCAGCGCCGTTTCCACCCGTACCGGAAAATGCGCCGGCAGCCCGGCGAAGAGCGACGCCACGTCCGCCGGAGAGGCCGGCGGACGTCCGACGTGGCGCAGCACGAGCACCGGCCCGCGTGGGTCGACCGGGATGCGGTACGCCGGGTCCCCGGTGGCGGCCGGCACAGTGGTGGCCGCGCGCAGCAGCATGCCGGCCGGCACCGGATCCGCGACCAGCCGCCCGAGCGTCGTAGGCCGGTCGGGTAGATCCGGCTCCCATGCCGGAGTGGGGCAGCGGTTGACGCTGACCGGGCCGCCACCGCCGGCCCGGAACGAGCGCCAGCCCCAGGCCCCGGTGCCGCCCGCGGCGTACCGAGTCCCGCCCGGCACCGCGACGACTGGGCCGTCCGGGGCGAGCAGTTCCACCCCGGTGCGTGCCGCGAGATCGGTCAGCCACGCCGCGTACGCCTCGTCGGGCCGGCCCATGCGGTCGGCGGCCACCCAGACGCGCCGGATCCCACCGATGCCCGCGGCGTCCTCCACCACCGTCCGCAGCAGCGCGGCGCAGCCCGGCTCGCGCAGCGCGCGGTCCGACGGCACGACCAGGACGTCGGGCGGCGCCTCGGCCCGCAGCAGCCGCCAAAGGTCCAGCGGCTGGTCCAAGGTGTGCGAGATGACGGCCGTCGCGCCGCGCCACTCAGCGTGCAGGGGCGCGTCTCGCCGGCGGCTCCTCGACCCGATAGCAGTCACGCTCTTCCAACGGGGCCGGCACCCCACCCGGTTCACCGCGGGGAGACACCGGGCAAAATCCTTACGGTCGATGGCCGCCGAAGTGAACGAGTGCGCTCCCGTCCGCGTTGTTAGGACGTGGCTGCTACCGGGAAAGGTTGGTACACGGTGCAGGGCTTCGGGCTACGGAGGATCACCGGGACGGGCCGCGGCGTGCGCGCGGGCCTGGCGGCGGTGGTCGCGGTGGTGCTGGTGGTCGGCCTCGGGTGGGGCTTCGCGTACGCCGGGAAGGATGCGGCCACCGGGCGCGCTCTCTCCGGGGAACAGCTCACCGCGGTGTACCGGGCGGGCCACGCCTGCCCGACCCTGACATCCGCCCGCCTAGCGGGTCAGCTCATGGCCGAGTCCGGATTGGACCCGGCGTCGGCGCGGACCGCGTCCGGGGGCCGGGGCATCGCCGGGCTGACCGACGAGCAGTGGCGGCAGTGGGCGCCGTGGCCCGGCGCGCAACGTGAGAACACCGAAGCGAGCATGCTCGCGCTGGCGCACCTGATGTGCAACCTCGTCGGCCAGGTCCGCACGAGCGGTGTCGGCGGCGACACGTGGCGGCTGGCGCTGGCGGCGTTCCTGTCGGGGCTGCCGGAGGTCCGGGAGGCCGGTCGCGTGCCCCGCGAGGCAAACGACTACGTCGACCAGGCCGGAAAGTACGCTGCCTACTACCAAACCCTGCCGCAGTTCGCGTCTGCCGGGTCGACCCAGTTCACCGCGACCGGGTCCGCGCCGGAGGCGGTGCCGATCCCCGACGAGTTGGTCGGAGCGGTGGCCACTGCGGGAAGCCGGTGTCCCGAGCTGAGCCCGCCGGCGATCGCCGGCCAGCTGATGGCGCTGTCCGGCTTCAACCCGGAGCAGCGCGGAACCTCCGGGCAGTTGGGCATCGCTGGCTTCTCCGAGGACCTGTGGCTGGAGAACGCCCCCGAGGGCGCGTCGGTGTGGGACCCGCAGAAGGCGGTGCCGGTGATGGGCGAGGCGTTGTGCCGTCTGGTCCGTGAGCTGTCCGGGCTCCCGGGTGACCCATACCTGCTTGCCGCGGCGGCTTGGCGCGCGGGTGTCGACACGGTACGCCGGGCCGGCGGTGTGCCGGACGTGATGACGCGGGCGTACCTGGAGAACGTCGCCGCGTACACCGACTACTACCGGCTCGACACCCGGCTGACCCCACCGTCCAAGCCATCGCCATCGCCGACCCCGGCGTCACCATCTGTCCGGCCACCGGCCCCGACGAACGGCGCGCCAACCGTCACCCGGAGCGCCACGAACCCGGTCCGGCCGCCAGCCACGACGAGCCAGGCGCCCCCGGCGGCCGTGCCCACGGGGCCGCCCGCCGGATTCGGCCCGGGTGGCCCGGGCGGCCCAGGCGGCGGGGGCTACCCGTGTCGGCGCACGCGCTGCCGGTGGTGACTACGGATCAAATCCTTCGGTCCCTGGCCGCGTCCTAGGTTCCAGCGGCAGGGACCAGTCGGTGGATGCGCCGTTCGGTTCGCGGCAATGCCTGCCGTTGTCGGTCCACGTCCGGTAGACGTAGGCGAGACAGTCTTCGTGGCCGGCACGGGTCGAAGACGGGTGGCCATCGGCCGGGAATGGCGACAGGCTTCGGCTACAGCGCGTGCTCGTTCTCGCCGTTCACCGCCACGACGTAAGTCAGCGTCTCGTGATCGAACGGCTTTCGCTCATCACGCAACCCACTCCACTGTGGCCGCCGCTGGAATGCGATGCTTTCAGTACCCGCCATCGACATGGCTCGCTGGACAATATTTGATCACCCGACCCGGACCCTGTCAAGCGGACGGTGGCGACAGTGCATATCCGGCGCCGTTCACGTGTACGCCTCCTACCGTTCAGGTTGCAATACCGTCCGACTCTTGACATGGAAGTGCCCGTCTGAACTAATTGGGCCGGAATGGATCGCGGTGAATTGGTGCTGCGAGCTGTCACACAACTGAAAAGCACGGATATCGAAAGGCCAGGAGGAAATGCGCGTTGCGACAGCGAGGTTCTGACGTCTATGCAGGCGGAGCGCAGGACATGAGGCGAGTCGACGTTCATGGAACTCAGGTCGTCATGAATCGCGGAAACAGTCGTCGCATCATTTCGGAGACGCGCGCGACGACCGCAATGGGTAGCAGTATTCGATCGCTCGGCGGGATCCGATGACTGACGACCAGATCAAGACCCGCGGGTACGGCGCCGACCCTGCCGACGTCGCCGGCGTACTCGCCGGGCACCAGGCAGTCGCGCACGCCCATGTGCTGGCCGGCCGGAACGAGGCCTCCCTTACCGCGTATGTCGCGCCCCGGACCGCAACGGAGCTGGTGGTCGCGAAGAGGCCGGACGCCGACGCCGCGATCCCCCTGTCATTCCAACAGGAACAGGTTTGGTTCCTTCACCGGTTCGCTCCGTACACCATTGCCCACCACGCGCAGACGACGATCCGTATTGTCGGTGCATTCGATCCCGACCGGCTCGACCAGGTGATCACGGAAATTCACCGGCGGCACGAGATCCTACGCACCACGTACTCGGAGGTCGGTGGTAAACCGTGGCAGGTAGTGCATCCGCCACAACCGGTCCAGGCAACGCGACTCGACATCAGCGACATTCGCGAAGGACAGCAGAAACTGCTGGACGAGATCGTATTTGGCGAAATGCACAGGCCGTTCGATATGGAACACCTGCCGTTGATTCGCTGGACCGTGGTGCGGCTGTCGGACGAGGAACACGAACTTATTGTCGTGCAGAACCACGTGCTGCACGACGGGTGGTCGCTCTCGCTGCTGATGCGCGAATTCAAGGCGCTGTACAACGCGTTCGCCGAAGGCGTCGAGCCCGCGTTGGCCGAGCCGCCCATCCAATACCGGGACTTTGCGCGCTGGCAACGCTCCGCGCTGGAGACCCCACCCATGCGGGCGCAGCTCACGTACTGGCTAAACCAGCTCGCTGACCTTCCACCCCGGCTGGAACTGCCGGCGGACCGCGCCAGACCCGGGGTCCAGAGTTTCCGAGGGGAAACCCTGCGGGTGGACCTGCCACCCGGGCTCGTGGTGGCACTGCGCTCATTCTGCCGCGCTCACCGGGTGACGTTGTTCAGCACCATGATCGCGGCCTTCTATGCGTACCTGTACCGCTGCACCGGGCAGCGGGACATCTGTGTCGGGTCTTCGTTCGCCAGTCGACAGGTGCCCAGTACCGAGGACCTGGTCGGCATGTTCGTCAACACCGTGCTGTTGCGGTGCGAGGTCGACGCCACCCTGGGATTCGAACACCTGGTCGGAAAGGTGCACGGCGTCGTGCTGGACGCGGCGGCGAACGAACTGCTGCCGTTCTCGGAGCTGGTCCGCGTGCTCAACCCCGCCCGGGAACCGGGCCGCAACCCGCTGACCGACGTCCTGTTCAGCGTCGACGACTCCCCGATCCCGAACCTCGACCTTGCCGGAGCAACCGGGACGATCTTCCAGCGGGGGAATGGCGCGGCGAAGCTGGACCTGAACGTGGTGGTGATCCCGCACGCGGACAGGCAGGGCCCCGACGCCGATCACACCGACGGCCGGATCACCATGCTCTGGGAGTACGGCGTCGATCTCTTCGACGGCGCGACCGTCAGCCGGATGGCCGAGAGCTACCTGCGCCTGCTGGCCGACGCGGTTGCCAGGCCGGCGGCACCGCTGTTCAAGCTGGCGGTGCTCAGCCAGCGGGATCGCGTCAGGATGCTGGCCGACTGGAATCCCGAGCGCCATCACCACGGCGACGGCGGCCCCCTCGTTCATCAGACGGTCCGGGAACAGGCCCGGAACACACCGGACGCTCCGGCCATCCGCGACGGGGCACGCGAGGTCAGCTACGCCGAGCTGATCCGCCGGGCGGACTCGCTGGCCGGCATCCTCCGCGCCAACGGTGTGCTTCCTCGTACGGTCGTGGGTCTGTGCCTGCCCCGTGGCGCCGACCTGGTGATCGCCGAGCTTGCCGTGTTGTGTGTCGGCGCGGCCTACCTTCCCCTGGACCCGGAGAATCCGCCGGCACGCCTGGCCGGCCAGTACGCCGCCGCGGGCGCCGTCCTCGTCATCACCGACAGCGTGATCGCGAACCGCCTCCCGGGCGATTTCACACGGCTGCTGATCGACCGGCTGCCGGACGTTCCCGATGCGGTCGACGCCGGTCCGCCGGATCCGGCGGTGCACAACGACCTCGCCTACCTCATCGCGACATCCGGCTCGACCGGCCAGCCGAAGATCGTCATGGTCGAGCACCGGTCGCTGTCCAATGTCGTCGCATGGCGTCGTCGGCGCTGTGACCTCGGCCCGTCCGACCGGGTCGCCCAGATCGCCTCTCCCGGCTTCGATCCGTCCGTGACCGACATCTGGCCCACCCTGACCTCCGGTGCGATTCTGTACGTGCCCGACCAGGACACCAAACTCGATCCGGAGCGCCTGCGCTCGTGGCTGGTCGAGGTGGGGATCACCGTCACCGAGTTGCCGACGGCGCTGGCGGAGCGCGTGCTGGCGCTGCACTGGCCCACCGAGCCGGCCCTGCGGACGCTGATCATCGGGGGCGACCGGCTGCGAGTCCGGCCGTCCGGCGACCTGCCGTTCCGGGTGCTCAACGAGTACGGACCGACGGAGACGACCGCGACCGCGACGGCCGGACACGTCGAACCCGTCGAGACCCCGCACGGGCCGCCGGACATCGGCCGTCCGATCGCCGGGACCAGTGTCTACATCCTGGACGCGTGGCAGCAGTTGGTCATGCCCGGGGTGCCCGGTGAGCTCTGGATCGGCGGCATCGGTGTGTCACGCGGCTACCACGGTTCGGCCGCTCTCACCGCGGACCGCTTCGTCCCCGACCCGTTCTCGGACGTTCCCGGGAGCCGGATGTACCGCACCGGCGACCTCGCCCGGCATCTCCCGAGCGGTCAGATCGACTTCATCGGCCGTCGCGATCGCCAGATCAAGCTGCGTGGCTACCGGATCGAACCGGTCGAGATCGTCGAGGCACTGCGCGGACACCCCGCGGTCACCGACGCGGTGGTGCTGGCCAGGACCAGCGAGGACGGGAGGGGAGAGAAGCGCCTCGTCGCCTACCTCGAGGCGGAGGACCGGCCGGCGCTGCGGCAGCAGTTGCGTGAGCATCTCGCCAGCAGGGTGCCGCGCTACATGATTCCCACCGATCTCGTGCTGCTGGACTCGTTGCCGCTCAACCGGAACGGGAAGGTGGACGAGCGGGCTCTGCCGGCCCTGGGGCCGGCGGAGCCTGACCCCGACTTCCGGGCGCCCCACACCGGTACGGAGCGGTGGATCGCCGAGATCTGGTGCGCCGTACTGCGGTTGGAACGAGTCGGCCTCGACGACAACTTCTTCGAGATCGGCGGGCACTCGCTGCTCCTGTTCGAGGTGCAGCGGGCGCTCGCGGGACGGGGTCACCACCTGTCGATCGTGACGTTCTTCGAGTACACGACGATCCACCACTTGGCGACGTACCTGGACGAACGTGACATGGCCTCCGGCAAGGATGCCGGCGAGTCCGATCGAGCGGCACGACTGGGCGCCGGACGCGTACGCCTGGACCGGCGCCGGGCAGCCCTGCGATCGGCCGAGCTGACGAATGCCACCCGCGACCCCGAGGAGGAAACCTGACCGACGAGTTACCGCAAACCCGCCGCGGGCTCTTCCGGACAGGCGTGTTTCCCGTCCGCCACAGCCTCTGCCGCCGGAACCTCTGAATCGTGGTGGACGACGTCGCGCAGCTTGGGGATTTTGGAGAACAGCGGCGGCAGTACAGACAGGGCGTTGAGTCCGGCGGCCAACCAGAAAACGCCCGGTAGCCCGATCACATCGACCAGCAGTCCGCCGCCGGCCGCGCCCAGAGGAATGACACCCCAGGTGGCGAACCGGAATACCGAATTCATCCGTCCCAAGAGGTGCGGTGGCGTCACCGCCTGACACAGGCTGACCTGAAGGACGTTGAAGATGAATGCGCCGAGGTAGGCGACGAACATTCCCGACGCGAATGTCACCGGCCCGGTGGAAATCGGCAGGATGGCCGATCCGGCGGTGAACAGCACGATCGAGGCCATGAAGGTCATGCCGGTGCCGAAACGGCGTGCGAGTGGCTCCGCCACGAGCGCCCCGACCACACCGCCGCCGTTGCCGACGGCCAACGCGACACCGATCACCGCAGGGTTCAGGGAAAGCTCCTCGGTCGCGAAGACCACCTGCAGGGCAAGGATGATCGCGGACGCAAGCTCGGCGAGCGTGGCGCACAACAACAGCGGACGCATCAGCGGGTGGCCGAAGACGAAGCGCATGCCCTCGCGGATGTCCTTGCGGAGGCTGTTCTTCTCGGCCGGTCGAACCGCGGGCGCCGGCTTGCGGATGCGGAGGACGTAGTACGCCGACGACAGGTACGTGACCGCGTCGGCGAGCACCGCGAGCGGGGCGGTGAGCAGCTGCACCATCAGGCCGCCGACGGCGGGGCTGCCGATCTGCGAAACCGAACGGGACAGTTCCAGCTTCCCGTTGGCGTCGACGAGGCGGTCCTGGGTGACCAGGGAGGGCAGGACTGACAGCTGCGCGACGTCGTAGAACAGCGTACCCAGGCCGATGACGAAGGTGACGACGTACAACAGCGGCATGCTGAGGGCGTCCATGGCCAGCGCGATCGGCACGGCGAGCAGTGCCGCCGCCCGGATCAGGTCGGCCACGACCATCACCGCGCGCATCGGCAACCGTTCCACCCAGACACCGGCGGGCAGACCGATCAGCAGGATCGGCAGGTACTCGACGGCCCACAGCAAGCCGACCTCGAACGGCGTCGCATCGAGGGCGAGCAGCGCCACCAGCGGCAGGGCCAGCAGGGTGATGCCGGTGCCGAACAGGCTGGTGGTCTGGGACAGCCAGAGATTGCGGTAGTCCGCGACGGCCCAAAGGCTGCGGCGCAGACCTGATCGCCACACGGTCGTCTTGGGCATAGTCTTCCTTAGTGGTGGGTGATGCAGGAATTCAAACAGATTGCCGTACCGGCGGTCTGCTTACGTATTGTGACTGCACGGCGACCGGATGGGCGATCCATTCTCACTAGACCCAGTGCATGGGTGCCTTGTCAAGCCATAGCCCCAAATAAATCAAAGGCCAATGTGTACGGTGCAGACCATCGACATCACGGAATGTCTGCCTGATGTTAACCCGCCTTTCTCCTGTGCCCGTCCAGACGGATGGTTACGCTCCAACCAGCACTGCGACAGACATTTTCGCAAGTGATTGCCTGTACGACGTACTTCGTCGTGCCCGCGCCCCGATCGATTGCGACCGGAGACCGAGATATGAGTACTGAGGACGTTGACGACAGCGGATTCGTCGCCGTCACGGCCATGTCGGGTCGTTTCCCGGGAGCTTCGGACGTCGAGACCTTCTGGGACAACCTCTGCAACGGCCGGGAATCGGTGTCGGTGCTGTCCGACCAACTGCCGGCGGCGGACGGGCACGTGCCGTCCTACGGTCTGCTGAGCGATCCGGACCTCTTCGACGCCGGCTACTTCGACTACTCGCCCGAAGACGCCCTGATCATGGATCCGCAGCACCGGCTGCTGTTGGAGTGCGCACACGAGTCTCTCGAGCGGGCCGGGCACGGCGGCCCGGAACGCCTGTCGACCGGCGTCTTCGTCGGGGGGTCCATCACCGACCACGGCGCCCTTGTCCGGGCATGGGGGCGGGCTCAGGGCGTCCCGTTGCCCGACTCCCGTGTCCAACAGGGGAACGACATCGACTTCCTCGCCACCCGGATCGCCTACAAACTGGGCCTGACCGGGCCTGCCATGGCGGTCCAGTCTGCCTGTTCCTCGTCCCTGGTGGCAGTGCATGTCGCGATCGGCTCACTGCTCGCGGGTGACTGTGAGATGGCGATCGCCGGCGGCGCCTCGGTGCTGGCCGCGATCCCGACGCTTCATCACGACCCGGACGACATCTTCGCCGACGACGGGCGCTGTCGTCCGTTCGACGCGAAAGGCCGCGGCACCGTGCGGGCGAGCGCGGTGGGCCTGGTGGTACTCCGTCCGCTCGCCGAGGCGCTGAGCGACGGTGACCATGTGCACGCGGTCATCCGCGGCACCGCGGTGAACAACGACGGCCGGCGCAAGATGGGTTTCCACGTGCCGACCGTGGCCGGGCCGGCCGCAGCCGCCCGTACCGCTCAGTTGGTGGCCGGTGTCGACGCTGACGAGATCGGCTACGTCGAGGCGCACGGCACCGGCACCGCGCTCGGTGATCCGGTCGAGGTTGCTGGGTTGACCAGGGCGTTCCGCCAGAGCACGGACCAGACGGGGTACTGCCGGATCGGATCGGTCAAGGCCAACGTCGGCCATGCCGACGCGGCCGCCGGCATAGTCGGATTGATCAAAACGGTGCTCTGCGTGGAGCATGGTGTGCTCCCCGCCAGCCTGAACTTCAGCGAGCCGAACCCGGCGATCGACTTCGCGTCCTCCCCGTTCGTCGTCAACGACCGGACCGTTGCGTGGGAGTCCGGAGGGCGGGCCCGGATCGGCGCCACGAACGTGATCGCGGTCGGCGGCACCAACGCCCACGCTGTGGTCGCCGAGCCGCCGGCCGCGCTCCCGACGACCCCGGGGCGACCAGACCACCTGTTGGTCCTCTCGGCTCGGACCGGGCCCGCGCTCCAGGACGTCGCCCGTAGGCTGGCCGACCACCTCGAACAGCACCCGGACGCCGATCTCGCCGATGTCGCCTGGACCCTGCAGACGGGCCGGGCGATGCATTCCGAACGCCACTTCGTGGTCGCCGCGGACGTACCCGAGGCTGTCGCGGCCCTGCGCGGGAGCACGGAGGGCGTGTACGCCCCGGGGCGTACGCGGCGACCGCGCATCGTGTTCCTCTTCGCCGACCCCGGCGGTGACCGCACAGGCTCCATCGCTGCGATCCACGGCGCGGAGAGGATGTTCCGCGCCCACCTGGACGACATCGCCGAAGCCGCACACCCGCTCCTCGGGCACGACCTGCGCCGAGCGCTGCTCGCGGGTACGGAGAGCGCGCCCACAGCGCACCTCGCTGTGCAGTACGCGACGGCGAGGCTGCTGATGTCCTGGGGCCTGCGTCCCGACGCCGTGGCAGGGCAGGGGCTCGGCGCCCGCTGCGCGGCGGCCGTCGCCGCGGAGCTGAACCCCGCCGACACCGCCCGCCTGATCGTCGCGCAGACCGAAGCCGGCGCGACCGCAGCCGCCGGGGGGCCACTGCTCTGCGACGTTCCGGCAGCGCTGGACGGCACACCGGGACAGATCGTCGTGCACATCGGAACTGGGCGGCCGGCAGCGCCCGCCGCCGACGTCGTCGAGTCGGTGTCCGTCGACGTGCTGGACAAGCCCGGGCAGTCACCGACCGGCCTACGAACGGCGCTCGCCGCGACCGGTCGGCTCTGGACGGTCGGAGCCACCGTCGACTTCGTGGCCCTGCACGCCGGCGAACGGCGGCGCCGCCTGCACCTGCCCACCTACCCGTTCGAGCGACGCCCCTACCTGGTGCCCCACCCGACTTCCCCGACCTAGGAGAACGACTTCCGTGAACGAGATCGAGCGAACCATCGAATCCATCCTGGTCACCGACCTGTTCGTCGAGGTTCCGGCCGAGCGGATGACCCCTGACGACCGGCTGCGTACCGACTTCGGGCTGGACTCCCTCGGCTTCGTCGAGCTGCGGGTCCAGTGCGAGAACACGTTCGGCATCACCATCACCGACGCCGAGTTCACCCCGGAGAACTTCACCAGCATCCGCACCGTCGCCGACCTCGTCCGCAGCCTCCAGGCCAAATCCCCGGCAACCGGCGGCTGAACACCCGTACGTCTACGGCCCCTCCGCACAGCACCGCCGAAAGGAACCACGTATGAAAGCCGCCGACCTGATCGGGCTGCCCGGGCAGGTACCAACCCGGCCCTGGTTCGACCGCGATGTCCAGTTCGACCACTACGGAGCGGAGCCACTGCCGTTCGGGTGCACCGGGGCGAGCGGGATCGTCCAGCACTTCGTCGAGCTGACCGGCGGCGAGGCTGGACGCTCCTTCGACGTGCTGGACGCCAGCGGCGGCTACGGATCCGCCTGCCTGGGCGCGGGGTCGGAGGTGATCGCCGAGGCCATGGCGGACGCGGTCCGCAACGCAGGCTACGTGACCGACGAGGTCGCCTCGGCGGAGCGTTCCCTGCTCCTGGAACGGCTGTTCGCCCCCGGCGGGCTGTTCGCCGGCCGGTTCCCGGCGGCGGACTACCGGGTCAGCGGGCGCAACTCCGGCTCTGAGGGCATGGAACTCGCACTGCGCCTCGTCCTGGAATCGCGCTTCGACCGCCGCCGGCTGCGGGCCGTACCCGGCGCGGAGCAGCGCGACATCGTGCTCGGGTTCGAAGGAGCGTGGCACGGCTGGTCCGGCGGGCTGCTCCCGCTGCTCAATCGCCGCCACTACCGGGTCGGCCTGCCGACGATCGCCCCGGAACAGTTCGGTTTCCGTTCCGACCACATCCCGTTCGGCGACCTCGACGCGGCCCGGGAGTGGTTCGAACGGAACGGGGACCGGGTGCTGGCGGTCGTGGTCGAACCGATCCAGGGCGACGCCGGGATTCTGGTGCCCGAACAGGGCTACCTGCGCGAACTGGCCACGCTGGCTGAGCGCAGCGGCGCACTGCTGGTCGCCGACGAGGTTCTGACCTTCGCGAAGACCGGTCGGTTCTTCGCGATGACCGACGACGCGGGCCCGATCCCCACCGACATCACCGTGATCGGCAAGAGCCTCGGGATGGGTGCGCTGTCCACGTCGATGGTCATCGCGCGCCGTGAGCTCGGGATTCGCCCGACCGGCGCCGTGGCCACGTCCGACCTGCGACCCCTCACCTGCGCGGTGATCCGGGCCGGGCTCGAACACATAGTCGCCGAAGGGCTGCTGGAGCGCTCCGCGATGGTCGGCGCCCACCTGGGCCGGCTGCTGCGTGACCGGGTGGTAGCGGAGTTCCCCGACCTGTACGGCGAGGCCCGCGGCGTGGGTCTGATCCACGGGATCGAGCTCACCGACCACGCCGCCGCCCGTCTCGGCGAGCTGCGTACCTCCATGATCCGCAACGGCGTGTACGTGGAGTTCATGTCCGGGGCCGGACGCCGTTCCCGCGGCCTTCGATACCTGAACGCGACGATGCGGGTGGCACCGCCGCTCGTGGCGACCGCGGACGACGTCGAGTCGATCGCCACGCGGCTGGCGGCCGGGTCGCGTGCCGTAAGGGAGGCCGCGGCGTGAAGCGGCTGCTGCCGGTCCGCCGCCGCGTCGAGCACGCCGACACCGACGCGTCCGGCGTCGTGCACTTCGCCCGGTATCCGGCGCTGCAGGAGACCGCGCTGCTGCAGAACCTCGAACGGCTCGGTGTCGGCCTCGCCGTCCTCGCCGGTGGCGGGTTCGACCTCGTCGTCACGGAAGCCACGACGAAATACCGCTCCCCGGCCCGCTATCCCGACGAGCTCAGCCTCGAACCCGCCGTCGGGCACCTCGGTGCGGCGCGCGCCCGAATCGACACGACGATCCGGCGGGTCCCGGACGGCGTCGAACTCGCCACCGGCTCCCTCGTCGTGGCACTCACCGACCGCACGACCGGCGCACCGTGCGCGCTGTTCCCCGCCCTGCACGCCGTCCTCGAGGAGACCCGCTCCGATGCCCTCCGTTGAACCAGAAGCCGCGGCCGACCTGGGCCGCACGATGGGTTTCGCCGAGATCAAGACCTGGCTACGCCACCGGCACCCGATGCTCTACCTCGATCGCGTGCTCGACTACGAGCCGGGCGTGCGGCTGGTCAGCAGGCTCTCGGTGTCGGCGCAGACGGACACGATCGCCGGGCACTTCCCGGAACGCGCGATCTACCCGGCCAGCCACCTGAGCCAGGCCTTCGCGCAATCCGGGATCATCCTGTTCCAGGTCAGCACCTCGCGCCTCGCCGACGACGAGCTGACCCTGGTCGGGGCGATGAACTCCCGGTTCTTCCGGATCGTCGCCCCGGGTGACACGGTGACGATCACCGTCTCCGTCGACCGCCAGTTGGACAACACGTTCTTCTTCTCCGGCCGGGCCGTCGTGGACTCGACGACGGTTGCCGCGTTCCGTGCCAACCTCGTCCGGCGCAACGTCGCCGACATGGGGCACCAGTGGTGGTGAGCGACCCGGGCGGCGACAGCGACGTGCTGATCACCGGTATGGCCTGGTCCACGGCGCTGGGCTCGGATCTGGACGGCGTGTGGCAGGCGTTGCTGTCGGGGGCGACCGGGATGACGGCCGTGCCGAGCGCCCACCCGCTGCGCAATGACCGTGCGGCGGTCCTGCCGGACCTGCCGGTGGACCTCGATCCGGTCCGGCGCCAACTCGAGGCCGGCTCGCGGACCCTGCGGGCCGCGGTGTCGGACGCGGGGCTCGACATCACCGACCCACGGCTACGCCTGGTCGTCGGCACGAGCTACGGGTCGCACCTGGACGTTCCGCCCGACGGGCTGAATGTGTGGGGCGACGCGCTCGCGACGGAGGTGGGCCTGGCCCGCCGGCCACTGGTGGTCAGCACCGCCTGCTCGGCGGGTTCGGACGCCATCTCGGTCGGGGCCGCGCTGATCGGCGCTGGCGAGGAGGAGATCTGCGTCGTCGGCGGGGTGGACGTGCTGACCCCGGCCAAACGGCTCGGCCACTCGGCGCTCGGCACCATGTCGCCCACGGCGCTGCGGGCCTTCGACGCGAGCCACGACGGCACGATCCTCGGCGAGGGCGCGGCGTTCCTCGTACTCGAGGTGGGCGGTTCGGCGCGGGCACGCGGGGCCCACCGCCGGGGCCGGATGGCCGGCGTCGGCTCGGCGAACGACGCCACCGGCCCGACCGCTCCCGATCCGAGCGGTGACACCGTCGTACGGGCGGTGCACGCCGCCCTGGCCTCGGCCGGTCGCGGTACCGCCGAGGTCGGGGTGCTCAACGCGCACGGCTCCGGCACCCCCGTCAACGACGACGTCGAGAGCCGTGCCTTCGCAACCGCTTTCGCGAACGGAGAGGCAGCGGGCGCGGTAGCGCCCGTCGTGTTCGCGACCAAGGGCGCCTTCGGGCACACGCTGGGGGCCACCGGAGCGCTGGAGGCCGTCGCGGTGTTGCTGGCCCTGCGCGACGGCAGGGTGCCGCCGGTGCCCGGGCTGCGGACGGTGATGCCTGGTTTCCCACTGCCGCTGCCGAGCGGCGTGCCACTGCCGTTCACCGGTGACGTCGGACTCAGCGTCACCATCGGGTTCGGCGGGTTCACCACGTGCCTCGCGCTGGAGGCCCCCGCATGACGGTCGAGGACATCGCGGTGCTCGCCGGAGCCGGGCTGGTCGCGCTGGCCACGGCCCGGGTCGGCCCCGCCACGGACGCCGCACCGCACCGGCGGATCCCCTCCCTGTACGCCGACCCGGCATCGTGGTTGGTCCTCGAAGCCGTCGACGAACTGTGGACCGCTTGCCCGGACGCCGTGCGGGCGGCCCCCGAGACCACCGCGATGGTCCTGGTCAGCACCTACAGCACCATCGACACGATGTCGGCGATCGCCCGTGCCGTACCCGGTGGACGGCTCTCGCCGCTGCGCTTCGCCGGGGCGAGCGCCAGCGGCCCGGTCAGCCTCGTCTGCCAGGTGCACCGCTTCCGCGGGCCGACCCTCGTTTTCACCACCGCCCCGGAGCAGGGGTGCCCGGCGGCGCTGACGATGGCCCGGCACTGGCTGCGAACCGGTGCGGCGAGCCAGGTCGTGGTCGCCGTGCACGACCACGATTCGCTACGTGGCCACGAGGTGCGGTGCGTGGTGGTCGGGGCCGCACCGGACCCGCATCCGTCGGGAGGGCCGAGGTGAGCGTGCCCATCACCGGCGTTCCGGATCGTGACGCGGTGCTGGCCTTCCTGGCCGCGTCCGTGGACGCCGGACCAGGTCGCGGAAGGCCCGACGACCCCGAGGTCGTCGTCGACGCGGTCGCCGGCCTGAACCTGCCGCCCGGTTCCCTGGCGCTGATCGCGATGCCGAACGGCCGGGTCGCGCTCGCCGCGTTCTTCGGGGCCCTGCTCGCCGGTGCGGTTCCGGTGCTGCTACCACCGGCGGCGGGAGCAGCGCGGATCAACGAGATCACCCGGCAGTTGGGCGGCGCGGCCCTGATCGCACCCCGGATCGACCCCGCGCGGTACGGCGCGACGGCGGTGCACTCGCTCGGCGACCGGTGCGAGGCGGCGCTGCTGGACGACCGGCCGCACCCGCGATACCAGCCGGGCGAGGTGGTGCTGATGACGTCGGGCACCTCCGGGGTCACCAGCGGCTGCCTGCACGGCGTCGACGCGCTGATGCGCAACGCCGACCGCCACGCCACCTCCATCGGCCAGCGCGCGGACGACACGGTCCTGGTGTCGCTGCCCCTGTACTACTCCTACGGCCTGGTCGCGCAGGCGTTGGCCGCGTTCGTGCGGGGGTCGCGGCTGATCGTCTCCGGACCGCCGTTCACCCCCCGGTCCTTCGCCGACACCATCCGCGCCCACGACGTCACGGTGTCCTCGCTGACGCCCAGCGCGGCGGCCCGGCTCGCCGTTGACCCGCCCGCCGGGCCACCTGCCCTGCGGGTGCTCACCGTCGGCGGCGATGCGCTCGACCCGGCGCACGTCGGCTCGCTGCTGGCCAAGGGGCCGCAACAGGAGCTCTACCTCACCTACGGCCTTACCGAGGCCGGCCCACGGGTCACCACGCTCGCCGCGCACCGGGAGCCCGAGCACCGGTGGGCCTCGGTCGGCGTTGCGCTGCCGGGAGTGCGGACGTATCTGCGCGATCCAGCGGGTGAAGGGCCTGGTGCGGAACTGGTCGTCGAGTCCGACACGGTGCTGCGCCGACGGGTCCCCGGGGGCGCCCCGACCGTGACGGGCTCCGTCGCCACCGGCGACCGGTTCGACATCGACGCCGACGGCTACCACTTCTTCCGCGGACGGTCGGGCGATTCGGTCATCGTCGCCGGGGAGAAGATCTGGCTGCCCTCGGTGCGCCGGATCGCCGCCGAGGTGCCCGGTGTCCGGCACGCCGCCACCACCGTCTACCGCGACGACCACAACGAGCTGCGCTACAGCCTCGACGTCACGGTGGACGACCCCGGGCCGCGGCAGGCGGCCGAGATCGAGCGCGCACTCAACCGCGTCCTACTGCGCGCTGAGCGACCACATCGGATCACATTGTGCAAGGCGACGACGGAGGAGTGGCGCAAATGAGTCCCGCGGCGATCACGGTCCCGGCGCTGCGTGCGGTCGCCGAGCGCGTACGGCTGACACCGCACGTCGAGGCGGTCCGCTCGGTCCACGAGTCCATCGACTATCACGCCCTGTGGGAGCGATCAGCGCAGGTCGCGGCGCGGGTCGCGCAGCTCGGCGCCGTACCCGGCACGGCCGTCGGCGTACACCTGGAACGATCTGTCGATCTTGTGGTGACGCTGGTCGGGCTGTTGCGCTCCGGCTGCGTCGCGGTGCCGCTGGACGTCGGTTATCCGCCCGAGCGGCTGCGGTTCATGTGCGACGACGCCGGCGTGGACCTGATCGTCGGCCACCAGGGTCCCCTCGACCGGCTGGGCGGCTTCACCACCGTCGTGACCGATGGCCAGGTTCGCTACGCCGCCGCCGCCGCCGCCGCTGGCCCGGCCCGGGCGGTGCCGGACCCGACCGGCGACGACATCGCGTACATCGTCTACACCTCCGGGTCCACCGGCCGGCCGAAGGGGGTGCGCTACGGCCACCACAACCTCGCCAATCTGGTGGCCTGGCAGGCAGAGGCGAGCGAGTGCGGTCCGGGGGACCGGACCCTCCAGTTCGCCCCGGCGTCGTTCGACGTGATCTACCAGGAGGTGCTCCCGACGCTCGGCGAGGGCGGCACCGTCGTCTGTTGCGACGAGGACGACCGCCTGGACCCGCAGCTGCTCTGGGACCTGATCGAACGGGAACGGATCAACCGGCTCTTCGTACCCTTCGTGATGATCCAGTCGCTCGCCCTGTTCGCCGCCGAGGCCACCCCGCAGACGCACCCGCTGCGCGAGATCCTCACCTCAGGTGAGCAGGTGCAGTGCACGGCGGCGATCCGGGCGATGTTCACCCGGCTGCCGGACTGCCGCCTGGTGAACCAGTGGGGCACGACCGAGACCCACGTCGCCACCTGGTACCGGCTGCCCGCGGACGTGGCCGACTGGGTCGACCTGCCCTCGATCGGCAGGCCGATCACCGGCACCGACGTGCGGGTCTGCGATCCGACCGGCCGGCCGGTGCCGGACGGCGAAGTGGGCGAGCTGTGGATCACCGGTGCCGCCGTCGGACCCGGCTACCTGAATCTGCCCGAGCGCACCGCGCGGAGCTACCGCACCGATCCGCTGGACGCGGCCGTACCCGCCTACCGCAGCGGGGACCTCGGTCGGGTCACCCCGGACGGCCTCCTGGAATTCCTCGGCCGCCAGGACACGCAGGTCAAGGTGCGCGGTTTCCGGATCGAGCTCGGCGAGATCGAGAGTGTGCTGGCCGCGGACCCGTCCGTCGGACAGGCGGTGGTGGTGGTCGCGGGTTCCGCAGCCGAGGAGCGGAACCTGCGGGTATTCCTCGTACCGAAATCGGTTCCGGAGGATGCCTCGGCCTGGACGGCTGGTCTACTCACGGCCCTGCGCGACCGGCTGCCCGCCTACATGGTGCCGGTCAGGGCCGAGGTCGTCGAGTCGTTGCCACGTACACCCAGCGGAAAGGTCGACCGGCTCGCCCTGGCCGCCCGGGACACCAAACCGACGGCGCGCGGGGGAACAGCATGATCGAGAGGGTCACAAGGGAGGCGCCGGACCAGATCCCGGCGCTGGACCGGACGGCGGGACCGCTGCCGCTGTCGGGTGCCCAGCGGGCGGTGTACCTGGTCGAACTGCTCCACCCGGACACGCCGATGTACAACATCACGGTGGCGGTCCGGTTGGAGGGACCGCTCGACGTGCCCCGGCTCCGGACCGCCGTCGCGCGTGTCGTCACACGGCACGAGTCGCTGCGTTCGACCTTCGCGCCGGGCACCGCGCCGTCGTTCGAACCCGTGCAGCGGATCGGTGACCCGGCCGTGGAACTGCCCGTCGTCGAACTGGACCTCGACGGGACCGAGAGCGCGGACGTGGCGGCGCTCCGGCTGGCCCAGGCGTGGGCCGACGAGCCGTTCGACCTCCAGCGTGGACCGTTGCTGCGTACGCGGCTGCTCCTGACGGGGCCCGGGCGGCACCTGCTCGTCGTCACCATGCACCAACTGGTCTCGGACGGTCCGTCGCTGCAGGTGTTCTTCGACGAACTCGCGGAGGGGTACGACGGTGGGCCCGAACGCGCCGCGCCGGCCCTCCAGTTCGCCGACTTCGCGGCGTGGCAGCGGGCCCGCCCGGTCGACGCCGAGCAGCTCGGCTGGTGGCGCGAGCACCTCACCGGGGCTCCCATGGTGCTGCGGCTGCCGACCGACAAGCCCCGCCCGCCGGTCGCCGGAACCCACGGGGGGAACCACCGTCACCTGCTGCCCGCCGCGGTGATGACCCCGGCGCTTCGGCTGGCGCAACAGCTGCGTGTCACGCCGTTCGTACTGGTGCTGACCGCGTACGCCACCCTCCTTTCCCGCCTGGCCGAGAGCCGCGACGTGCTGGTCGGCGTACCGGTGAGCGCCCGTGACCGCGCCGAGCTGGAAAGCATGATCGGGTTCTTCGCCACCACACTCCCGGTGCTCGTCGAGGCGCACGCCGACGGGGGCTTCGCCGACCTGTGCCGGTCGGTCCAGGCGGAACTGCTCGACGTCCTGACCTACCGCGAGGTGACGATGGAACAGCTCGTACAGGACCTCGCACCCGCTCGCGACCCCGGGCACGCCCCGCTGGTCCAGGCGTTCTTCTCCTTCGAACAGGAGCCGATCGTGAGCCCGCGTCTGGCGGGCCTGCGCACCACGGCCATCGACCTTCCGCCGAGCGGTGCAAAGGTCGACCTCGACATGCTGGTCTTCCGCTCGGCCACCGGAGCGGACGACTTCGACCTGACGCTCACCTACCGGACCGACCTGTTCGAGGCGGCCACGATCACGCGGATGGCCGAACACTTCGAACGGCTGCTCGTCGCCGCCGTCGCGGATCCGGAAGCGGCGATCCGATCGTTGCCCGGCTCGGTCGAGGACGTCTTTCCGTTCCCTCGCCCCGCATCGGTTGCGGCGGCGCCCCGCCCCGCCGTCACGATGTCGCCCCAGACCGGCATGGAACAGAGCCTCGTCCAGATCTGGCGGGAGGTGCTCGGTCGCGACGACGTCGGCTTCGACGACAACTTCTTCGACCTCGGGGGTACGTCCTTCGCCCTCGTCACCGTGCACACCCTGATCGGTGCTCGGACCGGGGCGAAGACGTCGCTGGTGTCGCTGCTGGAGTTCCCGACGATCGCCGCGCTCGCCCGGCACCTGGGCGGCGGCCCCCGCACCGGACCCGCGGTCGCGGAGCCGGCCGGTCCGGCGCGTGCTGCCGGGCTGCGCGACCGCCGGAACCGGCTGCTGCAACGACGGTCCGGACGGAGGGCCGGCGAATGAGCGCGAACGTCGAGGGGCCTGGGAACGGGAGGACCGCCGCCGTCGTCGCCGCGGTCTGGTGCGAACTCTTCGGGGTGCAGCGGGTCGAAGCCGACGACGACTTCTACGCGCTGGGCGGCCATTCGATGCTCGCGATCCAGATGGCGTCCCGGTTGCGGACCGAGCTGGGGCTGCGCGTACCGGTGCGCACGATCCTGGAGAACCCGACGGTGGCCGGTCTCGCCCGGCTGCTGGACGAAGCCAGCGGCTGAACCTCATCGATGACCCTTGCCAACTGAACCGAATGATTGGCGGAAGATGTACGAGGACTCTGCCGACGAGGACATGCAGACCGCCGTGGCCGTCATCGGTTTGGCTGCCCGGATACCCGGCGTCGCGGACCTCGACGACTTCTGGGCCGCCCTCGTTTCGGGCCGCGATCTGACCACTCGCTTCGACTCCCGACGCCGGTACGGCGTGGTCGCCGACGCCGATCGGTTCGACGCCGCGTTCTTCGGCATGGCGCCGAGGGATGCGCGGCTGCTCGACCCGCAGGACCGGGTGTTTCTCGAGTGCGTCTGGGAGGCCCTGGAGCACGCCGGCTACGACCCCGGCACCTACCCGGGCACCATCGGCCTGTACGCGGGAAGCAGCGAAACCGACCATCTCGCCGAACTGCGTTCGCAGCGGCACCGGTTCCCGGAGACGACGGACGAGCAGATCCGGCTCGCCGGCAGCCGGGACTTCCTCACCGGCCGGGTGGCGTACAAGCTGAACCTGCGCGGCCCGGCCGTCACCGTACACACCGCCTGCTCCACCTCGGCTGTCGCCGTACATCTGGCATGCCAGGCCCTGCTCGGCGGCGAATGCGACATGGCCCTGGCGGGTGGGGTCGCGCTACGTGGAGCGACCGGCGCCGAGGACGGTGACGACCTGCTCTCACCGGACGGCTACTGCCGGCCCTTCGACGCGGACGCCGACGGCATGGTCGGCGCCGACGGGGCGGGAATCGTCGTCCTCAAGCGGCTGTCCGACGCGCTCGCCGACCGGGACCACATCGACGCCGTACTCATCGGGTCGGCGCTGAGCAACGACGGCTCGGACAAGGTGGGTTTCACCGCGCCGAGCGTGACCGGACAGGTGACCGCGACCCGGACCGCGCATCTCGTCGCGGGCGTAGCCCCGGACACGATCGGGTACGTCGAGGCACACGGAACCGGCACCAAGATCGGCGACACGATCGAGGTCCGCGCACTGTCGGAGGCGTTCGGACCGGGATCGCCGCACAGTTGCCTGCTCGGCTCGGTCAAGTCAAACATCGGCCACACCGACGCCGCGGCGGGCGTGATCGGCTTGATCAAGGTGGTGCTGTCGCTGCGTCACGGCCTCATCCCGGGCACGGCGCACTTCCGCCGCCCCAACCCGCTCCTCGACCTCTCGGCCGGCCCGTTCACGGTGACGAACGAGGCGACGCCGTGGCCACCGGGTGACGGCCCCCGCCGAGCCGGGGTCAACTCCACCGGGATCGGCGGGACCAACGCCCACCTCGTCGTACAGGAGGCGCCCAGCGCACACGGATTCCCCGACGACGGCCGCTACCACCTCTTGCCGCTGTCGGCGCGTACCGCGCCAGCACTCGCGGAGTCGGCGGCCCGGCTGCGCGACCGGCTCCAACGGGACCGGGTCGCCGTGGCCGACGTGGCATGGACCCTGCAAACCGGCCGGGCGGCGTTCGCCCACCGCGCCTTCGTGGTGTGCCGTGACCGCGAGGAAGCGGTCCGGGCCCTGACGGACCTGGCCGAACCTCCGCATGCCCCGGTGGAGTCTTCGGCGGAGACGCCGCACGTCGCGTTCCTCTTTCCCGGCCAGGATGGCCGGCACGTGGGCATGGCACGCGAGCTGTATCTGCAGGAGACGGCCTTTCGCGCGACCGTCGACGACTGCGCGGCTCAGGCCGGCGCGGACCTCGGGCTGGACCTGCGGCAGGTGCTGTATCCGGAGCCCGGCGCCGAGGCGGAGGCGCAGACGCGAATGTCCACGATGGCCGTCGGCCAGCCCGCACTCTTCGCCGTCCAGCACGCCATGGCCGAACTGTGGATGTCCCGTGGGATCAGCCCGAACGTCGTACTCGGGCACGGCCTGGGTGGATTCGCCGCCGCCGTCTCGGCCGGAGTGCTCGACCGGGCCGACGCGCTGTCGCTGGTGCTCACCCGGAGTCGGCTCCTGGACCACTCGGCCCCCCTCGACGACATCCTCGATGAGTACGCCGACGCCGTGGCGTCGGTGCGGTTGAGCCCACCGCGGCTCCCGTGGATCTCCGACCGGACCGGCACGCCGGTCACCGCGCGCGACGCGTGCGACCCGGCCTTCTGGACCGGTCACCTGCGCGACACCGCCCGCTTCCCCGACGCCTTGGAGACCCTGCTCGCCAGCTCCGCCGGGATCCTGCTGGAGATCGGCCCGGGGGAGATGCTCGCCACCCCGGCCCGGCCGCACCCCGGCCGTACGATCGTTCGCAGTCTGCCGGGAGGAGGCGGGGGCGCCGCCGAGTCGCTCCGCGCCACCGGCCAGATGTGGCAGGCCGGGCTGCCGGTGCGCTGGTCCGCGCTGCACCACGGTCGGCCGCCCCGACGTGTCCCGCTGTCCACGTACCCGTTCCAACGCGAGCGGTTCACGTTGGACGACTCCACTCCCATGCCGGCGCTCGTGTCACCGGACGTGGCGGAGCGGGCGACGACCGATCCGTCCACGGAGGTCGAAAAGGCGATCGCCGAGGTGTGGCGCGAGGTGCTCCGAGTGCCGCACGTGGGCATCGACGACGACTTCTTCGAGCTCGGCGGTCACTCTCTGCACGCCACACGCGTGCTGGCCGGGCTGGGTTCCGCGCTGGGCCCGGACGCCCCTCGACTCACGATCATGGATCTCTTCGACAACTCCACGATCCGCGAACTCGCCGCGCTCGTGAACAGAGAGCCCCGATGACCTCCGGAGGACGTCCCATGAGCGACCTGAACGAGTTGCCTCCGGCGCCGACGACGATCCCCGTCCTGCCCGACGGAGAACCGGTGATGTCGTTCGCCCAGGAACGCCTCTGGTTCATGGACGCGTACGCGCCCGGCACGACGGCGTACACGATCCCCGAGGCCTGGCGGCTGCACGGCCCGGTCGATCCGGCGGCGCTCGCCGAGGCGTTGAACCGGGTCGCGGCCCGGCACGAGCCGTTGCGGACCCGCTTTCCCGCGACCGTGGACGGCCGGCCCGTCGTGCTCGTCGAGGAGGTCGGCGCGATCCCGCTCACCACCGCGGAGGCCGGCTCACACGACGCCGTGAGCGCGCTCCTCGACGCCTTCATGGCGGAACCGTTCGACCTCGCCACCGGCCCCGTGGCGCGGGGGATGCTGATCACGATCACCGCAGACGAGCACGTGTTCGCGCTCGCGGTCCATCACATCGCCGCCGACGGCTGGTCCACCGAGCTCCTCCTCGACGAGGTGCTGGCCTGCCTGGCCGGCGACCCACTGCCGGACCTGCCGGTCCGCTACCGCGACTTCGCCGCGTGGCAACGCGCCCTGCCCGACACCGAGCAGGATGTGACGTACTGGCGCGAGCAGCTCGCGGGCGTCGCGCCACTGGAACTGCCGACCGACCGGCAGCGGCCACCGGTGCCGACGTACGCCGGCGCCGCGTACGAGTTCTCGGTCGCGCCGAGTGTGCTCGCCGAGTTGTTCCGGCTCGGACGCAAGCAGCGGGCCACGCCGTACATGGTGCTGCTGGCGGCGTTCGTGGTCCTGCTGGGCCGCCGGGCGCAGCAGGACGACGTCACGATCGGGTCGCCGACTGCCGGCCGGCCGGTACCCGAGCTCGACGACCTCGTCGGCTGTTTCGTCAACATGGTGACGCTGCGGGTCGACTCCTCGGGCGACCCGACGTTCGTGGAACTGCTCCAGCGGGTCCGCGCCACGGCGGGGCACGCCTTCGCCCACCAGGAAGTGCCGTTCGAGCGTCTGGTCACCGAGTTGAACGTGCCGCGGGAGGTGTCCCGTTCGCCGCTGTTCCAGGTGGTCTTCTCCATGCAGAGCTACGAGGCGGCCGAGCGGAGCAACCCGACGATCACGGTCACCGAGGACGTCCACATCTCGTACTGCGTGACCCGGTTCGACCTCGAGCTCCACACCGCCGGTAACGGCGACTTCCTGATGACCTACAACACCGCGTTGTTCACCGCGGATTCGATCGAGCGCCTGGGCGCGCACTTCCGGGTCCTCCTGGAGGGTATCGCCGCCGACCCGCACGTTCCGATCTCGAGCCACGAGCTGCTCACGGCAGACGAGCGCGCGCAGCGCGTACGTTGGAACGACACGAGCGCCGACCTCGGCGCGCATCAGCTCCTGCATGAACCGGTCGAAGCGCAGGCGCGCAGGGCACCCGACCACCCGGCGGTGATCCACCCCGGTGGCCGGCTCTCGCACGCCGAGGTCGACCGGAGGGCCGATCACCTCGCGGCGCGGCTGACCGGCTCCGGGGTGACGAGGGGCGACCTGGTGGCCGTCGTGATGGGGCGGGGGTGGGAGCAGGTCGTCGCGGTGCTGGCGATCAACAAGGCCGGCGCCGCCTACCTGCCCGTCGACGCCGACCTGCCCGAGCGTCGCCGCGACGAACTCATCGCGCGCGGCGGCTGCACCGTGGCACTCACCCAGGCGGCGCTGCGTTCGCGGCTGGACTGGCCAGACGGGCTGGTGGTGTTGCCTGTCACCGAGGAGTCGGGTGGCTCGGCGCCGGCCTGTACCGCCGAGCCCGACGACCTCGCCTACGTGATCTTCACGTCGGGCTCGACCGGCACGCCGAAAGGCGTGATGATCGAGCACAGGGCCGCGTTGAACACCGTCCGCGACGTCACCGCGCGGTTCCGGGTGGGACCCGACGACCGGGTCTTCGCCCTGTCCGCCCTGAGCTTCGACCTGTCGGTCTACGACGTCTACGGCACGCTGGCGGCCGGCGCCACGCTGGTTATGGGACTTCCCGAGGAGGACAAGGACCCGGCCGCGTGGGCGCGGATCGTCACGCAGCGGCGGATCACCGTGTGGAACTCGGTACCCGCACTGATGGAACTGCTGGTCGAGCACGCCGAGCTGGAAGGGACCGACATCAGCTCGCTGCGGCTGGTGATGATGTCCGGCGACTGGATCCCGCCGACGCTGCCCGACCGCATCCGCGCGCTCGCCCCGGACGCCGAGATCATCAGCCTCGGCGGAGCGACCGAGGGGTCGATCTGGTCGATCTGCTACCCGATCGGAGCCGTCGACCCGTCGTGGTCTTCGATCCCGTACGGGCGCCCGATGACAAACCAGCAGTTCCACGTCCTCGATCGCGGGATGTGCGACGTGCCGGTCGGCGTGCCTGGCGACCTTTACATCGGGGGCGTCGGCGTGGCATCCGGTTACTGGAGGGATCCGGAGCGGACCGCGGCGGCGTTCGTCACCCACCCGCGCACCGGCGCTCGTCTCTACCGGACCGGCGACCTCGGCCAATACGGGCCCGACGGCGTGATCGAGTTCCTCGGCCGGGCCGACGCCCAGGTCAAGATCCGCGGCTACCGGATCGAGCTCGGTGAGATCGAGGCCCACCTGACCCGCCATCCCGAGGTCGCCGAGTGCGTGGTGACCACGTACGGGACGGGCAACGCCGCCCAACTCGTGGCGTACGTCGTTCCCGACCCCGGAGCCGTTCCCGATCCCGGAGCCGTTCCCGATCCCGGAGCCGTTTTCGACCCCGGAGCCGTTCCCGACCCCGCGCGGCTGCGGTCGCACCTCGCGGCGGCGCTACCGGCCTACATGGTCCCCAACTCGTTCGTCACGTTGCCCCGGCTGCCGCTGACCGCGAACGGCAAGGTGGACCGCGGGCGGTTGCCCGCGCCGGAAGCGCCCGTCGGCGGGGAGGCCGGGCGGGTGCCGCCGCGCACCGACTCGGAGCGGATGATCCACGCGGTGTGGGCGGACGTCCTCGACGGGGCCGATGTCGGGATCGACGACAACTTCTTCACGGTCGGCGGCCACTCCCTGCTCGCGATCAAGGTGGTCGAACGGCTGAGACGCGCGACGGCGGACGGCACCTCGATCGCCGTGATGGACCTGTTCACCCACGCGACGATCCGGCGGCTCGCCGCCCTGCTCGACGGTAAGACGTCGACGGAGCGCGGGCTCCTGCACCGGCTGACGCCTGACCCGTCGTCCGAGGCCGAGCTCAGCTACGTCGCCGTTCCGTACGGTGGAGGCAGCGCGATGGTGTACAAATCGCTGGCGGACGAACTGCCGGGCACGTACGCGCTGTGGTCGGTCGCCATCCCCGGCCACGACCCGGGAATCGACGAGCAGCGCGCACCGCTCGAGGAGGTCGCCGCGCGGTGCGTGCAGGAGATCCAGGAGAGGGTCGCCGGCCCGATCGCGCTCTACGGGCACTGCGGTGTCGGCTCGGCACTCATCGTCGAGATCGCCAGAAAACTCGAGGCGGCCGGCCGCGTCCCGGAGGCGGTCTACATCGGTGCGATCTTCCCGTTCGCCCGGCCGGGCCGGGGCCTGCTCGGCGAGCTGGGCCGGCTCACCAATGCGGACACGTCGCGCAGCGACCGCGCCTATGCGGACGGGCTGACCGGGCTCGGGCTCGACATGAGCGACATCGATGCCGCGCAGGCCCGGCTCATCGTCCACAACACCCGCCGCGACACCGAAGCGGCCGAGGACTACTTCACGCGGCTTTTCGACAGCCCGGTGGAGCGGCTGCGGGCGCCGGTCATCAGCGTGGCGGGGGAGCAGGACCCGGCGTCCGACTTCTACCAGGAGCGCTTCCGCGAGTGGCACTTCCTCAGCGACACCACCGCCGTGGTGCTGCTCGACGAGGCGGGTCACTTCTTCCAGAAGCACCGCGCGGCCGAACTCGCCGAGATCGTGACGACCACCCATCCGGCCGTCTCCACCGGGGAGCCGGCCAGCGGGGACGGGTGGCGGCTGCTCGAAGTCTCGCGCGCGGACTCGCCCGACGCATCCGACGGGCCCAGGCCGGCGATGCATCGTTTTCTCGCGGTGGCGGCGGCGCAACTCGTCTCCATCAGCGGCTCGGCGCTGGCCGCGTTCGCGATCGCGATCTGGATCCTCCTGACCACCGGCTCGCCCGGCCAGTTCGCCCTGTCCGCCGTGGCCGGGCTGGTGCCCGGGCTGCTTGTCGCGCCGCAGGCCGGCGGGGTGGTGAACCGCCGCGATCGTCGCACGGTCATGCTCGCCGGAGCCGTCTGCGCGGCCGGGGTCCAGTTGACGCTCGGCCTGCTGTCGTGGACCGGAAGCCTGCAGATCTGGCACACCTATCCGCTGCTCGCGCTCCTGTCGGTAGCACTCACCTTCCAGCGGCTCGCCGCCGACTCCGCGGTGCCACAACTCGTTCCCAAGCGATACCTCGGTCATGCCGCCGGTGCCGTCCAGGTCGCGACGACGACCGGCCGCCTGTTCGTGCCGGTCGCGGCCGTCGGGCTGACGGCCGTCGTGGGTTTGAGGAGCATCCTCGTCCTCGTCGTGCTGAGCTACGCGGTCGCGATCACCGTCACGCTCCTGGTCCGTTTCCCGCCCATGATGGCGGGGCCGGCAGAGTTGGTGACGGCCGAGATCAAAACCGGTTTCCGGTACGCCCGGGGCGACGCCCCGATCCGCCGGATGCTGATCTTCTTCGGGCTGCTCAACGTCCTCCTGTCGCCGCTGTTCCTGCTGGTCCCACCGCTGGTGCTGGGGATCGGCCGGCTTGCCGACATCGGTTGGATCCTGCTCGGCGCGGGACTGGGAGGCGTGCTGGGCGGCCTCGTCATGAGGGCGTGGGGCGGCCCGGCGCGGCGCCGGATGCGAAGCGTGCTGCTGTACACGTTGTGCCTGGCCGCATTCGGTCTGGTGGCCGGCCTGCAAGCGAACCTGGTGACGATCGGCCTCGGCGTGTTCGGTATGTCATTCATGCTGACGGTGATCGACGGGATCCGTACCGCGATCGTGGAGGTCAAGGTTCCGCAGCGGTTCCACGGCCCGGTGTTCGCACTCAACACGATGATCGCGTGGTCGGCGTTGCCGATCGGCTTCGGGCTGCTAGTGGCCCACGCGTCGAAGCTTCTCGAACCGTTGCTGTCCCCGGGCGGCGCGCTCGCCCTGACCGCCGGCGCGGTGATCGGCACCGGGCAGGGACGGGGAATCGCGCTGCTGTACGTACTGCTCGCGATAGCCATCATGCTGCTGGCGGTGACGGCGCTGGGCACCAGGCTGCCCCAACTCGTCGACGACGGTCCCGACGCCACGCCAGACGACCTGATCGGACTCCGGGCGCTGGGCCGCGGTCCGCTGATCCCCGCGCAGGACTCCCGTCCGTCTCCCGCAATCTTGTCACCCGGTGTGTCGGGCGGCGGTGATCAATCGTGAGTCGGGTGGCAGGAGCTTCCGCGTCTTCGTAGCCCAGCGAATAGAGGGACCGTCAACATGGTCGACGGTGAGCGGCTCGTCGCCGCGTTCGTCGCGGCGGACCGGTTCGACGACGCGCTTACGCTGGCGACCCGGCTCGACCCGAGTCAGCAGCAGCGCTGGGGACATCACCGCGGTCGACCGCTACCGGCGGGAACCAAAAGTCCAGCGGTTGTGGATCTCGCTGGCCGGTGTCAGCGAGGAAGGGCCGGCGCCGGCCCTCGCCGCCTATTGCTTGCTGCTGTCCTGGCGGCGAGGCCCCGGCCCGCGGCTAGCGCAGATGCCGGGCGAAGAACCCGGCCGCGTCCTCCCCAGCGAACTGCGGGACACCGGTGTGTCCGCCCATGTTGGCGTGCAGCGTTTTCTCCTTGGAGCCGAAGGCGTCGAACAGGTCCAGGGCCGCCTGCCGGTCGTTGCCTTCGTCATCCCATTGGAGCAGGACATGCAGCGGAATGGTGACCTGTCGGGCCTCCTCGAACATGGTGCGGGGCACGAAACTTCCGGCGAAGAAGCCGGCCGCCACGATGCGCGGCTCGACCACCGCGAGCCGGATGCCCACGGAGATCACTCCCCCCGAGTACCCGACCGGGCCGCCGATCCCGGGCAGCGACAATAGGGCATCCAGGGCGGCCTGCGATTCCGGGACCGCCCTGTCGACGAGCGGGAGGACGAGGGCGTCGACGATCTCGGCGCTGACCGGCTCGCCGGCCTCCAACGCCCGGCGCAGGTCGGCGCGGGCCTCCTCGATGGCGGCCCAACGGGGCCGGTCACCGCTGCCGGGGAGCTCGATGGTGGCGGCGGCGAAGCCATCCGCTACGGAGCGCCGGGCCCGAGCCGCCAGACGGGGGTACATCTTGCGCAGTCCGAGCGGGGGGTGGCCGAGCAGGATCAGCGGGACCGGTGCGGTCGCGGATCCGGGCGTCCACAGGATGCCGGGGATGTCGCCGAGGGTGAATTCGCGTTCGAGGACGCCGTCATCGAGGCGCTGCTCGGTTGTGAATCGCATGGTCGTGCCTTTCGGGAGTGCTCGTGAACGGCGCTCCCGGACGACCTATCGTCCGACCGTGACCCCAGAGGGGAGCACCCATGTCGAAACGTTCACGGGTACCACCTCCTCGGTCTCTCGCACGGCCTCCGAAAAGCTAGCAGCGGCCGCCGTGATCCGCCAAACGTGTTTTCTGCGCAGGTGCGCTCACCTCCCAACAGCAGCGAGTCCTTCAGGACCTGCTCGAGCAAGCGATCACCCGTCCGTGAGCCGATAACCGAGCCTGCTGGGCATCGATCGCCCCCTAATCGAGCTCGCTGCATATCCTGTGGGCGTACGTCCACGGTATGCCGGCCGATCTGGGTTGGGTTCCGCGGACTGACGCGCGGCCACGCGATCCCATGTGACCGTTCTGGCCATGACGGAGACAGTCGAACCACGTGCCCGGTGCGGCCGCTACGGATGGCGGACCGTCGCGTTGGTGCTGGCCCTGGCGGGGCTCGGCGGAGTGGGCCAGACCTCGGCCGGTGCTTCGGCGGCGGGGGAGAGCGGAGATCCCCCGCCGGGCGGGGCGGTGGTACGCCGGACCGAGCACGGTATCCCGCACATCGTCGCCCGCGACTACCGCGGACTCGGACTGGGGGCGGGGTTCGCATTCGCCGAGGACAACCTGTGTGCCTTCGCCGACAACGTGCTGACCCTGTCCGGTCAGCGGTCGCGCTGGTTCGGCTCCGACGACGGCAATCTCGCCAGCGACATCTACCACACCTGGGTCAACCAGTCCCGAACGGTGGAGCGGCTACTGGCCGGCCCACCGCCGATCGGGCCATCGTCGCAGGCCCGGGAACTGGTCCGGGGGTACGCCGCAGGCTACAACCGGTACCTGGCCGAGCGGACGGTGGCGGGGTTGCCGGATGCCGCCTGCCGTGGGGCGGGGTGGGTACGTCCGATCACGGATCTGGACGTGTGGCGTCGGGCGTACCAGATCGCGGAGCTCAACGGCGGCGAGGCCGCCAGCTACGCGATCGCGAACGCCGCGCCACCCGGCACCGCGGTCGACCGTGCCGTCCGGCCGGCGGCGGGTGCGTCGCTCTGGCCGCGCAGCGCGGCGGGTGCACCGTCTTCGCCCCGCACCACGGCAGGGTTGGCCAGCAACGCCATCGGGGTCGGCCGGGCGGCGTCGGCCGGCCGTACCGGGCTGCTGCTGGCCAATCCGCACCTGCCATGGAACGGTGACCTGCGCCTGTACCAACAGCATCTCACCATTCCCGGCGAGCTCGACGTCAGCGGTGCCGGGTTCTACGGTCTGCCGGTGGTGAACATGGGCCACAACGACCGGCTGGCCTGGAGTCATACCGCGTCGACCGCGCAGACCACGACGATGGCCCGGCTCACGCTCGTTCCCGGCGACCCGACCAGCTACCTCGTGGACGGCCAGCCGCGTCGGATGGAACAGACCACGGTCAGGGTCGCCGTGCGGCAGGCCGACGGACAGCTCGGTCACGTCGGCCACCGGATCTACCGAACACCGGACGGCCCGATCGTCGCCGGCGGGTCGGTGCCCTGGTCGGAGGAGCACGCGTACGCGATGCGCGACGCGAACGCCGGCAATCTGCGCGTCCTCGACCAGACGTTGGACATCGGCCGTTCCCGCGACGTGACACGGTTGCACCGGTCGTTGACCCGGCACCTCGGCATCCCGTGGGCGAACACGATCGCCGCCGACGCCGACGGTGCCGCGTATTTCAGCGGGGTGCAGGTTGTTCCGCACGTCAGCGACGAGCTGATCGGCCGTTGCGGCAGCAGGACCGAGTACGGCGAAATCGTCCTCGACGGCAGCCGCTCCTCCTGCGGTTGGGGCAGCGACGCGGACGCGCTGGCCCCCGGCCTCTTCGGCCCGGGCCGGCTGCCGACGCTGATCCGTACCGACACGGTCAGCAACATGAACGACAGCCCCTGGTTGACCAACCCGGCAGCGCCGATCACCGGTTACCCCTCGATCGTCGGGGACGTCGGCACCGAACGCATCGCGCGTACCCGGTTGGGTCTCGACATGATCGCCGACCGGCTGGACGGCAGCGACGGCCTCGGCCCGCCCGGCTTCACCCTCGCCTCCCTCCAAGCCACGATGCTGGGCAACCGCAACCTCGTCGCGGAAGAGGGCCGCGCGGCGGTCGTGGCGATGTGCCGGACCAACCCGATCCTGCCGGATCCCGACGGAGACCCGGTCGACGTACGCGGAGCGTGTGCCACCCTCGCCGCCTGGGACGGGCGGGGTGACCTCGACAGCCGGGGAGCGTACCTCTGGCAGAAGTTCGTCCAGCGCGCCACGTTCCGGGGTGCCGACCTGTACGCCGTGCCGTTCGACCCGGCCGATCCGGCGCGTACGCCCCGGGGCGTGGCAGCGGACCGGCCGGAGGTGAGGTCCGTGTTCGCGGAGACGGTGCGGCTCTTCGGTCTGGCCGGTGTGCCGGTCGACGTGGCCATGGGCAGCCAGCAGCACTACGCGGGGGTGCCGCTCCACGGTTGCGCCGACGGGTGTTTCAACGTCATCACCGACGAGTGGGAGCCGACTGCGGGCGAGTCGCTGCCGGACGTGGCGCACGGGTCGACTTTCATCATGGCCGTCGAGCTCACCGCGGCCGGGCCGCGCACCCGAACGCTGCTCACGTACGGCCAGTCCGGCAACGTGGGCTCGCCGTACCGCACGGACCAGGCCCGCCGGTACGCCGCGAAGCGGTGGGTCACCGAACGGTTCACCCCGGCCGAGATCGCCAGCGACCCGGCGCTGACGGTCCGTACGCTCCGCCGTTGACCGACCGCGCGGCCGTCCTACGGCTTGCGGGCCACACCGCAATACTGGTTGACGTCGATGTCGCGGGTGTCTGGTCCGGGACGCCATCGTGAGCAGGACACGACGCCGGGCGGAAGCAACTCGAGGCCGTCGAAGAAGCGTGCGATCTCGGTGGAACTGCGGTAGCCGATCTTCGGCGTGCCGTGCTCGTTCCAGAACCCGACGATGTCGTCGGCTTCGGCCCGGTTGATGTCGTGACAGCCGTGCGCGATGGCCAGGTAGCTGCCCGACGGCACCGCGTCGACAAGCCGCCGCACGACATCTCGTGCCTCATCGTCGTCGAGGATGAAGTGCAGGATCCCCAGCAGGGTGATCGCCACCGGCTTGTCCAAGTCGAGGGTGCGCCGGGCTGCACGCAGGATCGTGTCCGGGTCGCGCAGGTCGGCCTCGATGTAGTCGGTGAGGCCTTCGGCGGTGCCGGTTAGCAGGGCACGGGCGTGTACGAGGACGAGTGGGTCGTTGTCGACGTAGACGATGCGTGACTCCGGGGCGATAGACTGTGCTACCTGGTGGGTGTTGTCCGCCGTGGGTAGGCCGGTGCCGATGTCCAGGATCTGGCGGATGCCCCGTTCGGCGACGAGGTGACCGACCATCCGGCGCAGGAAGGCACGGTCCTCGACGGCGAGGTCGATGATCTGTGGCAGACGCCTGGCGATCTCGTCACCGGCCGCCCGGTCCGAGGCGAAGTTGTCCCCGCCACCGAGCCAGTAGTTCCACAACCGTGCCGAGTGCGGTACGGAGGTGTCCAACCCCTGCTCTGCCCGACCATCTTCCACGACCCGATCCCCCCGTTCGTCGGACGTCTATGTGTCGAGGCATCCTCCCAGAACTTCGACCGGTCAAACCAGCGCGGTATTGTCGTGGCGCGCGGTGATCGACGGGTTCGATGCGCCTGGAGTGCCCGACGAGGCCCGCCGGGCTGTGTGACGTGTTCAGCCGGCATTCAGCGTTCTGCATGGACCAGGCCTCCTCCTGAGCGGCAGGGACTACCGACGGAGAGTCCCACTAGCCGAGCGAGAAGGCCGTGATGGACCGAAGACAAATCGCGATCAGTGTCGTGGTCGGTATGGCTGCGTCCCTGGTGGTTACCGTGCCCGCTACCGCCGCACCCGAGCCGACCGTCACCACCGAACCCGCCACCCCGACCGAAGCAACGTCGAGCCCGCCCGATCCGGTCCGGTTGGCGTTGGCCGAGGCAGACCGGCGACGCCAGCCGGTCGAGGTTCCCAGCCTGCACACCGAGAATTCGACCACGGTCGCCAACCCCGGCGGCAAGACGCTCGCCACCACCGTGCACGCCTACCCCGTACGGTTCGCCCGCGACGGCGGCTGGCGGGCGACGGACCTGACACTGGTCGCCGACGGCGGTTCGATCCGGCCGAAGTCCGCCAAGGACGAGGTACGGCTGTCTGCCGGCGGCGACACCGCGCTGCTGTCGGTGAAGACCGGGACCGGGGAGGCGAAGCTGTCGACGCCGACGCCGCTGCCCAAACCGGTGCTGTCCGGTGACACCGCGACCTATCCCGCCGCCTACGGACCGGACGTCGACCTCGTCGTGCGGGTCACGCCGGAAGGCATCCGCCACCGGATCGTCCTGCACCGCCGGCCCGCGAAATCGGTCGCGTTCGGACTAACGGTCGCTGCCGCGAAAGGTGTGCGCTACCGGGCGGGTGAGGTGGCCGACGACGGGGTGAAGGTGGCGGACCTGGTCCCACCACTTCTGCTGGATGCCGCCGCCGACCGGTCACCGGTGGCCGGTCGTACCGGCGAGGTGACCGTCGGGGTGAACTCCCAGGGCACCGAGCTGACCTACACACCGAGCGCGACGTTCCTGAACGACCCCGCCACCGCGTACCCGGTGGTCCTCGCTGGCGACCCGACGCCCTGGTTCGGACCGGGGTTCCCCACCGATGCGTTCGTGGCGACCGATAGCAGGTTCAGCACCGGTCGGTCCACGCAGTTCCGACAGGAGTTGCTGGCCGGGCGGAACAACTTCGACGGGGCGGTGTCGACCTACTACGTCTACCGCAGCTACCTGAAGTTCAACCTGACCGGCGCGCCGTTCTTCGGCCGACCCATCCTGAACGCCGACATGCGGCCGTGGAACTACATCACCACCGCCTGCGGCGCCTCGGCTGGCAACATCGCGGTACGTAGGGTGACCAGCGATTGGGCGTTGAACGCGAGTAGCCCCGTCGACCTGCGCTGGGACAACCAACCGGCCGTCACCACATCCGGGCAGACCCTCCTGGGCACCGGGGTGGGTCGCATCCTCAAGCGCAACGGCTCCTACCAGAACTGCAGTCAGCCCGCGCAGGAGTTGTACTACTCCATCGAGAGCATCGTCCAGTCCTGGGCGGACGGCTCGCCGAACTACGGCCTGCAGGTCGCCGCGAACAACGACAGCAGTGGCGGCTCCAACTACCGCGAGTACCTCTCCTCCGAGTGGTCCGGCGTCGACGGTCGCGGACCGGTGCTGTTCGTGGAGTACGAGGCTCCGGAGCCGAACAAGGTCGAGCCGTTCTTCATCCCGAGCCGCGCGGAGGATCCCGCTCCGACGGTCGCGGACATGATGGCCCACCGGATCGGGACGGACCGGGCGCCGACTCTGCCCGTACTGAGCGAGCAGGAGGCGCTGGCCCTGCGGCAGAACGCAGCCGCCGCGATCAAGCAGGATTCCGCGTACGGGTTGTACCCGCCCGCCGACATGTCGCGCGAGGAATGGCTCACCGACCTCGACCTGCCCTCGGGCGGTTGGGAACCGGAGCCGGACACCAGCCCACCGGTGGTGGTGTCCACCGTGCCGGGCACCGGGGCCGGCGACGTGCCGCTGGACACGCCGGTGACGGCGACGTTCGACGAGATCGTCACCGGAGCGGCGCTCACGGTGACGGACGGGGCCGGTGCCGCGGTTGCCGGCTCGGTGGCCGAGGAGGGGACCACCGTGACCTTCACACCGGCGCAGCCGTTGACCGCCGGAACCACCTACTCGGCGCAGGTGAGCGGCGCGAAGGACGTCGACGACAACGTCATGGCCGCGCCGCACGGGTGGTCCTTCACCACCGACGAGTCGACCCCGGCTCCGGTCGGCCTGGTGGCCGCGTACGGGATGGACGAAGGCTCGGGCACGACGGTCGGCGACCGGTCCGGCAACGCCAACACCGGCACTGCGACGGGTCTGACGTGGCGGGCGGGCAAGTTCGGCCGGGCACTGTCGTTCGACGGCGCCGACGAGAGCTGGGTGACCATCCCGGACAGCCCGTCGCTCAGGCTGACCGACGGCATGACAATCTCCGCCTGGGTACGCCCGACGAGTGTGGCTAGTTGGCGTACGGCGGTGATGAAGGACGGCCTGTACGGCTCCGCGTACGGGCTCTACGCCTCGAACGGGTTCACCCCGTCGACCTGGTTGCTCAACGGCGAGGAGGAGGAACACACCATCGTCGACGGCGAGCAGCCCCTGCCGGTGAACACGTGGAGCCACCTGGCCACGACCTACGACGGATCCACGGTTCGGCTCCTGGTCAACGGAGCCGAGGTCGCTTCGCTGCCGAGGACACGTGACCTGGTGGTCGACGACGGTGACCTGCACATCGGTGGCAACGGCATCTGGGGCGAGTTCTTCCAGGGGGCGATCGACGAGGTCCGGATCTACAACCGGGCCCAGACCGTCGAACAGGTACAGGCGGACATGAACGCCCCGGTCACCCCGGTCACCCCGGTCACCCGGGTCGCGCCGGCCGCGTCGGCTGCCCGGGCCCAGGCCGCGCTCGCCGACGAGCACCCGTACGAGCACCTGGAGCACGAGGACTGCGAGAAGAAGCTCGGAGGAAATGGCACGTTCCGGTACATCCCAAGTTCCTACTCGGTGTGCTACACGGGCAAGATCGGGGAGATCGAGACGAACGCCCAGGACACCCCGACGGGCCCGAAGTGGATCGCGCAGATCTCCGTCGTCGTGCACTCGTTCGTCGGTGACCTCAACGGCACCGCACGGGGCCTGCCGTCGGCCACCAGCAGGCAGATCAAGATATACGTACGGGTGAGCAAGTACCTGCCGACCTTGTGGCCCACGTCCATCACCCGGCCGGTGACCTTCCTCGCCAACAACTCCTCGAGCTGCAACTCGGACACACCTCTCGGCATCCAGAAGAGCATCGGTCAGTGGATCAACGCCCCGGACCAGACGATCACTCTCACCTCCCCCCAGGGCACCGCGCTGCCGGACTACAAGGCGTTCTGTGGGATACAGCCATCGCTGTTCTATCCGGAGTCCGATGGCGATCGCCGGCACGGCTGGCTCGACAACACACGGCTCGATTTCCGGTGTGACAGCTCGACCTTCTACAAGGGATACAAGGGCGGCTGTGTGGTGTGGTCGGTACGGCCGACGTGGGTCCTCAACGGCAACGAGGAAAAGTCGGAGCAGACCGCCGAGCACATCTGGGGTGCGCTCTACGATCCCCAGACAACCACACCACTGGCCCCCGGCAAGATCAAGCGAATCCCGGGGAAAATCAACCTGTCGGACCTGGGCTGCGCGAGCGCTACCGGCTGCCTGACCCGGACCACGTCAAACCGCAAGACGAAAGGCAGCGTGTCGTACCAGAACTACCAACGCGCGAAAAAGGAGTGCAAGCCGCTCGACAAGGCCGGCTACACCAGGCCGTCCTGCGACGAATACCCATTCGCCTCCACCCACCAGGGCGGCGCAAGCTCGGGGATCCACTTCTCCGCCGCCATTGTGGAACTTAGCGACAACTGCAGCGCCGGCGGCAAGCTCAACGGCTGGTACCGCGTCAACCGCATTCTCGAGTCCGACCCGTTCTGGGTCGACGTGGTGAAGAAGGGTGCCCCGACACCACCCGACGTGACCCACTCGGTGGTGACACCGGACGACCTCGCCGAATGCCTCCTGGTCTAGCCTCGGTCTAGCCCTCGTCGATCAGGGCCGATCCGGCAGGCCCGATCGCCGCGTCGGACGTGTACGCCCGTGACCGTGATCGGCCCGCCACCTACCCGGTGGCGGGCCGATCATGGATCAGCGCTGATCGGGCCGAAAGCACTGTTGGATCCGCACTCTCGACCACCCGCTCGGGCAACAACGAGGCACTAGATGGGGAAGCGACCGCGGCGCCAGCGCCAGTGGCGGCCAGCCCCCAGGTGGTCGACGACTGCGCGCTGGAGCACGTTGCGGCGCGGCAGCTGGTCGAGCGGCGTGGTCAGGGTGCGGAACACGAACCGCAGCACCTCGACGTCGGCGTCCAGCCCTTCCGGCTCCTCATAGGGCTCCAGCTCGAACCTCCGCTGAAATCGCGCGATGTTGGAGTCACCGGGCAGGTATTCCAGCAGTTGCGGGTCGAGCAGCCAAGAGCCGCAGGAGAATGCTGTGTAGCGCTCGTCGGGAAAGTGGCGAGGGAAGAACGCGCGGGCCTCGTCGAGCGACGCCTCGACCGCCTCCGGGGTCAACGGCCCCGATTCAGGGATGTGCAGGTCGATGGCGGTGCCGCCGCGCTGGTGCTGCAGCCGGCCCAGCTCGTAGATGCCGCCGCGCGCGTGCAGCGTCAGCCAGCTCTGCATGACCGGCCAGCCCTCGCGGTGCATCCGCCGGTCGATCGCCAGGTTGCGGCCCAGGTCCGCGAGGGTCGACCACGACACGGCGTCGGCGATGCCGTGGTCGCGGTGGTACTCCGTGACGACGTCGACCAGGGCCAGGTACGCGTACACGTAGAGATGCCGCCAGGCGGGACCCCGTTCGCGCGGCAGTGCCGGACCGGGCGACAGCCAGCTGTGACCCCCGAGATCGGCGCGGACCAGGGCGATCGAGCGGTCGAGCAGCCAGCGAAGCTCCGAGGTCCACAGCGGGGAGCCGGGGTCCGGCCAGCCCGCCATGATCTCGGCGGCGTCGTCCGGCCGGACCGCGAGCCGGTCGAGGATCGCCGGTGCGTCGGCCTTGGCGGGCAGCGGAGCCGACGGCCGGTCACCGGCGAGCCGGCGCACACGGTCGACTTCCTCGACGGGTACCCCCAGCCGGGCGGCGGTGTCGTCCAGATCCATACGGACGACCCTACCGACCGGTGGGGTCGCCGCGTCGAGGTCACGCCACCAAATGAAACCCACTCAGCCACCGCGTCTGATCGCCAGCCCGACAGGCAACACGCTCGGGCTGGCAACCTGTCGGGCTGGTTCGGTTAGGAGGGCAGCCGACCGGCACTGGTGTAGATGGACTTGTAGTCCAGATAGCCGCTCAGACCCTCGGGGTCGTACTCGCGGCCGTCGGCCTTCAGCGGGCCGAACGGCGAGATGAAGTCGATCGCGTAGTAGCTGACGCCGATCGCCCCAGGGCCTGTCGTCGAGCTGCGATCCGGTCCAGGATGCCTGTGGCGCTTGACGCATGTCACTACCTTGCTGTGCATAGCCGCAAGGTCGGAGGGATGCGTTGGAGATGGGGCAAGCAATCACGGCGCTGGCGACCCTGGGTGCCGTACTCGTAGGGGCGGCCGGAACATACGTCGTCGGCAGACTCGGGGACCGGGAGAGGTTCACCAGGGAGCTGCAAATCCGGTGGGATCAACGCCGACTGGACGCCTACGTCGCCTACATCTCCGCGGTGAAGTCGGCCGGCATTGTCGCGAATCAAGTTCATAAGCGGCGCATCGGTGGCGCATCGGAGGACGATCTTGATGTCCTGCTCCGGCAACTCGAAGAATTTGAGGTACGCAGGGCCGATCTCTTCGAGGTGCTACCCCTTCTGGCCGATGGCCCCACCATTGAGGCTGCTCACGAGCTGAATCACGCTGTATGGGAGCTTGAGCATCCAGCTCGGCAGGGAGTGAAGCTGGACGAGGAGGCTTGGTTCGCTGTCGCCGACAAGTGGATTACTGCTCTGAACAGCTTCCACTTCGCAGCTCGGTCGGGGCTCAACGTCCCCGGGCGATTCTCCAGGCGAGACACGGCGGCTCTGGTGGTGGCGCGGCCTGAACGGGCCAACCTCTAGCCTCGTGTGCTCTAAGCGCGTCAAAGTCGTTCTGCCGCGAGCGAACCGGCTTGTCTTGTAGCGGGGCGCTGTAGAGGATCGGCGGATGGATCTCCATACCGCCGAACGTCAACTCCAAGCAGCTCAGCGCGCCGCCGATGTCGAGTCCCTCGACGCGCTTCTGCACCCCCAGGTCGTGGCTGCTGGACCGGACGGCAAGATCTTTACGAAGGAAGACGACCTGGAAAGCTACCGCTCTGGGGCCCTGCGAATCACCAACTTGGTGGAGGAGTCGCTCGACGTCCAGGAAGACGGTGAGACCGGGGTGACCCGCACGGTCGCTGCGGTGGATGCCGTCCAGGGCGGTGCGGTTATGTCCGCGCGGTTGCGCTACACCCGGCTGTGGGTGCGTGAGGACGGCAACTGGCGGGTGTTGGCCGCCACCTTCGTCCCGGTCTAGTGAGCGCGTCAACTGTCGTGGGCCGGGTTCTCGACGTGGTGTAGGGCCAGGATGGGTTGCACGATCGCGCGTTGACGATGTGGACAGCCCGAAGGTCGATCGCTGCCTCCGGACCCGGTCCGTCCGTTATCGCCAGATCGCGCGGATCTGGTCCGCGATCGATGCGGCCTGGTCGTGTCCGGCGTGGGCTGCCGCCCGGCGTCGGGCGGGGTCGAGCATGTTGGGGCCGATCGCGGTGCGTGCTGCGGCGTCCGGTGTCACGACGATGCTCGGCACGCCGAGTGCTGCCGCCTGCGTCTGGGGGCGGTCCGAGCGGCGCAGGGCCGAGGTGGTGGGTGCGATCACGACCACCCGGCCGTGACCGGTCGCCAGGTCGACGTTGGCGACCGAGCGTACGCCGCCGTCCATGTACCGCCGTCCGTCGATAGTGACGGGTGGCCAGACCAGCGGGACGGCGCAACTGGCCGCTACCGCGTCGATCAGGGGCACGCCGCTGTCGCCACCGAAGACGACGTCCGCGCCGGTTTCGGCGTCGACGGCGGTCACCAGGAGCCGACGGTCGGGCCATTGCCGGTCGGGTACCCGCCGTTCGATGACCGCTCGCCGTTCCGCTTCGGGCATGGTCCTCGCCCGTAATGCTGCTCGCCCGAGCCAGGCTCGTCCGCGCCGCCGGTCGCCCGGCCAGGCCGCCGCGACCAGGAGACGGACCACGAGTCCTGCACCGATCCGGGCGGGGGTCTCACCGGGACCGCTGTTGATCTGGGCCGCGTAGATGTCCGCCAGGGGAGTGGCCCCGGTGAGTTGCGCGGCGACCACCGCGCCCGCGGAGGTGCCGATGACGGTGTCCGCGACGGTGAGGTCGACACCGTACTGGGCGAGGCCGTGCAGCAGGCCGACCTCCCACGCGACGCCGGTCACGCCACCGCCACCGAGAACCAGGGCCCGTCCATCGGTCGGCATCCACGCATTCTCGCACGGCGCCCATGTCGGGCTCGTCGGCTGGAAATTGCGGCTCCACGCCGCGGCCTGGCCCGCGTGTTCGTACCAGCCGCGCAACAGCAAAGCACTCTTGCCGAAACGATCGACGGATTACCATGTGCCATCCGTCTGATGATCAACCTGGGGAATCCTGTGCTGCTCTCACGTCTTTGCGGACGTCGGCTGCTGGCGCTGTTCACCGCTACCGCGGTGCTCGCCTCGTCGCCCGCCCCGGCTTCGGCCGCGCCCGCCGACCCTCCGTCATCCTCCGTCGGGTCGGTCGCGCCGGCTGCTTCCGTGTCCACGTACACCGTCACGCTGATCACCGGTGAGAAGGTCACCGCGACCAGGATGGCCGACGGTGGGTTGAGCCCCGAGGTACGGGACACCGCCGGTCGGTTGACCGGGTACACCTCGCACCGGAAAGGGACGGACACCTACGTCTACCCGCACGGGGCGCTGCCGTACGTGTCCGCCGGGCTGCTCGACGAGCAACTGTTCAACATCACCGAACTGTTGGCGGACGGCTACGACGACGCACATCGTGACCGGATTCCGCTGATCGTCACCTACACCGATGCCGGGGCGGCTGCACGCCGGACCGCGGCGCCCGAGGGTGCCCGTACGGTGCGGGTGTTGGACAGCATCCAGGGCGCGGCGCTGGACGTGGACCGCTCCGACGCGTTCTGGTCCTCGATCACCACGGGCGGGGGTGTGGCCGAGCGTTCCACGGGTGGGAGGCTCGCGCTTGCCGGCGGTATCGCCAAGGTGTGGCTGGACGGCAAGGTCGAGGCCACTCTCGCGGACAGCACCGCGCAGATCGGCGCGCCCGAGGTGTGGAAGTCCGGGAACATCGGCAAGGGCGTCGACGTCGCCGTCCTGGACAGCGGTATCGACACGACCCACCCCGACTTCGCGGGTCAGATCGCCGCCGCCGAGTCCTTCGTCCCGGGTGAGACGGTGAAGGACGTCTTCGGGCACGGCACGCACGTCGCCTCCACCATCGCCGGGACCGGGGCCGCTTCCGACGGCAAGGAGAAGGGCGTCGCCCCGGGCGCGCGGCTGCACGTGGGCAAGGTTCTCAACGACAACAACTCCGGCCAGGAGTCGTGGATCATCAGCGGCATGGAGTGGGCCGTCCGTGACCAGCGTGCCAAGGTCGTCAACATGAGCCTCGGCGCCGATCCCACCGACGGCACCGACCCGATGAGCGTGGCCCTCAACGAGCTCAGCGAGGAAACCGGCGCGCTGTTCGTCGTCGCGGCCGGGAACAGCGGCCCCAGCCCGTACACGGTGGGCACGCCCGGTGCCGCGGACGCCGCGCTGACCGTCGGCGCGGTCGACGGCGCGGACGTCCTCGCCTACTTCTCCAGCCAGGGGCCGCGGGTCGGCGACAAAGCCATCAAGCCCGACCTCACCGCCCCCGGCGTGGGCATCCTCGCCGCCCGGTCCCAGTATTCCGACGGCGAGGGCCTGTACCGGCTCGGCGACGGAACCTCGATGGCCACCCCGCACGTCGCGGGTGCCGCCGCCCTGCTGGCCGCCCAGCACCCGGACTTCACCGGCAAGCAACTCAAGGAAGCGTTGGTGAGCACCACCAAGGCGACCCCGCAGATCACCCCGTTCCAGGGCGGCAACGGCCGGCTGGACATCGCCGCGACCACGGCCGCGACCGTCTTCGCCACCACCAGCGCCGACTTCGGATACCCGGACTGGCCGACGGCTCCCGAGGGCCCGGTCGACCGGGAGGTCCGCTACACGAACATCGCCGACAGCCCCGTCACCCTCGACCTCGCCACGGCCCTCGACGGCGGCCCGGCGGACCTGGTCGCCGTGTCGGCCCGGCAGGTCACCGTTCCGGCGCACGGCACCGCCACGGTGACCCTGACCACGGACTTCGACCGGGTGCCAGCCGACCGCCTCACGTCGGGCTTCCTGACGGCGACCGACACCTCCGGCGCCGTCCGCACCCACACCTCGGTCGCCGTCGGCCGTGAGGGCGTACGCCACCAGCTCACCCTGAAGGCCAAGGACCGCAGCGGCAGGCCGGTCGGGGGAGAGCTGGTCCTGCTGGGTAAGGAGGGCGCCCTGCCGGTGCAGCAGATCGACGACACCGGCACCCTGGACCTGCGGCTGACCGGGGGCACGTACGCGGCCTGGCTGAAGACCGACGTCGAAGGCGTCAACGGGCCCCACTCGCGGGGGTTCGCCCTGCTGCCGCTGCCCGAGATCACGCTCGACCGGGACCGTACCGTCGTCTTCGACGCCACCGGGGCCCGCCGGGTCACCGTGGCCACCCCGCAGCCGTCGACGGTGGACGGTTCGCGGTTCGAGTTGCTCCGCGACCTCGGCGGAAACCCCTGGGTCTCCGCCTGGTACCCGGGTGCCGAGTACGACAGTGTCTGGGTGCTGCCGACCGGCCCGAAGGTCGTGACCGGCACCTTCTCCATCGGCGCCCGCTGGCGCACGGCCCAGCCCGCGCTGACCGTGGCCACCGGCGGCCGGGGCTACGACGACCTGCGGGTGCAGCGCGCCAAGACCCCGCTGCCGTCCGAGGTGCACCACCTCGACGCGGTGTTCGCCGGCACCGGGGGCAGCGACGCGTACGCCCCGGTGAACGCGCGGGGCAAGGCCGTCGTCGTACGCCGCGACGACAGCGTTCCGGTCGAGGAGCAGGCTGCCGCGGCGGCGTCTGCCGGTGCCCGGCTGCTGCTCGTGGTCAACGACGGCACCGGGCGCCTCAAACCGTGGGTCGGCTCGGTGTGGGATCCACGCGACCCGCCGCCGGTGACCGTGGCGACCCTCACCCGCGACGAGGGTGAGCAGCTGATCGGCCGGATCGGCCACGAGCGGCGGGTCCGGCTCGACGTCACCTCCCACCCGGAGACCGAATACGTCTACGACCTGGTCCACGACTACATCGGCGCCGTGCCGGCCAACCTCACCCACCGGTTCACCCAGCGGGACCTGGCCCGGGTCGACATGTCGTTGCGCAACTGGCGGCCCGCGCGGGCGCTCGAAGCGCGCGGTGACCTGACGCCGTCGGGAGCGTCGAGCATTCTCGACTTCGTCGAGATCCCGGCGCGAGGCGAGCGCACCGACTGGGTCACTGCCGGCGAGCCGTGGACCGCGCAGGTCACGATCCCCGGCGAGCAGGGCCAGCAGACCGCTCTCACCGCGTACCGGGCCGGCTCGGTCCACGAGGAACGCTGGTTCGGCCCGGTGCAGCGTCCCCGCCTGTTGAACAACTACGGCGTCTTCCGCGAGGACGGCGGCATCTCCGCCTGGATCCCCGGCTGGGGTGACTCGGGCACCGCCCACGAGGGCGACACCTACGACAACTACGCCGCCGACAACGTGCTGCGCCTCTACCAGGGCAACACGCTCCTGCAGGAGACCGACCGGTACCAGCGGATGCTGTCCGTCGGTCTGCTGAATTCGCAGCCGCTGCCGTACCGGTTGGTGTCGGAGAACAAGCGTGACGGCTGGGCTGGGCCGTACTCCACCGCCACACGTACGGAGTGGGGCTTCACCTCCGGCGCGGTCAGCCAGGGCATGGTGTGGAACCCGTCGCTGATCCAGCTCGACTACGCCGTGGACACCGACGTCGACGGTAAGACGAAACGCAACGCCGACCTCACCGTCACCGCACTGCATCTACCATCGGCGGCGCAGGCGCCCGCCATCCGTACGGTGACACTCGACGTCTCCTACGACGACGGCGCCACCTGGCGCCACGCGAAGCTCCACCGCAGCGGTGACGGCTGGCGGACCAGTCTCGACGCCCCGCGTACGGCACGGTTCGTCACCGTGCGCGCCATCGCCCGCGACGCGGCGGGCAACAGTGTCGACCAGCGCATCACCAGGGCCTTCGGGCTGCGCTGACGGGTCGGGGTGGGGCCCTGTGGAGGGGCCCCACCCCGAGGGCGTCGGCATCCTTGACGCGGTACGCCCGTCACGCGGCGAGCATGGCGTACCGGCCGTTGTCGTCGATCAGGGTGTCGTGGGTGCCGCGCTCCACGATCCGCCCGTGGTCGAGTACGGCGATCTGGTCGGCGCCGCGCACGGTGGAGAGCCGGTGCGCGATGGTGATCGTCGTGCGTCCCTCGGCGAGGACGTCGAAAGCACGCTGCACGGCCCGTTCGGTCTCGGTGTCCAGAGCGCTGGTCGCCTCGTCGAGGACCAGGACCCGCGGGTCGCGCAGGAGTGTGCGGGCGATGGCCAGGCGCTGCTTCTCGCCGCCGGAGAAGCGGTGTCCCCGCGAGCCGACCATGGTGTCGTACCCGTCGGGCAGGCCGGCGATCAGGTCGTGGATCTGCGCGGCGCGGGCGGCGGCCTCGATCTCGGCGTCGGTGGCCTCCGGGCGGGCGTAGCGCAGGTTCTCCCGCACGGTGGTGTGCAGCAGGTACGTCTCCTGGCTGACCACACCGACGATCGCGGCCAGGTCGGTCAGGCGCAGGTCGCGTAGGTCCACGCCGTCGACCGTGACCCGACCGCTGCCCGGGTCGTGCAGACGGCTGACCAGGGCGGCGAGGGTGCTCTTGCCGGAGCCGGTCTCACCGACCAGGGCCAGGCTGGTGCCGGCGGGTACGTCCAGGGTGACTCCGGTGACCGCGGCGACGTCGCTGCCCTGGTAGCTGAAGCTGACCTCGTCCAGACGCAGGTGGCCGCGGACTTGGCGTGGGTCGATGTCGACCGGCTCGGACGGGTCGGCCACCTCGACCGGGAGGTCCAGGTACTCGAAGATCCGGGCGAACAGCGCCAGTGACGCGGTCAGCGAGACGCCCACGTTGAGCAGGCCCATCAGTGGGCGGAACAGCCCGCCCTGCAACGCGGTGAAGGCGACCAGGGTGCCGATGCTCAGCGTGCCGGCGGTGCCGGGCAGGCCGGCGCTGAGGTAGATGACGGCCGGGATGGCGGCGAAGATGACGCTCATCGAGGCCATCCGCCACCGGCCGGCGAGTTCGCTGCGTAGCTCCAGGTCGACCAGGCGGGCAGAGGAGGCGTTGAACCGCTCGATCAGCGACGGGCCGGTTCCGAGGGTCTTGGCAAGCTGTACGCCGCTGATCGACAGCCCCTCCTCGACGGTGACGTTGAGGTCGGCCAGTTCGCGCTGGCGCTGTGCGGTGATCTCGCGGCGCAGCCGGGCGACCCGGCGGGTCAGCCAGATCGCGGGGGGAAGCACGAACAGCGAGACCAGGGAGAGTCGCCAGGAGAGCGCCACCATGGCGACCGCGGTGGCGACAACCGTGGTCAGGTTGGACGCGATGCCGGTGGCGGTGGAGGTGACCACCGATTGCATGCCGCCGATGTCGTTGGTGATCCGGGACTGCACCTCGCCGCTGCGGGTCCGGGTGAAGAAGCTCAGTGACTGCCGCTGGAGGTGGCCGAACACGTCGGTGCGGAGCTGGTGCAGGACCTCCTGCCCGACCCGGGTGGAGATCCAGGTCTGCAGGACGCCGAGGATCGCGGTGACGGCGGCCACTGCGACCATGCCGAGGACCAGCCAGACGAGCAGGGTCAGGTTGCGTTCCGGCAGGGCTCGGTCGATCACGTGCTGGAGCAGGAAGGGCGAGGCCATCGCGATGACCGAGGAGGCCACGATGATCGCGGTGACCATGGCGAGCGCGGCCCGGTGCCGGGTGAACAGCCTGGCGATGCGGCGCAGCGAAACCTGGCTGGCCTGCGTTTTCTCGGCGGCGCTGACGGTGCGGTGGCCGCGGTCGCGGCCAGAGGGGGTGGGTTCCAAGGGGGTACCTGTCTTTCGTCGGCAATATTGCTGAGGTTACCTCATCATGAGGTAACAACCGTACCCCCTGCTACCGTATTCCCGTGACCGAGGCGGACGGCGAAACTCCCGTGACCGGGGTGAACGGCGAAACTCCCGTGCCAGGGGAGAACGGCGAGACTCGTGTGACCGGGGTGAACGGCGACGACGAGTCCCTGGCGGAGGCGTTCTGGGGCGTCGCGCGCCGGCTACGGCGACGCAGCCGGGAGGCGCTGGAACCGTGGGACATCACCCCGAGCCAGGCCCGCGCCATCGGGGTCCTCGCCCGACACGGCATGCTGCGGCTCAGCGCCCTCGCCGAACACCTGCGGATCGCGCCGCGCTCGGCCACCGAGGTGGTCGACGACCTCCAGGCCCGCGGCCTGGTCGAACGTCGCCCCGATCCGGGCGACCGACGCGCCACGCTGGTCGCGCTGACCGGGGAGGGCGGTCGCGTCGGCGCCGCCATCCGGGCCGCCCGGCAGACCGAGGCGGAACGGCTCTTCGCCGACCTCGACGACGCCGACCGGGAACAACTCGCCCGCATCCTGCGTACCCTCGGCGGCTGAGCACCCCCGGCGGGTCCGGCCCGCCGCGCGGTGCGCGCCCGGCGGCGGCCCCGCGTCTGACGCCCGCCCTGGTCGGCGCGCCGGCTTCACCGCGGGCGGTACGGGCGGTGTCGGAGGGCGCGTACCCGGCCACGGTCCGTCCAGCCGGGCGCCAGTGGTCGTCCAGTGCACCTCGTTAGGTTCCGGCCAGCCGGTCTCCCGACTCTCCCGACGGGCGACCGTCACCGACTCCGGAGGAGGACACGTGCCCGATTCCAACGTACGAAGGGGCCTGCTCGCGCTGGCCGCGGCCGTGACGTGCGCCGTGGCCCTGCTGCCCGCGCAGCCGGCCGCCGCGGCGCCCGACGATCCCGCCGCGCTCACCCTGTCGCAACGCGCGCTGCCCGCCGCCTGCGCACCGGTGCTCGCGGCGGCGGTACAGAAGACCGCGGGTAAGGGCGGCACCGCGACCTGTGCCGAGATGGGCAAGCCCACCCGCACCACAACCCCCGCGCAAGCCGCACCGGACGGTGCCGGCACGGCCGTCACCTGCGGCAACGGAGCGTGGGCGGTCGAGCGGTTCGGGGCCTGCGCCACGGTACCGCTCACCCTGTACGTCTACCTCATCCCGTCGGGGCAGCTGATCGGCATCATCGACATGACGGCGACGTTCATGGCCGACCTGGGATCGATCGACGGGCGGCCACGGTACAACGTCACCGTGCGGGCAACCACCCTGCTGGGCCAGGTCATCGGGACCTACGTATCGCACGAGGGCTTCTGCGAGTACGGCTGCAACGGGTTCACCGGCGGCGGGCTCCAGCGCTTCGACTACGTCGGGGCGCAGGCGAACTTCATCCTCAACGCCGGCACGACCGCGACCGCTCCCGGCGCCGTCCACCAGGCCCGGATGAAGCTGGGCTTCTGGTTCCTCAACGCCACCTGGACACCGCCCGAGTCGAACGTGGTCGGCGCGTCGAGCCTGGAGTTCCGCTGCGACAACGCCGTACCCGGGTTCAACCAGCCGGGCTGCGTCTACCCGTCGATCCGGCCGGTGTACCGGCCCAGCCCGGCCAATGGCAGCTACGTGCAGCACATCCGGATGGCGCTCAACCACGGTGTGACCGGGACCCTGACCCGGATGACCGACCCCTTCAACCAGACCCAGAACCACAACCGGGCCTGCCCCGGCATGTACACCGCGCCAGATGGATACAGCTGCGACGAGTACCCGTTCCGCTCCACCTTGCAGGGTGCCTTCACCGGTGGGCACTCCTACGGGCGTACGTTCGCCGGCTGCCAGATCGACTGGGTGCAGATCCGGCAACCCGGCGACAACGGCGGGTGGAACGTCTGTTACATCCCGGCGTTCGAGAACAGCAGCGGGGGCAACGAGCTCAACCGCTTCTACGAGAGCAACCGTGTGATCGACAACGACGTGTTCCAGGTCGTGGCCTGAGCGCCCGGCCGGGCGGCCCACCCGGGCCGCCCGGCCGTCGAGCCGTGCACCCGCGTGGGCAATGGCCGCTCACCGGCACCCGTCGCGTCGCAGGTGCCGTTCGGCCGGCTGGTCGAGCAGGCGTCACTGGCCTGGCGGGTGGCCCCGGCCGAGACTCGCGAGCGCCGCCGTGGCACGGCCCCGCTCGTCCTCGTCACCCGTCTCGGTGGCGATCGTCAGGGCCGACCTGTGCCGCTCGAGCGCCTCCTCGTCGCGGCCCATGGCGCGCAGCGCTTCCCCCATGGCGTTCAGGACACTCGCCTCGCCGTAACGATGCTTGATACCGCGGAAGATCGCGAGGGCCTCGTCGAGATATCCGATGGATTCCTGGTGCAGCCCCTGCTGGCTCAACGCGGTCCCGAGGTTGCTCAGCGCCGTCGCCTCGCCGTCGCGGTGGTCGATCTGGCGGAACAGGCTCAGCGCCTGCGCCAGTGCCCCGGTGGCGAGGGCAGCATCGCCGAGGGTGGTGTGGATCCCGCCGAGGTTCGTGAGCGCGATGGCCTGCCCCGCGCGTTCGCCCAGCGCTTCGAAGAGGTCGTGAGCGGCCAGGAACCGTTGCGCCGCTCGGGTGTGCTCGCCGATCGCCGACTCGACGTTGCCGAGGTTGGTCAGCGCCGCGGCCTGACCGAAGAGGTCGTCGATCTCCTGGTAGAGCGCGATCGCCCTGGTGTGCCGAGCAACCGACGAGGCGAAGTCACCCGTCCGTTCCTCGATGATGCCCAGATTGGACAGCGACCGCGCCTGGCCGTGCCGGTTGTCGGTACGCCCGTACAGCGCCAGCGCCTGGCCGAGCTCCGACGTCGCCGCGGGATACCGCCCGAGCAGGCGTTGGATGACCCCGGCGTTTGTACGCAGGTGCGCCTCGGCGGCCGGGTCGCCCATTTCCCTGGCGGCCTGGATGGCGTGGTGGTGGATCGATTCGGCCTCGATGCCGTGGCCCGCCTCCAGATACCGGTAGAGGGCGGCGGCGATGTTGACCGCGTACTCCGGTCGCCCGTTCTTCAGGGCGAACTGGCAGATCGTCGCGAACGACGAAAGCTCGCCGTCCAGCCATGACAGTGCCGCGGCCGGGGTGATCGGCGTGTCACCGGGTTTGAGGGCGAGCCCGGCCTGCTGCCAGCTGGCGCTCCACCCCGGGTAGAGAACGTCGCTCGTGGCGGTGGCCGTCCCCAGATAGTGCTCCAGCAACCGGTCGACCGTGGCCGTACGCTCGGACTCACTGTCCACGGCCGCACTCAGCTCGGCTGCGTACGCGCGCAGCAGGTCGTGGAGCGCGTACCGGCCCGACGAGTCGCACCCCACCAGGTGTGCGCGGGTCAGCCGGTCGAGCAGCCGAGCCGCCGCGATGTCGTCCAGGCCGGCGAGCGCGGCGGCGCAGGCCAGGGTGGAGTACGGCGCGGGGTTCAGGCTCAGCAGCCGGAACAGGCGCTGCGCCTCGGCGCCCAGGCGCTCGTACGAGCAGCCGAAGACGTGCCGGATCGCCGCGCTGCCTCCCGCCTCGTCCAACAGGTCCAGGGGACCGGACCGCCGTATCCGGGATACGACGCCGGCCAGCGGAAGGTGCGACTGCGCGCCTGCGTACTCGGCGGCCAGCCGTAGCGCGAGGGGGAGCCGGGCGCAGATGGCGGCGAGCGAGTCGATGCTGTCCGGGTCCGCCATGGCCCGTTCGCCCAGCAGCCGGCCGAGCAGTTGGGCCGCGTCCGGTGGCGGGAGCAGGTCGAGCTCGATGCGGCGGGCGCCGTGCAGGGCAACCAGCGGGGCCTGGCTGTCGCGGCTGGTGATCACCACCAGGGCGTCGTGGCTGCCGGGTAGCAGTGGTCGGATCTGCTCCGTCGAGGCCGCGTTGTCCAGGAGCACGAGCATCCGGCGGCCGGCGGTCTCGGTGCGCCAACGGGCGGCGCGTGACTCCAGGTCGGCCGGGATGTCGTGACCGGGCACCGCGACGGCGGTGAGCAGGCGGCCCAGCGCGTCCTGTGCGGAGGTGGCCTGTTCGGCGTCGTCGCCCCGCAGGTCGAGGTAGATCTGGCCGTCGGGGAAACGATCGCGGTAGAGGTGGTTCCAGTGCACGACGAGCGCGGTCTTGCCCACACCGGCCGTGCCGCAGACCACGACGACACCGGGAGGGCGGGCGCCGTACGCGGCGTCGAGCAGGGCGAGTTCCCGCGTACGGCCGACAAAGTCCGGGACCGGCGCCGGAAGCTGGTGCGGAACCACCGACGCGGGGCGGTCCACCGGTTCCGCCAGCAGCTCACGGTGAGCCTGCGCCAGCTCCGGCCCCGGATCCACGCCCAGCCCGTCGGCGAGCGCGCGGCGGGTCGCCTCGTAGTGCTCGAACGCGATCGTCCGTTGACCGGTGGCCTGGTACGCCCGGATCAGCGTGGCCTGCACGGTCTCGTCGAGCGGGTGGGCCGCGCCCTCCACCGCCAACGCCGTGACGATCTCGGCCGCGTTGCCCGTGTGGAGCATCAGGTTCCAGTACGAGAGCTGGGCCCGGCGACGCTCCGCCTTGAGACCCGCGACCTCCGGGTGGCTTTCGAGTGCGGGTACGTCGCAGAGCGGGTCGTCCTCCCACAGCCGCAACGCCTCCCGGAGCAGGTCGGTCGCTCGGGCCGGGTCACCGTCGCCTTCGGCGGCTTGTGCGGTGCGCACCATCCGGCGGAAGCGATGCAGGTCCAGGGCGTCGTCTGGCAGGCGCAACAGGTACCCGTCGCCCACGGTCGACAGCACACCGTCCTGGCCGCGCGGGCTGCGCTGCGGGTCCAGCAGCCGGCGCAGGTGCTTGGCGTGGGTGTGCAGCACGTTGACGGCACTCGACGGCGGCCGCTCGCCCCACAGTGATTCGATCAGCTCGCGCCGGGTCGTGAGCCGCCCGGCGTTGAGCGCCAGGACGCCCAGCACGAGACGGCGTGCGGGTGGACCGGCGTCCAATTCCCGGTCACCGTGCCACACGCGTAAGCGGCCAAGCACCTGGACCACCAACACCGCTGACAGTGTAGTGGCGTTTGTCGATGCATCACCACGGATCGTGGCGAGCGGGGCGCGCTACCTGAGGAAGCCCAGCAGCTGGCGGATGGTCTCCCTCGGGAGCTTCCTCGGGGATGAAGTGTTTTGTCACCCAGAGTTGGCTCACTGGCCAACGGCCGTGAAGGAGCGACGTCGGGTTGGCACAGAAAGATCATGATCATGACTTCGTACAACCCCTCGGCATCCCCGTACCGCCGGGTCGGAGCTATCGCGGCGACCGTTGTCGCGGCTGTCAGCTTCGGTCTGGTTCCGGGCAGTCAAGCCATGGCCAGCAGTGACGTCCTACCGCTGGGCGATACGAATCTCACCGAGACACGCGTCATCAAGCCGTTGACCAGCGGCGTCACGCTGACCCACATCGTACGGGGGACCGAGCCGGCTCCGGCCGACCAGATCAACACCACCACCCGTGGCCCCTGGGTCGTCAACGTCCTCACCATCGATCCGAAGAAGACCAGCGGGCACCTGGCCGCGACGTACGGGCCGGACCTGGCCGGTGTCGAGACGACGACCGACCTGGTCCGCTCAGCCGGCGCCCTGGCGGGCGTCAACGCATCCTTCTTCACCTTCACCGCGAACCCGCAGTACCCCGGCGACCCGGTGGGTCTGGGGCTCTTCGACGGCAAGCTGCTCAGCGAGCCGGGTACCGACGCCGCCGAGGTCGACGTCGTCGTGGACGCCAACACCAACAAGGTCGTCCTGATGGGCCGGCTGCAGTGGACCGGCAGCGTCAAGAACGTACGGACCAAGGCCACGCTGGCACTGGAGTTCATCAACCACCCGCCGGTGATCCCGGCAGGTTGCGCGGCGCTGACCGACCAGACCCAGTGCACCCTGCCCGGGGACGTGGTCCAGTTCACCCCGGAGTTCGCCGCCACGACCCCGTCCGGGCCCGGCGTCGAGGTGGTCCTCGACGACCGCGGCTGCGTGGTGCGCACGTCGACCACCCGTGGTACGGCCCTGGCGCCGGCGCAGACGTCCCTCCAGGCGACCGGCCAGGATGCCCTGACCCTGCTCAACGTCGCGAACGGCTGCGTGAAGCAGACCAACACCCTGATCAACGAGAAGGGCAACAAGCTCAACCTGCGCCCGGGACTGTTCGGGGTCAACGGCCGCTACCGGCTCACGGCCGGTGGGGAGATCGTGGTGCCGGTCGGATCGCCCTCGGACAGCTTCTTCGCGCGTAACCCCCGCACCATCGTCGGGACGACCCGCGACGGCAAGATCGTGCTCGCGACGATCGACGGCCGGATGACCTCCAGTGTCGGCACCACGATGGCCGAGACGGCGGTGGTCGCCGACGCGTTGGGTCTGCGCGACGCGATGAACCTCGACGGTGGCGGCTCCACCACCATGTCGGTCGAGGGCGAACTGGTCAACCAGCCGAGCGGCGGCAGCCAGCGGGGCGTCGGTGACGCCCTCGTCTTCGTGAACACCCCGGTCGGCAGCCAGGCCCGGTAACGCTGTCAGCACCACGAAGTGGCCCGGGCCCAGGTGGTCCGGGCCACTCGCGTCTGCCGGGCCACGGGCCCGTGGACGTGGTCTGGCGGATGGGGGTGGCAGGTCGTCGCGGCTGCGTCACGACGGTGCCTGTGGTCCGCGGTACGGCAGGGGCTGGCTGTAGACGAGGTTCGTGGTGGTGCTGCCGAACTGGGCCAATTCGTCGATGAGTTGTTCGAGATGGGCCATCGAGGTCGCGGTCGCCTTCAGTACGTAACAGTCGTCGCCGGTGGTGCGTAGGCACTCGAGGAACTCGTGGCGTTCGTCGAGTAACCGGTGCAGTGGCTGGTGCTGGCTGCCCGGGTACTTCAGGCGTACCACGGCGAGGATCGGGAAGCCGGCCTTCACCAGGTCGACCTCGGCTCGGTAGCCGGTGATCACCCCGGCGGTCTCCAGTCGCTTGACCCGTTCGGTGGTCGCGGAGGCGCTCAGGCTCACCCGTCGCCCCAGTTCGGTGAGCGGGATGCGGCCGTCGCGTTGCAGCTCCGTCAGGATCGACCAGTCGGTTGCGTCGATATTCTCGGCCATCGGGCCAGAGTACCGCCAGATCCACGGCTGATCCTCCCGTACGCCGTGAAGAGTCTCTTCATTTGCCTGTCCCGCCTGGATAGGCTTTCGGAGCCATCGCCGGGCCGGCAATGTCCTGATCACCATGGCCAGGCCGGTCGCGGTGACCCGTGGATTCGTCCAGTCGACAGTGGAGCAACGATGAGCCATGACAGTGAACGGCATCTGCGCCGGGCGATCGAACTTGCCGCCGAGGCGAGAGCGGGCGGCAACCCGCCGTTCGGATCGCTGCTGGTCGGCCCCGACGGCATGGTCCTGGCCGAGGAACGCAACAGTTCGGTGACCGACGCCGACATCACGGCCCACCCGGAGCTGAAACTGGCCAGGTGGGCGGCCCGGGAACTCGCCACCGACACGGCGGCGGGCACGACCATGTACACCAGTTGCGAGCCGTGCAACATGTGCACCGGTGCGATCGAACGCGCTGGACTCGGCCGCGTCGTGTACGCGCTGTCCACCGAACAACTCCTGGCGCTGAAGCCGTCCGGCGGCTTCGCGTCGGTGCCGTACGAGGGGCCGGCGCTCCTCGACGAGGCGAGCGTCCCGGTCGACGGCTACTACCGCTAGGGCCTCGGGCGGCGGTGCCGCAACCGCCTCGTGCACGGCCCCCTGGAGCTACTTCAGCCTGGTCGCGACCTCGGCTCGCCCGTCACCGGTCAGCCCGGTCAGCCCCGCGCGCCGTCCGGTGAGGACGAGGAGCAGGTCGCCGGCTGGTCCGCTTACCTGCCGTGGGCCGTCGCCCGCCGACCAGTCGGCGTCGGTGGCGACGAGCCGCAGCCCGGCGAAGCGCTTCCGGTTGCCGTAGAAGAAGCTCGTCCAGACGTGTCGCAGCACCGGGAGTGCCCGCTCGGCGGGCGGCGGACGCTCGTGTCCCAACGGCCGGGTGATGTCCTGTCCGTGCACCAGGATGTCGGTCAGCGGGTCCAGTGGGCTGCTCATGGGGAAGCGTCGGGGCTGGCCGGCCGTTTCCCGTAGCTGCGCGACGAGTTCCGCCGGGCTGTATCGGAGGGCGCGCTCGCGGGCCATGTCGGCGGTCACCCGGTCGAAGTCCCCACGGGCTCGAATCAGCCGCAGCATGGTGGTGGTGAACTCGCGGTCGGCGAGGGTGAGGTGGGCGACGACGTCGCGTACCGACCAGCCGGCGCAGAGGGACGGCGTCCGCCACTCGTGCTCGTCGAGGGTGTCGAGGAGGTCGGCCAGACCGAGCCGTTCGGCTTCCACGTCGGGCGCCATGGCGACCCGGGTACGGCGGGCGGACGTGGTCATCAAGAGCCCTCCTCGGTCGAGTCCCGAGCGTGTCCTCGGACGAGGCGCCGCCACGGGTTGGAATCGCTCGTGCCCCAGCGAGAACCTGTCCGTGTGCGAACTCGGCGTTCGGGAACGTTACCGCGGGCCTACGACATCCAACCGATCCGTGGATCGGAGGTACGGCACTGCGGAGACCTCGCCACCGACGGGCCTGCCGTCTTCCGATCGTCGGCGAGGTGCGGGTCGGTGCTCGGCTCCCGTGGTCATGCGACCACCCGGTCCAGGAATCCGGCCAGGTTGGCCGAGGTCCGTTCGATCTGCTCCTGCTGGGTGAGCGATTCGTGCAGCCGTCCGCCGGGCGCGGCCGACTTCTTCCCGCGCAGGTAGAGCGAGCAGGCCAGGTCGGCGCAGATGTAGATGCCCACCGAGTTGCCCTGCTGCCCGCTCGGCCCCGCCTTGCGTGCGGTCATCAGCGAGACGCCGCCGCCCGGGTGTGTGGTCAGGCACAGCGAGCACATGCTGCGTCGTGCCTGCCCGGCGTGCGGTGCCGCCAACCGCAGCGCCACTCCCACCGGCCCGTCCGCCGACTCGGCGACCAGGTACGCCCGCTGGGGTGCCGCGGGGTCGCGCCAGCCGAGGAAGTCCAGGTGGTCCCAGGGGCGCTCGGCCAGGTCCCTGGGCATGGCCAGGCGCTTGACCTCGCCCTTGGTGCAGTTGACGAACGACGTGCGGATCTCCCGCTCGGTCAGGGGTTCCATGGGCAGAAAGCTACACTCGCTAGAGAAATTCAGCGAACCAATAAGTAATAGCCTAGAGGGTCTAGGTTTGAGAAGGGGGCGCATGGCACGCGCGGGAGTGACCGCCGAACGGCTGGCACAGGCGGCGGCGGACCTGGCCGACGAGGTCGGCTTCGAGAACGTCACCGTCTCGGCGCTCGCGCGCGGGTTCGGCGTCAAGGACGCCAGCCTCTACTCGCACATCAGGAACCTGCACGACCTGCGGGTGAGGGTGGCGGTACTCGCCCTGGCGGAACTCGCCGACCGGGTCGCCGCCGCCCTGGCCGGTCGCGAGGGCAAGGACGCGCTGGTGGCCTTCGCGAACGCGTACCGGACCTACGCGAAGGAGCATCCGGGCAGGTACGCCGCGATGCAGGTCGAGCTCGACCCGGCGACGGCGGTCAGCAGCGCGGCGGGCCGGCACGCGGAGATGACCCGGGCGATCCTGCGCGGCTACGAACTGTCCGAGCCCGATCAAACCGATTGCGTACGGCTGCTGCACAGCACGTTCCACGGGTACGTGAGCCTGGAGAAGGTGGGTGGGTTCCGCTACAGCCCGCGCGAGGTGGACGTCTCCTGGTCCAGGGCCCTGGACGCCCTCGACGCCGTACTGCGCAACTGGCCGCCGGCCTGACGGGAGCACCCGGCCCGACCCGTTGTCCGGCCCGGCGCAGCCTATGAGGCAGTGCGGTCCCGCGCCGCCCCGTCCACACGTTCCGCGTCGCCGTTACGCCCAAGGGCTGCGTGGACGTCACCCAGTACCTGCTGGGCGAGCCCCATGCCACGTCGGTGGTCGAACTCCCGGCAGACGGCCAGCGCCTGCCGGGCGCGAGCCGCCTCGCCCCCCAGGTCGCCGAACCGCACCTGCTCGGTGACGTACCCCGCGTGGTGGAGGAATTCGATGACGACCAGCACGAGGTCGCGTACCTCGGCGGGATCGTGCCCGGCGGCCAGCCGCTGCCGGGCGACGACCAGCAGGTTGGTGTGTTCGCGTTCGAACCAGGCCCAGGCGTCCGCCGTGCCGTCGAGCGGGTGGCCGGGTCCGTCCGGCCGCGCCGGGTCGCGGTCCGGGAAACGGTCGTACGGGTGGAGGAGTCGGGCCGCCGACATGGTCGTGGTGAACAGGTACCCGGTCAGACGCGCCAGCGCGGCCGCACGTACCGGTGGCGGTTCCACCGCCTCGGCGCGTTCTCGGGCGAAGAGGCGGACGATGTCGTGGAATCCGTACCGCACGTCGCCGGACGGCTCCAGCAGGTGCGCGTCCAGGAGCTGTTCGAGCATCCGCTCGACCTGCGGCAGCGGCAGGTCCACCAGGGCGGCGACGGCCGGCGCCGAGGCGTCGGACCAGTCCGGCAGGCTGGCGAGCCGGAACAGGTGGGCCGCCAACCGACGCTCGTGCTGTTCGGACTCGTCGAACGCCCGGTAGCCCAGGTGCAGGCTGGCGCGTACGGAAAGGTCCCCGGCCTCGAACACGTCGAGACGCCGGTGCTCGTCGTCGATCCGATCGGCGAGCCCGACCAGGCTCGCGTTCGGTCGCGCCGCCGCGCGGGCTCCCACGATCCGCAACGCCAACGGCAGGCCGCCGCAGCGACGTACGATCGTCGCCGCGGCCGCGGGTTCCGCGTCGAGGCGTGCGCCGCCGATCCGCCGCAGCAGGTCGAGCGCGACGCCGTCCGGAAGCGGGTCGAGCGAGATCCGGGCGGTCGCGTCCAGGTCGAGCAGCATCCACCTGCTGGTCACCACGGTGGTGCAGCCCGCACCGCTGAGCAGCAGCGGACGTACCTGCGCGGCCGACGCGGCATTGTCGAGGACCATCAGTACGCCACCCGCGGCGGTCATGGTCCGCAGCAGGGTGCTCGCCTCCTCCACCGAGGGCGGAACGGTGGGCGCGCCCAGCGCGCGCAGGAAGCGGGCCAGCACCTCCGCGGGCTCGGTCGGTGCGATCCCGGCGCTGGCGCCGTGCAGGTCGACATAGAGGCAACCACCGGGATACCGCGCGGCGACCCGGTGCGCGAGGTGCAGTACGAGCGCGGACTTGCCGACACCGCCGGCTCCCGCCACGAGACACACCGCACCGTCGCCGCCCATCGTGCCGAGCAACCGTCGAGTTTCGTCGCCACGACCCACGATCACCATCGGTGGCGGTGGCAGTTGGAACGGAACCCCGCCGGCCACCCGGGGAGGCGAGTCGACCAGGGCAGCAGACTCGGCCGGTGGGAGCAGCCGGAGCGGGTTCGGACGCACATCGCGGTCGGCGGCCAGGCGCTGCCAGGCCGTCAACCAGGTTGTCATCCGGGTCGCCGGCACGTCGCAGGCCCGCAGCAGCGCCACCACCAACTCCCGGCGGGGCAACGTCGCCCGCCCGAACATGGTGGCGAGGGTGCTGGCCGGCAGGACGTCACCGTTGGCCCGGGCCCGTCGTGCGATCACGCGGTAGGCGAGACCCGACTGGTCCCGGACCTGGCGCAGGAGTGCGACGTACTGCGCGGCACTCGACGCGGCCGTCGGGTCGACGTCCGGAATCGGGGCTGGCACGGTACTTCGGTCGGTGTCCACTGCAACGAATTGCACACGACGGCGGGCGGCGACGCCCACCCGGAGAGCCACCTTTCGGTGGGGGACGAAGGCAGTCGGGAACCGTGACCGGCGCGCCGCCCCGGGGCGGGATGACCTCGGGGCGACGCTCCGAGTACGAGGATCAGGTCCAGCTGATTCCACGCTTGCAAACGCTGCGCATGAGCATCTCCTCTCCTTCGCGGGAGGCGGTCCCGTACCCGCCCCGTCATCCCAGAGTCGACTGGTGGGCCGGTTCGGCGGAAGGCTCGGCGGCGGTCGAGGTCGTTCGAGGTTGTTCGAGAGGCGCACCGGGCACCTCCGTGGTCGGTGCTCGCCGTGGCCAGAGCGGAACCAGGGCGAGCACCGCGACGGCACCGAGCAGGCCACTGACCCCGATCACCGTCGTCGGGGCCCAGTGATCGGCGGCCAGACCGGCGAGGAGTATGGCCAGGCCCTGCAACCCGGCCAGTCCGGTGATCGCGACGCCGAAGGCCCGCCCGCGGTACTCGCTCGGTACGGCCCGGCCGAACAGCGCGTTCAGCGGGATGGCGAAGGCACTGCCGGCACCGGCCAGCACGAGCAGGGCCAGCACCGCCCACAGTGGCGGCGAGGTCCAGACGACGACCAGGACCGTGCCGGACGACGCCGCCAGCGGCAGGACGAGCCGGGGACGCACGTCCGGTGGACAGAACCGGGTGAAGGCCACCCCGCCGACCGCCATGCCCAGCGGTGCCGCCGCCAGCAGGAGTCCGACCGTGCCCGGCCCGCCGCCGTACTGGACGGCCAGCGGTGCCATCAGGCCCTCGGCGGCGTACGTGAACGCGCTGGCCAGCCAGAGCACGAGCACGTACGCGCGCAGCCGGTGGTCGGTGAAGATGACCCGCAGTCCGGTGGTGGAGTCGAGCCGTCCCGGACCGGTCGGTCGGGTGGGCACCGGGCGGGCGCGTACGCCGACGAGGATGAGCAGCGCGGAGACCAGGAACGTCGCGGCGTCGACCAGCAGCGCACCCCGCAGCGACAGCACCGCGACCAGGCTTCCCCCGGCGGCGAAGCCGACCACCTGGACGATCTGGGCGCTGATGTTGTCGACGCCGTTCGCCACCGGGTAGCGGTCACCGTCGAGCACCTCGGGCATCAGCGCGGCCCGTGCGGCCACGAACGGCGGCCGCAGCAGGTTCACCACGAACAGCAGCGCGACCAGGGCGGGCGCACCGAGGTCGGGCAGCGCCGCCAGCGGGATGAGCAGCGCCCGGGCCAGGTCGCAGCCGATCATCAGTCGACGGCGGGGCACCCGGTCGGCGAGGCCGGACAGCAGCGGGCCGCCGGTGAGCCAGGCCAGGTAGGAACTGCCGAAGGCCGCCGCCGCCAGCGCCGCCGAGCCGGTGCCGGTGTAGACGAGGTACGCGACCGTGATCGCCGTGAGCTGGTCGCCGAGCAGGGACAACAGGTACGCCCCGAACAGGTACCGGTACTCGCGTACGGCAAACACCTGCGCGTACGTCGCGGGGCGCTCGGTCACCGCCGTCCTCCTCGGTCCGTCGAAACCAGACCGTATCCAGCGGGCGACGGCACCACGGCGTACCACGGTGTTCGGGTTCGTTCGGGACTGTTCGTCTCGCCGGTGCCCGCTGCCGGGCACCGGCGAGACGCATCCGTTTGACGATGCCAGGGTCGATCAGCGGTGGACCGGCCCCGGTGTTCGCACTACGGCAGGACGTAGTTCTCGTTGAGCGCCGCACCTCGGTTCGGCTTGTACTGGTCGAAGCCTCGGGGGTCACACTGCAGGCCGCCGTTGATGCAGTGCGACGAGAGCGCGGCCAGGGTGGGCGGGTCCCACGCGTTGTAGACGTCGTAGTGGAACGAGTATCCGCGCCCGCTGGCGAAGCGGACGTTGGCCATGTTGCCGCTGACCGGCCAGGCCATCTTGAACTCGATCATCGGTACGGCCACCGGGTGCGACGACGGGCAGACCCCGATGACCGGGTAGGCCATGTGCGACTTGTGGTCCGGGGTGTCCAGGTACCGGCCGTCCCAGCAGCTAGGGGCTTGGAAGCGGAGATTGAGCTGACTGCCGGCGACACAGTTCGCCGGGATGTCCCAGTTGCGGACGCTGTCGCCACACTCGAAGCCCTCGACGGCGCCGGGTGAGTTGCGGAAGTCGTCCAGCGTGGCCGACGGGCTGCCGACGACGTACCGCAGGCCGGCGGGGAACGGTCGGACGCTGCGGTAGTCGATGACCCCGCTCTTGTAGTAGATCACCTGGCGGCCGACCGGCTGGACGGCCACGTCGCCGTTGTAGAGCGTCGGCATCCAGTAGCCGGTCTTGTCGCCCGGTGTGATGCAGGAGGTGCCTCCGGCCTGCAACGACGGCAGGGTGGTGTTGGCGTTGGTGGTGGTGTTGCCCATGAAGGTGTGCGAGTGCGACGCGCCGGGCAGCCCGAAGAACACGATCGGGTCGTCGTTGAGGTTGCTGCGGCTCACCGAGCAGTTCGCCTGGAACTCGTGGTGGGTCGTCGGCGGGTTCGTCGGCGGCGGCGTCGCCGTGGACGGCACCACGCCGGTGACCGGCGGATTGGCCGGTACGTAACCGGGGCCGCCCGTCGGCGGGGGAGTGGTGCTCAGCGTGCCGTAGACCTTGAACTCGTACAGCGAGTAGCCGTAGCCGGTGCCGCGCTGGGTACCGTACATCCGGACGTAGCGTCCGCTGCCGGAGACGGTGAGGTTCTGCGTGCCGCCGGTGGCGTTGGTGGTGCTGTAGATGGTGGTCCAGATGTTGCTGTCGGGTGAGGTCTGGATCTGGAACGCCCTGGCGTACGCGGCCTCCCACTGCAGGACCACCTCGGAGATGGTGGCGGTTGCGCCGAGGTCCACCCGGAGCCACTGCGGATCGCTCCAGGAGCTGCCCCAGCGGGTGGTGCCGTTGCCGTCGAACGCCGCCGCTGCCGGTGACTCGCCGAGTTCGGTCGAGGAGGCAAGCGCCGGTCGGCCCTGCGAGAGCGGGGTGCCGACGGCAGCGCCGGCAGCCTGGAGTTCGATCGCGCCGACGAGCATGGACGCGACGAGCATGGACATGATGACCCCGGCGACGCCGTACGGGGTGGTGAGTCGCCGGAGCCGGGTTCTGGGTGCGTGTGGTGTTCTCAACGGAACTCCCAGGATTGGACGGGAGCCGTCGCAGGCGGGGGGTCGCGACGGCGTGCGGGGGCACGCGTCGCCGGTGCCGTCGAGGGAACCGGTGGCGCGGGTGCCACGTTGGAGAGCGCTCTCCCATATGTTGCGAACAGATGACCGGTCTGTCAATATCTACGGCAACCGATGGGTGCGAATTACCCCGAAACGCCACCAAGTCAGCCGTCGTGCGGCGGTGACCTGGGTGAACCGCTGGCATGGCTGGCTGACGGCGACCGGTGGTCGGGTCGCGTGGCTACCATCCACAAATGAGATCAGCCGAGCCGAAGTACCGTGCCGTGTCGCGTCCCGTCGGATCGGACCCGAGCGGTGTCGATGATGGGAGAGCGCGTACCCACGACCGCGTCGCTCGCGGTGGCTGCCGCTCCTCGGTCCCGTACAAGTTGTGACCGGACGGTCGGTGCCTACCCAGCGGGCCGTCCCGGTGGGATCTCCGCCCCAACCCTCGCCGCTGGCGCGTCGATGTACGCGGATCGCCGAGTCACGGGCTTTCGACGTGGTGATCATCGTCGTGATCGGGGCCAACGCCGTCGTGCTCGGCATCGAGACGTACGAGCACCTGGGGTCGGCCGGGCCGCTGCTGCATGCGTTGGAATGGTTCTTCCGCGGCGTCTTCGTACTCGAGATCGTGATTCGGGTGCTGGCGTACGGCCGCCGACCGCTGGACTTCTTCCGCCAGGGCTGGAACGTCTTCGATTTCGTGGTCATCGCGGCGGTGTTCGTCCCCGGCCTGCACGGCGACACCACCGCCCTGCGCGTGATACGCATCGCGCGGGTTCTGCGACTGGTGCGCTTCTCGCCGGGGCTCCGCACGATCGTGACCGCGCTGCTGCGCAGTCTCCCTGGCGTCGGTGGTTTCCTCGCCCTCGCCATGGTCACCCTGTACGTCTACGGCATGGCCGGTTGGTTGATCTTCGCCAAGGAGCAACCCGAGCAGTACGGCACGATCGGGCGGGCGTTGCTCACCCTCTTCGTGCTCCTCTCCCAGGAGAACCTGCCGGACCTGATCGCGCAGGGCATCGAGGTGTCGCCCTGGACCCTGGTCTACTACGTGAGCTACGTACTGATCACCGCGAACCTCCTGCTCAACATCCTCATCGCCGTCATCGTCAACTCGATGGAGGAGGCGCGTCGGTTGGAGGCGACCGAGCGCCTGGCCGACGGCTACGACGAGGACGGCGACGGCGTACCGGACGAGGTCGACCGCATCGCGATCGCCCAGCGCCTCGACGACCTGCGGGATCTGGTGGCCGATCTCGAACGGGAGCTGCGCATCGAGCGCAAGGTGGGGCCGACCAGGCCGGAACAGCGCAATGCCCGCGCTCCCGGGGAACGCTGACCGGTAGGGTCGCATCCCATGGACGCGGACGTGGGGACGGCGATGGTGGACATCCCGGCGGGACGGGTGACCCTGTCGGACCGGCGTACCCAGCGTAGCTGGCCGGTCGAGCTCGCGCCGTACCAGCTCGCGGCGTTCCCGGTCACCCAGGCCCAGTACGCGCTGGTCACCGGTGAGCGACCGGGGCGCACAGCGGGGGATCGGCTGCCGGTCGAGGAGGTCACCTGGTGGGACGCGGTCCGGTTCTGCAACGCCCTGTCGCAGCGTGAGGGGTTGGCGTCGGCGTACCGGTTCCAAGCCGGCGGCGACGGCGACGACGAGAGCATCGAGTGGGACCGCACCGCCGACGGGTATCGGCTGCCGACCGAGGCCGAATGGGAGTACGCCTGCCGCGCCGGCACGACCGGCCCACGTTACGGGCCGCTCGACGAGATCGCCTGGTACCGCGGCAACTCGGACGAGCGGATCCACGACGTCGGCGGCAAGCGTCCCAACGCCTGGGGCTTCTACGACATGCTGGGCAACGTCTGGGACTGGTGTTGGGACATCTACGACGCCGAGGTCTACGGCACCTACCGGGTGCTGCGCGGTGGCGGGTGGTTCGACGAGCACTGGAGCTGCCGCGCCTCGGTGCGGCGGCGCAGCCACCCGACGTACCAGATCGACGACGTGGGGTTCCGCCTCGCGCGTTCCGGCCCGCGCTGATCGGTCGGCCGCTGGGCCCCCTCCGGTGCCGACGGCGACCGGAAGGGGTCCGCGATTCTCAGGCCGAGGTGAAGTCGCAGCGGGTGCCGTTGAGAGTGACCATCTCGGGTGCGGGATTGTCGCCGGCCCGGGAGCCGACGAAGCCGAACGCCGCGCTGCCGTTCGGCGCGATCCGGCCGTTCCAGTGGGCGTTGCGTACGGTCAGGGTGGCGTCGGTCTGCGGGTCGGCCACCGCGTTCCAGATCTGGCGTACGCCCTGGCCGGTGGCCGGGAAGATCCAGTGGAGGGTCCAACCGTCGACCACCGACGGGGTGAGGTTGTGCACCGTCACCTCGGCCTGGAAGGCGCCCGGCCACTGTCCGAGGATCCGGTACTCCACCCGGCAGGTCGCTGGCGGTTCGTCGGGTGCGGTGAGGGTGAAGGGCTCGGAGCCGCCCGACCGGTTGCCGGCGGTGTCCTCCGCGTAGACAACGAAGGTGTACGACCGCCCCGACACCAGGGGGATGTAGTCCCAGTTGGTGGAGGCGCGACCAACCTCCGCCGGTCCACCGGGCGCGGCCTGGTCGAAGACGATGTAGCGGACCACACCGCCCACGTCCGTCGACGGGTCCCAGGTGAGCATGACCTCGCTCGGGCTGAGCGTCGCCGCCACCGGTGTGCCGGGCGCGGTCGGCGGCGTACGGTCCGGGGGCAGGGTGGTCACGGTCACCGAATCCGAGGGCGCCGAGTAGTTGCCCGCCTCGTCACCGGCCCGTACGGCAAGGGCGTACGAGGTGTCGGGGGTCAGCCCGTACACCGTGGTGGTGGTCCGTGGCCCGTACGGCACCACCTGCGGGACGACGGCCAGCACCTCGATGCCGGCGGGGGTGAGGGAGAGCACCTCGTACCTGCCCAGGGTGATGTTGTCGGTGGAGCGACCCCAGGACAGGGTCAACGACGTGTCCGCCAGGTTGGTCACGACCGCCGGCCCCGGCACCGTCGGCGGCTGGGCGTCGCCCGGTGCCATGGTGACCCTGAACTCGGCGGTACTCGGTGACCTGTTGCCCGCCGCGTCCCGGGCGGCGACGCTGAAGTAGTAGGTCCGGGACGGCTGTAGCCCGGACCAGGTGATGCTGTTCGTCGGCGTGCTCTCGCTGAAAATCATGTCGGTTTCGCGGTGGTACACCACGTACTGCTGGACGCCGACGTCGTCGGTCGAGGGGACCCAGGTCAGGGTGACCGACGTGGTGCCGAGGTCGACGATCTCGATCGGGCCGGGCACGGTTGGCGGCTGGGTGTCGGCCGCGGCGGCCCGAGCCGTGGCGACCGGGAGGACCAGCGTCGCGGCCGCGGCGACGGCTACCAGCAGGGACATCGGTACGCGGCCGGGGCGGCGGGCGGTTCGGGGTGTTCGGTGGCGGGTCTCGACCATGGATTTCTCACTTCCCCGTACGGCGCCACAGCGAAGGAAAGGGCGCCACATGCATCCATGGTGGCCGATGTATGGCCAGGGCCGTGCCCTCCGATCGGGTCGGTCTGGCCGCCGCCCGGCGTCAGGCCCGTGTCACCGGAGCCGACGCTCAGCCCGTCACCCGTCTGTCGGCGGCAGCACGTTTTCGGTGAGCGCGCTGAGTTCGGCATCGCGGTCGGTGCGGGTACGCGGCCAGCCAGGTGCATCCGGTCGCCGCTGCCAGGGTTGTGGCCCGCCGGGCGGCCGGTACTCGACGCCCAGCGCGTCGAGGCGCCCCAGGTGCTCCCCGAGCCGCTGGTCGAAACCGTTCCAGGGTGGCTGACTCGCCGGAGACCAGATCGCCTCGGCGAACGCCGACAGGCGCGGGAAGGCCAGGTAGTCGACCGCCCGCGCTTGGTCGGCGTGCTCGGTCCAGATGTTGCACTGCGCGCCGAGGACGCGGTGCCGAAGCTCGGCCGGGAGTGCGGCCGGTTCCGGGTCGAAGGCGCGCACGTCGGCGACGGTGAGCACCGTACCGACCGGGATCGGTTCCTCCGGGTCGTCGGACTGACGGTAGTCCAGGTAGGCGGAACTGTCCCAGCAGGCGACCACGTCGTGGCCGGCACGCGCCGCCGCGACGGCCAGCGCGGGGCCGCGCCAGGCGGCCACCGTCGCACCGGCCGGCAGGTGACCCTCCAGGATCTCGTCCCAGCCGAACAGGGTACGGCCGTTCGCGCTCAGGTGACGCTGGAACTGCGCCACGAACCAGCTCTGCAACTCGTCGGCGTCGCGCAGGCCGAGTTCGCGCATGCGGTGCCGGGCGGTCGGGCTGGCCCGCCACTCGTCCTTGCTGCACTCGTCGCCGCCGATGCCGATGTGCCTGCTGGGGAAGAGTTCCATCACCTCGTCCAGCACGTGCCGGAAGAACGAGACGGTCTCGTCGGAGACGTTGAGTACGCGCCGCGAGACACCCCAGCGGGTCGAGACGCGTACCGGTTCGTCGGGGTTGTTGCCCAACTCGGGGTACGCCGCGATGGCCGCCTGGGTGTGGCCGGGCAGGTCGACCTCGGGTACCACGGTGACGAACCGCTCGGCCGCGTACGCGACGATCTCGCGGATGTCGTCCTGGCTGTAGTAGCCGCCGTGCGGGCGGCCGTTGAAGCGCTCGTGTTGGCGGGACCCGATCATCGACTCGTGCCGCCACCCGCCGACCTCGGTCAGCCGGGGATAGCGCCGGATCTGCAGCCGCCAGCCCTGGTCGTCGGTCAGGTGCAGGTGCAGCACGTTGAGCTTGTGTACGGCGAGCAGGTCGATCAGGCGCAGCACACCGGCGACCGGCATGAAGTGCCGGGCCACGTCGAGCATGCAGCCCCGCCAGCCGAAACGCGGCCGGTCGGAGATCTCCACGGCGGGCACGGTCCACGGCCCGGTGGTAACCGGCGCATGGCGGTAGACCGCGGGCGGCAGTAGCTGTCGCAGGCTCTGGGCTCCGTAGAAGACCCCAGCGGGGGAGCCGCCGGTGATGGTGACCTGGTCGGGGCGTACCCGAAGGTGGTATCCCTCGTGGTGCAGGGCGGTGTCGACGGCGAGGTGGATGGCGGCGTCGGCGGCCGTCGGCAGCGGAAGTCCGGTCGGGCGGGACAGCGCCCCGGTCAGCCAGCGGCCGACCCCGGCGCAGGCCGGTTCCCAGCCGATCGTCGTGGCCTCGGTGAGGGTGAACGAGCCGGCGAGGGTACGGGCGTGGACCGGCAGCGGAAGCATCAGTCCTTCACCGCCCCGCCGAGCCCGGAGACCAGCCGACGCCGGACCAGGATGAAGAAGACCAGCACCGGGATGGTCATCAGGGTGGAGGCGGCCATGATCCCGCCCCAGTCGTTCTCGTCCGGTTTGAAGAACACCAGCAGCGCGGCCGGCAGGGTCTGGTTCTCGGTGGCGCTGATGATGAACGTCTTGGCGAACAGGAAGTCGTTCCACGCGGTGATGAAGGAGAACACCCCGGTCGCCGCCAGACCGGGTGCGACCAGGGGGAACAGGATCCGCCACAGGATCGTGAAGCGGCCGGCGCCGTCGAGGGTGGCCGCCTCCTCGATCTCCTGCGGCACCGCCGCGACAAAACCGCGCAGCATCCAGATCGCGAACGGCAGGCTGAACGCCAGCTGCACCAGGATCAGCGAGCCGAGCGTGTTCAGCCCGACGCCGGGCACCGTACGGCCGAGGTCGCGGATCTGGAAGAAGAGCGGGATGCTCAGCGCCTCCACCGGCACCATCTGCGCGACCAGGAACAACACCAGGATGGTGGTCCGGGTGCGGAACCGGTAGCGGGTCAGCGCGACCGCGGCCAGGAACGAGATCAGCGCGCTCAGCGCGACCACGGTCAGCGCGACCACCGCGCTGTTGAGGAAGTAGCGCCCGAACCCGCTGACGCCCAGCGCGGAACCGAAGTGTTCCAGGGTGGGGTGCAGGGTCCAGGGTCGGGGATCGGCGGACCGGATCTCGCCGGTCGGCTTGAGCGCCGACAGCACCATCCAGTAGATCGGGAACACCGTCACGGCCGCGACCACGATCGCGACGGCGTCCGCGACCCGGCGGCGGATCACAGGACCTCCCCGGTACGGCGCAGCGCCCGCAGGTAGAACAGGGTCACCACGAGCAGGATCACCGTCATCACGATGCCGATCGCGGAGCCGAGGCCGTACTGGGACGAGGCGAAGGCCTTCTGGTACGCGTACACGTTGAGCACCAGGTTCTGCCCGGCGATGCCACCGCCACCGGTCATCACGTAGATCTGGGTGAACACCTTGAAATCCCAGATGATCGACTGGATCACCACGATGATGATCAGCGGTCGCAGGATCGGCGCGGTGACCCGGCGGAACGTGGTGAACGCGCTCGCGCCGTCCAGTGCGGCGGCCTCCAGCACCGAGGCGGGGACCGCCTGGATGCCGGCGTACAGGGTGATCATGACGAACGGGAACGAGTGCCAGACCACCACGGCACCGACCAGCGCGAACGCCACGCTGCGGTCGTAGAACCAGTTGTAGCCGTCGAGCCCGAGCACCTCGTTGACCAGGCCGAGGTTGCTGTCGAACAGGAACGACCAGACCACCGAGCCGGTCATCGCCGGTGCGGCCCAGGCGGTCAGTGCGGCGAACGACAGCGCCGCCCGCGCGACCCGGCCGATCCGGGTCAGCAGTACGGCCAGCGCCGCGCCGACCGCGAGTGTCACCACCACGCAGCCGGTCGCGAAGACCACGGTCTGGCCGAGTACGGTCCAGAACGTCGGGTCGTCGAACAGCGCCCGGAAGTTGCCGACGCCCACGAACCGGGCCGGTTCGCCCCCGCTCACCTGCGGTTGCCCGTACTCGAACAGGGAGAGCAGGCCCAGTTGGTAGAGCGGGTACGCGAACATCGGCACCAGTACGGCGAGCGCCGGCAGCAGCAGCCACAGTGGGGTCAGCGGCTGCCGGCGGATCGTTGCGGAGACCGTCATTATTTGCCGAGCGCCGCGGTTATCCGGGTGTTCGCCTCGGCCGCCGCCGCGTCCACGGTCGCCTGTTTGGTGATCACCTTCTGGAGCAGGGTCGGCAGGATCTTCTCGGCGTCGATGGTGGTCCAGGCCTTGTCCACCGGCACGAACCTGGTTCCGGCCTCCATCGTGTCGACGAACGGCTTGAGCTGCGGGTCCTTCGTGATGACCTCGGTCCGGGCGGACTTCATCGCGGGCACGAAGCCCATCGCGTCGTAGAGCTTCAGCGTGTACTTGCGGCTGGCGAGCAGTTGCATGAACTCGACCGCGAGGCTGCGGTGGCCGGTGGAGCGGAAGACGCCCAGGCTGCTGCCACCGGCGAAGGCGGGAGCGATCGAGCCGGGCTTCGCGCCGGGCAGCGGTACGACGGCGTACCTGCCCTTGACCGCGCCGGCCTCGACCGCGGAGCGGTTGAAGTTGCCCAGGATGCCCATGCCGGCGCGGCCGGCGGCGAACGCCTCGACGGTGCCGCCGCCGGTCAGGTCGACGCACTGCTGGGCCGGGCAGATGTCGTCGGCGAACAGGCTGGTGTACGCGGTGATGCCGGCCTTGGAAGCGGCCGAGTCGATGGTGGCCGTGTAACCGCCGGCGGAACCCGTGGCGATGTCACCACCGGCATCCCAGACGAACGGCAGGGCGCCGAAGACGTAGAGCCCGCCGACCGCGATGCCGAGCATGTCCTTGCGTTCGGCTCGGATCTTCTTCGCCGTGGTGACCAGTTCGGCGTACGAGGTGGGTGGTGTCAGGCCGAGTTCGGTGAAGACGTCGGTGCGGTAGTACAGCGCCCGTACGCCGATCCACCACGGTACGCCGTACGCCTTGTCGCCGACCGTCACCGTGCTGACCAGGTCGGCGGGCAGGTCGGTGGCCTCGGGCCAGGTCTTCAGGTCGGCGCTGACGTCGGCCATGCCGTTCGAGGCGACAAAGCCGGCCAGGTCGGTGTTGCCTACCTCGGTCACGTCCGGGGCGCTCGCCGGATCGTTGAGCGCTCCCTTGTACTTCTCCGCCCGGGTGTCGGTCGCCAGGTAGCTGACGTCGACCGTCACCCCGGAGTGGGCGGCGGTGAACTCGGCGACCGCCTCCTTCACCACCGCCTCCTTGGCGGCGCGGTTCGCCTCGTCGAACAGCCAGACCCGCAACGTGCCGGTCTTGGCGTCGGCGCTGTCCGTGGGTGTGCCGGTCGACGGTGCGCAGGCGGCGGTGCTCAGGGCCACCGCGAGCAGCGCGGTGAGTGCCAGGGGTTTCCGCACAGACTCTCTCCCCTCGAATAACGAGCCAGGTTCGTAATTAGGTCGGTATCGATGTCCCCTAGGTTGGGCTCCCCGAGGTGTTCCGTCAAGCCACGTTTTCGCAGGTGAAAGCGGGTCTACGGGCATGCTGACCAGGCCGCCCGGCGGCTGCGGGGGCGGCGGCTGTGGGGGACCGGGGATCACTCGCCCAGGTACAGCACCGCGTCGATCTCGATGTCGAACCCCTGCAACGCCACCGGCAGGGTGGTACGCGCCGGCAGGTTCTCGGTGCCGAAGAACTCCACGTAGATCTCGTTCATCGCCGGGAAGTCGGCGAAGTCGCGCAGGTAGACCCCGACCCGTACGGCGTCGCTGAGGGTGCCGCCGGCCGCCTCGGCCACCCTGGCCAGGTTCGTGAACGCGGCCCGTGCCTGCTCGACGAAGTCGCCGGTGACCCAGGTTCCGTCCGGGTGCACCGGGCAGGCACCGGCGAGGTACGCGAAGTCACCCGCCACCACCGCATGCGAGTACGGACCGCCGGGCGGAGCAGCCCGGTCAGCCACGATCACCTTCTTCGGCATCGATCAACCTCCGTGTCGGGGGAACTGTTCGGCGAGCCCGTCCGGACCCACCAGGGGCGAGGTCAGCAGTTGGCGTACCGCGCGTTCGCGGTGGCGCAGGGCCTCCCGCTGGGCGCCGGTGAGCGGAACCCACGGCGGTACGGGCGCCGGCAGGCGCGGTGGCAGCACCCGACCGGCCCGGTACGTCGCCTCGTTCACCAGGCGCAGCGGCGACGTACGGCGCTGCCCGTGCACGTCGACGAGTTCGAAGCGGCCGTGCTCCACGGTGAACACCCCGATGTCCGCGGGCGCGCCCGGCGCGAGCGTGCCGACACCATCGGTCAGGCCGAGCGCGCGGGCCGGCCCGATCGTCGTCGCCGCCACCACCTGCTCCAGCGGCAGACCGGCGGCGAACATCTTGGCCATGGTGGTGGGCAGGTCGAACGCCGGCCCGTGCAGCGAACGGCTGTGCAGGTCGGTGGAGACGGTGTGCGGCGGCATGCCGGCGGCCAGTTGCGCCTCCAGCACGTCGAACGCGAACCCGCCGGAGCCGTGCCCGACGTCGAACAGGACCCCGGTCTCGTACGCCTCCTTCGCCGCCGGATCGAGCCCGGTCGGACCGGCGGCGATCCCGCTGGCGCAGTGCGTGAGAAGGTCACCCGGCCGCAGCAGCGGCAGCATCTGCGCGATCGACGGCGGCGCCGCTCCGATGTGGACCATCACCGGCAGCCCGCACTCCCGAGCCACCTCCACCGCCCGGCGCAGCGGCTCGGTGCCGTGGACGCCGACGTTGTGCCGGTCCATCCGTACCTTGATCCCGACGATCGTTCCCCGGTACGCCCGCACGGTCGCCACGGCCAGCTCGACATCGCAGTTCGCCAGCTCGCGCGACTCGCCGACCGGTGCGATCAGCCCCACGGCGGAGATGTTCAGCAGCGCGGGCACCCGTACCGCGTACCCGGCGGTGGCGGTCGCCAGCGCCGGGAACGAGTAGGCACCGGCCGAGCCGGCGTCGACCCAGGTGGTCACCCCGCAGTGCCAGGCGACCGGGTCCGGGTCGATGCCCCAGTACGTCGCGCCCCCATGCACGTGCGTGTGCAGGTCGACCAGCCCCGGTGTGACGAGCCGGCCGGTCACGTCGACCACCTCGGCGGCACCCGCGCTCGGCAGCGAGACGCCCACCTCCGCGACCCGCCCGTCCCGTACGGCGATGTCGTACCGACCGCTGCGGCCGCTACCCGGATCGAGCAGATCCCCGCCGGTGAGCAGCAGATCCCAGCGCAGGGGCCCGCTCATGGGCGCTCGATCGCGGCGCCGATGCGCAGCCGGTAGAGCCGGGCGGGACGGCCCTTGCGGTGCACCTGCGTGCTGCCCTCCACCTCGACCAGTCCGGAGTCGCCGAGCTTGCGGATCAGGCGCCGGCCGCTCGGGTCGGTGATGCCGAGCTGCTGGGCGAGGTCGCTGGGGGAGATGGCCCGGCCCATCTGGCCGCGCTCGATGGCGGCCAGCCGGGACAGGGTCGCCGCGCTGAGCCCGACCTCGCCGGCCAGCCGTTCCAACTCCTCGCCGTGCTCCCGGTAGGTGAAGGTCAGTGCCGCGCCGGCCGGGCTCATCGGGCCGATGATGACGCCACCGTCCTCGATCAGGTACGCGCTCGGCGACTCCTCCTGTTCGGCCCGGTTGGCCGCCCGCTCGGCCAGGTGCACGCAGCTGCGCGCGGACGCACCGACACCGAAGCCGGCGGCGACCCGGATCCCGAGTGTCTCGAGGGCCTGGCTCAGCGCCGGCAGCGACACCCAGCTGCTGGTCGCCTTCTCGAACAGCGCCTGGTGGGCGAAGACCACCACGCCCCGCCGGCCCCGGTTCTCGATCCACGCGTCGGCGAATTCCGGGGTGTTCAGCAGCAGGTTCATCAGGCCCACCCGGGCGCGGTCCAGGTCGAGTTGCGGCCCGGCCTTGGCGACCAGGAAAACACCGGCGGCGAAACGCAGCGCGCTGGCCTGTTTGGACTGCACCCGCAATGCCAGCTCGTGCAGTTGGGCGCGGAGCGTCGCCGGTCCGGGCAGGCCACCGAGCACGGGCGTATCCCCGCCAAGCTGTGCCGCTACCGCCGTACGCAGGCTGATCACGTAGTCGGCTCCGGTGCGGGCCAGGGCTTCGCGGTGGAACGCGACGATGCCCGCCACGCTCTGCTCCGGGTCGTACGGCAGGCAGCTCACCTGGGCGGGGTCCAGGTCCAACGCCCGGGTGACCTCGTCCACCGTCTGCGCGTCGAAGGTGTCGATGCTGACCGGGGTGGGGCGCCACCCCCGGGCGACCGCCTTGAACAGGGCCAGCGACAGGTCGAGGCCGGCCGAGCGCAGGATGGCCACCGGCAGGTCCGCGGGGAGCAGGTGGCGGCATTTCGCGTACGGGACGGGGCCGAGCAGCAGCCCGTCGACAGGCTGGCTGGAGAGCAGCCGGTCGACACGTACGCGGACCTCGTCCTCGTGTTCGTAGACGACCCACTCGAGGTTCACCCCGGCCAGCGTGCGCGCGGCGTCCTCGAACACGGCACGGTGGCTGGTGTGGATGACGAGACCGATCACCATCGGTCCTCCAGGTTCGGAAGTAGCTCGTTGAGACAGGGGCGCCGATAGCCTGCTGTCTCTGCCTCGCTCCCGTCAAGCCGTTGACGACGCGCACCTGATCGGGCAGGCTGTGCGTCCATCAGCGAGCCACATCCGAACCTGTGGGAGGGCCCGTGCGGCACGACCCGTTCGACGAGCGAGTCATCGACTGGCGGGCGAAGGGGTTCTGGCAACCCGGCCCGCCCGTACCCGACACCGAGTTCGCCGCGGCCGGTCACCACCTCTTCGGCGGCGCGGTCACCTGGCCGGTACTGGTCGCAAGGCGGGACGCGGTCACGCACAACATCGCGACGATGGCAGCCTTCTGCGCCCGGCACGGCTTCCTGTTCGCGCCGCACGGCAAGACCACCATGGCACCGTCCCTGTTCGCCGCGCAGCTCGCCGCCGGCGCCTGGGCGGTCACCCTGGCCACCGCCAACCAACTGCTCGCCGGCCGCGCCTTCGGGCTGCCCCGGGTCCTCCTGGCCAACCAGCTACTGGACCCGGTGCCGCTGCGCTGGCTGGCCGGTGAACTCGACCGCGGTTTCGAGGCGCTGATCTTCGTGGACTCGGTCGCCGGTGTCGAGGCGATCGGCGACGCGCTCGCCGACCACCCCGGTCGGACACCCCTGCGCGTGCTGGTCGAACTCGGACACCCCGGCGGACGTACGGGCTGCCGCACGGTCGAGCAGCTCGTCGAGGTCGCCGAGGCGGCCGCCGCGGCACCTCGGGTACGGCTCGACGGCGTGACCGCGTACGAGGGTGGCCTGCCGGACGTGACCGCCGTGGCGGCGTACCTGGACCGGACCCGGGAGGCGGTCACCGAGCTGGCCGGCCGGGGCCTGCTCGCCGAAGAGGTGATCGTCAGCGCCGGTGGCAGCGCGTACTTCGACGTGGTGGCGGATCGGCTCGGCGGTGACTGGTTACCCGGTCACCAGCTCCGGGTGGTGCTGCGCAGCGGCGCCTCGGTCACCCACGACCACGGCTTCTACGCCGACCACACCCCGTTCCACCGGTTGCCGGGCGACACCGCTCTGAAACCGGCGTTGGAGCTCTGGGCGCAGGTGACCTCCACCCCGGAGCCGGGGCTGGCGATCGTCGGCATGGGCAAGCGCGACGCCCCGTACGACGAGGGGTTGCCGGTGCCGCTGCGGATCCGGCGCCGTGCCGGCGTGGTCGACCCCGCCGCCGGATTGAGCGTGACCCGCCTCAACGACCACCACGCCTACCTCGACGTGGCGCCCGGCGCGCAGGTCGCCCCCGGAGACCTGATCTGCTTCGGCATCTCCCACCCGTGTACGGCGTTCGACAAGTGGCGGTCCATCCCGGTCGTCGACGATGGACACACCATCGTGGACGTCTTGCACACGTATTTCTGAACCCGCCGCCCGGACCCCCGCAAGCGGCTGGCCGTCGCGCGCGGTGATCCGAGGCTCGCGGTGCGCGGTCGGGCGGTGGGGCGCAGGTGATCAACCAGGGTCTTTTGTCGCAGCGGATGAAAGTGCGGCCAATCCTGTCGAAAGATGTAGACACGTTGATGCTAAGCCCGTTAGTGTCGGTCAACATCAAGATGTTTCGTCGAGGTAACCGGCGGCGCGGTTAGCTCACCGTCCGACCAGGGGAGAGGCAATCCCCGGGGTCGGTGTTGCCCGCAGACCGAACCGGCGCGGCGGCGCGCGCCATGCCCGCTACCACGCCATACCTCCACGCCCGGTGACACGCGGACGGCCCTGGGCCGGTCGCGGGTCCGACCTCGCTCAACGTCCACTTCGTCCCAGACCTCAGACCCCGTCTGTCCACATGTCGGACCGGGTGGCATCAGCCACGCCGGTTCCAGCAGTGCGGGCCGGACGAGGCTGCCGTCTGCCGCCATGGCATCCATCGACCCTCGCGGAAACCCCGACGGGAACACCCGCACGTTCACGGAAGACTCGCGAAAGGCAAACGCGACATGCCAACTATCCCTGTGCGACGTGGTTCGCCAAGTCGCCTGCGCCGGCTCACCCGGCGTACCACGGGTCGGCTCCGCCGCCCGATGACGGTGCTTGCGGCAGCGGCCGTCCTCCTCGTCAGCTCCACACTGGCGTCGGTACCGGTGAACGCCCAACCGGTCGACACCGCCTCGGGCACGCCCGGTACGCCCGCGTCGGCCCCGCAACTACAGGCGCAGGTGCTCACCTGGACGGCGAACAACAACTTCCAGGCCTATGCCTCCGTACCCACCACCGCCGTCGCGGGTGCGACCACGCTCGTCTTCGAGAACAGCGCCGCGACCGGCAACACCACCGGCATGCAGCACACCCTGACGTTCGACACCGGCAACCCGGCGTACAACAGCGACGTCAACGTGAACATCCTGGCCGACCCGTTCGACAGCAACCAGGGCCGGTGGACCGTCGACGTGACGCTCACCCCCGGCACGTACCGGTACTTCTGCGCCATCCCCGGGCACGGTGCGATGACCGGCCTGCTCGTGGTGACCGGCGGCAGCGAGGACACGACCCCGCCGACGGTGACCGCCGCGGTGACGGGTGAACGCGACGAGGACGGCGCGTACGTCGGCGCCGCCACGGTGACCCTGTCGGCCAGCGACAGCGGCTCGGGCGTCGGTCGGGTGGAGTACTCGCTCGACGGAGGCCCGTACGGGACGTACTCGGCTCCGGTGACGGTCAACGCCCCGGGCGAGCACACGGTCAGCTACCGCGCCACCGACGTGGCGGGCAACACCTCCCCGGTGCAGTCCACGGCCTTCGAGGTGGTGGCACCGCCGGACCCGGACACCACCGCGCCGACGGTGACCGCCGCGGTGACCGGTGACCGGGACGAGGACGGCGCGTACGTCGGCACGGCCACGGTGACCCTGTCGGCCACCGACACCGAGTCCGGCGTCGAGCGGATCGAGTACTCCCTCGACGGGCAGGCGTACGCCACGTACACCGCGCCGGTCGCGGTGAGCGCGGTCGGCCAGCACACGGTCACGTACCGGGCGACCGACGTGGCGGGTAACACCTCCCCGGTCCAGTCCGCCGCGTTCACCGTGGTCGGCACGCCGGACCCGGACACCACCGCACCGACGGTGACCGCCGCGGTGACCGGTGACCGGGACGAGGACGGCGCGTACGTCGGCATGGCCACGGTGACCCTGTCGGCCACCGACGCCGAGTCCGGTGTCGAACTGGTCGAGTACTCGCTCGACGGCGCACCGTACGCCGCGTACAACGCGCCGGTCATGGTGCACCAGCCGGGTGAGCACACGGTCAGCTACCGGGCCACCGACCGGGCGGGCAACACCTCGGCCGCGCAGTCCGTCGCCTTCGAGGTCGCCGGCACGTCGGACCCGGACACCACCGCGCCGACCGTGAGCGCCGGTGTCACCGGTGACCGCGACGGCAACGGTGCCTACATCGGTGCCGCGACCGTGACCATCTCCGCCACCGACACCCAGTCCGGCGTCGAGCTGATCGAGTACGCCGTCGACGGGCAGGCGTACGCCGAGTACACCGCTCCGGTGACGGTCAACGCCCCGGGCCAGCACACGGTCACGTACCGGGCGACCGACGTGGCGGGCAACACCTCACCGGTCGGGTCCGCCGCTTTCCAGGTGGTCAGCGCGCCGAGCCCCGACACCACCGCTCCGGAGGCGACCGCCGCCGTCACCGGTACGCAGAACGGCACCGGCGCCTACGTCGGCGCCGCCACGGTGACCGTGACCGCCACCGACGCCGAGTCGGGCGTCGACCTGGTCGAGTTCTCCCTGGACGGGCAGGCGTACGCGGAGTACACCGCACCCGTGACGGTCAACCAGCCCGGCCAGCACACGGTCGCGTACCGGGCAACGGACGTCGCCGGCAACACCTCCACCCCGAAGTCGGTCGCGTTCACCGTGGTCACGCCGCCGAACCCGGACACCACCGCGCCGACGGTGAACGCCGCGATCACCGGTCAGCAGAACGGAAGCTGGGCGTACGTCGGCAGTGCCACTATCACGCTCACGGCCGCCGACACCGAGTCCGGTGTCCACCGCCTCGAGTACTCCCTCGACGGGCGGGGTTACACGGTCTACTCGGGGCCGCTCACGGTCAACACCGTCGGTGCGCACACGGTCAGCTACCGGGCCACCGACCGGGCGGGCAACACCTCGGGAACCGCGTCGACCACGTTCACGGTCGTGGAGAGCGCACCGCCCGCGCCGGTCTGCCAGGTGACCGACACCCGGCCGACGGTCTGGACCGGCACGCTGAACAGCGGCGTGGCCAACCGGGTCGTCGAGGGCCGCTGCTCGATCAACGACCTGATCGAGGACGAGCGGGCCTGGCCGACGCACGCCGAGTTCGTAGACCACGTACGCGCGATCGCCGAGCGCCTGTACCACCGCGGCGTCATCCTGCTCAAGGAACACAACGTGCTGATCCGCACGGCCGGCGACTCCGGTGTCGGCAAGGCCGAGGACAAGCAGGGCTACCAGCCGCTGCTCGACCGCTCGGCCGCCTCCTTCAAGCAGTGGGAGCAGGTCGGCGCGGGTGGCTTCGGTCGCAACGCCGACGGCTCGATCACCAGCCGTTCCGTCGACGGTCTGGGCATGCTCTGGTTCCCCATCCGCAGCTACGGCGACTTCTCGCTCAAGCTGCAGTGGCGCGACGACGCCCCGGGTGACGGCCGCGCCAACAGCGGGGTCTTCGTCCGCTTCCCGCAGGTGCACCAGCACCCGACGGAGTCCCGGCCGGAGTGGGTGGCCATCAAGTACGGCCACGAACTCCAGATCAACGACCGGACCGACGGCGACGCGTACAAGAGCGGATCGGTGTACGGCTTCGACCGGGTCGACCTCGACGGCGCACAGGTCACCCCGAAGGGCACCTGGAACGACTACGAGATCCGGGTCGTCGGCCAGCACTATTCCGTGTTCCGCAACGGCGTGCTGATCAACGAGTACGTCAACGTACCCGGAGCCGTTTTCGACCCGCCGCGGTCGGACGATCCCGGCGGTGCCGGACGCCAGAACGCGACCGGCTACGTCGGCCTGCAGAACCACGGCGCTGCCGACATCGCCAGCTTCCGCAACATCCGGATCGCCCCGCTGACCCCGTGACGCCGGTACCGCAAGCCGTCCTCTCCCCTTCCGCCGCCGTCGACGGTGGTAGGCGCAGCGATTGGATAAGACCTTGGACAGGGAATTGAACGACACAGGTGAGTTCGTGCAGCCGCCACCGGCCGATCCGCCGCAGGACCGTCCGGCGTCGCCGACCCGGTTCCTCGGGTCGAGTGCGGGCCGGGCGGTGATGGTGGTGGGAGTCCTGGTGGCGACGCTCGTCGGCGCCGGTGGCCTGGCTCTCGCCGGTGGCACCACCGCCCGGCCGACCGAACTGGCCGCCGGTGCCGGTGCCGGTGCGGCCGCCCGGTCGGCCGAGCGGCCCGAGGGCTGCATCGCGCCGGACCGCCGGATCCAGATGTACGCGGTGGAACTGCCGAAGGACCCGGTGACCAACCAGGTTCGGCTCGGCTACGGACTGACGCCGGAGACGGCCTCGTACCCGGGGCCGACGATGGAGATGATCGAGGGTGAGTGTCTGGCGATCACCGTGCACAACCAGGTGCCGGCGGCGACGCTGGAGGCACTGCGTACCGATCCCGCGCATCCGATCGGTGTCTCGTTGCACGTGCACGGGGTCAAGTACACCCAGATGTCCGACGGTACGGCGCACAGCAACTCGTTCGTGCCGCCGGGCGGCTCGCGTACGTACATCTGGTTCGCCAAGCCGCGCAGCGCCACCTCGCAGGGCACGGCCGGCTACTGGTGGTACCACGACCACGTGGTCGGCGGACCGCACGGCACCCAGGGCCTCAGCTCCGGGCTGTTCGGCGGTCTCGTGGTACGCCGCCAGGGTGATCCGAGGCCGGACCGCACCTACGTGACGGCCTTCGGTGACCGGCAGACCATCAACCTGCGGCGCAGCGCGGACGCGGACACCTGTGATCCGGTGAACCCGCAGCCCGGCCCGACCTGCCTGGTCGCCAAGATCGGTGAGCGGGTCGAGTTCATCGTGATCGGCCTCGGCAACGACATGCACACGTTCCATGTGCACGGGCACTCCTGGGCGGACACCCGTACCGGCATGGTCGCGGGGGAGAACAAGGCCCTGGTCGACTCGATACCGGTGATCGACAACAAGACACTCGGCCCGGGTGACACCTTCGGTGTGCAGATCGTCGCCGGTGACTCGGTCGGACCGGGGCACTGGATGCTGCACTGCCACATGCAGTTCCACTCGGACCAGGGCATGGCGACGATGTTGCACGTTCTCGACGAGAACGGGGCGATGCCGCCGCACGGTGGCCCGACGCCGACCGCACCGGCACAGGGTGCCCCCGCGGCGCCAGCGCAGGGCGCAGCCGCGCCAGCACCGGGTGCCGCCGCACCGGCGGCCCACACCAACCACCGCTGACCGGCGGCTCCGTCGCACCGGTTCCCAACCCCCGACCAGCTTTCCCACCACCCGAAGGACTTTCCGTACCTCTGGAGGAGGAGAAATGGCCCAACGCCATTTCCAGCTGTCCCGATCGGTCGGACGACTCCGTTCCGACCCCGCCGACCCCCTGCCCGTACCTGCCCGCGTACTGCGGTCCCGGCGTCTCGGTGCCGGACCGTTCCGTCGCGCGGTCGCCCTCGCGTCGGGCACCCTGCTCACGCTCGGCCTGCTGACCACACCGGTGTCGGCGGCCCCCGACCCGGGCGTGGGCGGGTCGGCGGTGGCGCCCGCCTGGGGTAGCCAGGTGGTCAACGTGCTGGTCTTCCACGGACCGGCGGCGTCGCAGGACGACCCGGTCGCCAAGGCCGTGAACACCATCCGCAAGCTGGGCAGCGAGAACGGCTTCTTCGTCCACGACTCCGACGACCCGTCGGTCTTCACCCCCGAGAACCTGGACCGCTACCGCAGCGTGGTGTTCCTGTCGGCCAACGGGGTCACGTTGAGCGACGCGCAAGAGGCCGCCTTCCAGGCGTACGTCAAGGGTGGCGGCGGCTTCGTCGGCATCCACGACGCCGCCCGCGCGCAGCCCACCTCGGAGTGGTTCACCGGCCTGATCGGCACCCGCCCCGCGGCGAGCCTGCCGAACGCCGAGGACATCGAGAGCGTCACGGCCAGCGGAGCCAACCCGCCCAACGAGGGCGAGGGCAACCTGATCGACGGCTCGACGGGCACCAAGTGGCTGACCCGTACGCCGACGGGTTGGGTCGTGGCCAAGCTCGCCGCGCCCAAGCCGATCGCGCAGTACGCCCTGACGTCGGCGAACGACTTCCAGGGACGCGACCCGAAGGACTGGACCCTGCAGGGGTCGGCGGACGGAAACAACTGGACGAACCTGGACACCCGCACTGGTGAAACGTTCCAGGGACGGTTCCAGACCAAGCAGTACACGTTCACCAACACCCAGGCGTACCAGTACTACCGGCTCAACATCACCGCGAACAGCGGGGAGCCGCTGATCCAGCTCGCCGAGCTGTGGCTGATCGGCCCGGACGCGGGTCCGGCACCGGAGAACACCGTGCAGCAGGCGGTGGTCGACGTGGTCGACCGGCAGCACCCGGCCAACAAGGGCCTGCCGCTGAACTGGACCCGGTCCGACCAGTGGATGAACTGGGACCCGAGCCCGGTCGGTCGGGTCCACACGATCGCCCAGGTGCAGGAGAAGTCGTACAACCCGGGGCTGGCCGGCAACGGCGCGTTCCACCCGATCTCCTGGTGCCGCGACTACGACGGCGGCCGGTCGTTCTACACCGGCATGGGTCGTACCGAGGCCAGCTACACCACCGACACGCAGTTCCGCAGCCACCTGCTCGGCGCCCTCCAGTGGACGACCGGCCTGGTACGCGGTGACTGCCAGGCCACCATCGCCTCGAACTACAAGATCGAGCGGCTGACCGCGACCAACCAGTCCGGTCAGCTCGACCAGATCGGCGAGCCGCACGGCCTGACCATCGCCCCCGACGGCAAGGTCTTCTACATCGGCAAGGCCGCCTGCGCGACCGGGCCGGTCACCGACTGGGCCAACCCGAACGTGGGCCTGGGCTGCGGCACCATCCACCAGTGGGACCCGAAGAACAAGCAGGTCAAGCTGCTGACCACGCTCAAGGTGATGGGCAACCGGGGCAGCGGCAGCGAACTGGTGAAGAACGAGGAGGGCCTGGTCGGCATCACGCTCGACCCCAACTTCGCCGACAACGGCTGGTTCTACGTCTACTGGATGCCGCACGAGTCGATCGACCGGGTGAAGCGGATCGGTCAGCGCACGGTTTCCCGGTTCACGTACAACCACGCCCAGCAGTCGATCGACCAGGGCACCCGCAAGGACCTGCTGCACTGGGACACCCAGATCCACAGCTGCTGCCACGCCGGTGGCGGTATGACCTTCGACGAGTCCGGCAACCTCTACATCGGTAGCGGTGACAGCAACTCCTCCGGTGGTTCGGACGGTTACTCCGGCAACAACTGGACCCAGGAGTACGAGGGCACCTCGTTCCAGGACGCCCGCCGTACCTCGGGTAACACGAACGACCTCAACGGCAAGATCATCCGTATCCACCCGGAGGCCGACGGGACGTACTCGATCCCCGAGGGCAACCTCTTCACCGGCCAGGAGCAGGGCGGCGGCAAGACCCGCCCGGAGATCTACGTGATGGGCGTACGCAACATCGCCCGGATCGCCTGGGACCCGGTGAACGACTGGCTCACCGCCGCGTGGGTCGGCCCGGACGCGGGTGCGCCGAGCCCGGAGCTTGGGCCGGCGAAGTACGAGACCGCCACGATCATCACCTCGGCGGGCAACCAGGGCTGGCCGTACTGCATGGGCAACCGGCAGCCGTACCGGGACCGCAGCACCACCGACGCCACGGTACTGACCGGCTGGTACGACTGCGACAACCTCAAGAACGAGTCGCCGCGCAACACCGGTCTGGTCAACATCCCGCCGGCCCGGGACAACATGATCTGGTACTCGCCCCAGGGCGGTGGCCCGGTCTTCCCGAAGCGCACCGACGGCAGCGGCCTGCCGACGTACGTCGCCAACCAGTCGACCTTCACCCAGCCGTACCTGAGCGGTGGCGGCCAGGCCATCATGGACGGTCCGACCTACCAGCGTTCGAAGGTCGACGTCAACAGTGGCGTCGCGTGGCCGGCGTACTGGGACAACAAGTGGTTCATCGGTGACCAGTCCAACTCCAACAACCGCATCGCCGTCACCGTCGACCCGACCAAGGTCGAACAGGCGGGTGCGCCGGCCTTCGCCGAGGACCTGCGCAGCATCATCCAGGGCGGTAGCGGCGCCACCCAGCTCCAGTCCTGGATGGACGCGAAGTTCGGCCCCGACGGCGCCCTGTACCTGCTCGACTACGCCGGCGGTTTCTTCAGCCTGCACCAGAACCAGAAGCTGATCCGGATCACCTACCAGGGTGGTCAGGCCACCCCGAACCCGAGCCTGGCCACGGCGCAGTCGGTCACGCCGAGCCAGCCCCGTACGGTCGCGTTCTCGGCCGCGAAGGTCGGCGGCGTGGCCTGGGAGTGGGACTTCGGCGACGGCAGCAAGGTGTCGACCCAGGCCCACCCGACGCACACCTACAAGCGGTACGGCACCTTCCAGGCGACGGTTAAGGTGACCTACGCCGACGGCGAGGTCGTCACCGGGAAGATCGACGTCAACGCCGGCTGTGCCGCGGCCGACGCCCGGCCGACGGTCTGGATGCTCGACACCGACACCGGGGTGGCCAACCGCCAGGCCGGCGGCGGCTGCACGATCAACGATCTGATCGACGACGAGACCACCTGGCCGAACAAGGGTGCGTTCGTCAGCCACCTCGACGGCGTACTCGCCGAGCTGAGCGCGGCGCATGTCATCGACAACCGCGAGGTGACGAAGCTACGCCGGGCCGGGGCGCAGTCCCCGATCGGTGTCACCAACGGGTACGAGCCGATCTTCGACGGTTCGGCGAAGTCGCTTGCCGGCTGGCGTCAGGCACCCAGTGGGTCGTTCTCGCTGCGCCCTGACGGCTCGATCCGCAGCTCCGGCGGCCTCGGCATGCTGTGGTACGCGGACCAGCAGCTCGCCGACTACTCGATCAAGGTCCAGTTCCGGGACATCTCGCCGGAGAACGTCCGCGCCAACAGCGGAATCTTCGTCCGGTTCCCGGACCCGAGGACGCCGCTGGACCAGCGCCCGCCGGGTAGCTGCGGCACGGTCGGCTCGGCCCGCAGTTCGCAGGCCTGGGTCGCGATCTACTGCGGTCACGAGATCCAGATCTACGACGGCGAGACCGGTGAGCCGCAGAAGACCGGCTCGGTCTACAACTTCTCGCCGAACACGCTGGACAAGGCCGGTGTGACCCCGAAGAACCAGTGGAACGACTACGAGGTCCGCGTGGTCGGCCAGCACTACACGATGATCCGCAACGGTGTGGTGATCAGCGAGTTCGACAACACACCCGGCAAGCAGTCGTCCCGCCAGGGCGACCCGTCGACCGACCTGCGGCAGTTCCTCAGCGGCTACGTCGGGTTGCAGAACCACGGCACCAACGACCTGATCGAGTTCCGCAACATCAGGGTGCGGCAGCTCTGACCGACCGGTGCCGGGTACGGGGCGGGATTGCCCGTACCCGGCACCGCCGGTGTGGACCCGAGACACGGCGCCCATTCGTTCACGCGTACGAATGGGTGCCGTGTCGTGCTGGTGGTCGGCCCCTGGGCCACCTACGGTTTGGCGGATCGGGGCGGGCGCGAGCCCGTGCGGGCCGTCAAGGGGGACTTCATGACAGATGTGCAGCTCGACGCCAGGGTGGGGGTTCCGCGCCGACGGTCCGGAGCGACCGTCGGTTTTGTCGTGGACGGCACCGAAGGGCATCTGGTGACGGCCGTGCTCGCCGACGGCCGGCTGAGCGACGTCCACCTGTCGGTGGACAAGCAGGGCTCCACCCTGGCGGGCATGACGGAGGCCCTGTCCATCGCACTCACCGCGGGTCTGCGGGCGGGCGCTCCGCTGTCTGCCTTCGTCGAGCAACTGCGGGTGACGAGTTATCCACCCGCTGGGCCGACCGACGATCCGGAGATCCCCCGGGCGACCTCGTTGGGGGACTACGTGGCGCGGCGACTGGACATCGACTACCCGAGCGGCCGTCAAGTGGGTTGAGCACCGCCCGGATCACGCGTTTTCGGCCAGCTGCGGGTAGAGCGTGGTGATGTCCGCCGCCAGGGCGCTCTTCACCGTACGGGACCAGTCGTCGGCGAGCACCTCGTGCAGTCCCGCCTCGACGCCGTCGATCGCCTGCCGGGCCACGTCGGCCGGGGCGGACCTGGGCGCGTCCGGGGCCGCCCACTGGGTCGCCATGTCGGTGTCGATCCAGCCGACGTGCAGCCCGGTGACGCCCACACCGTGCGGGTGCAGGTCCTGCCGCAGGCCGTTGGTCATCGCCCACAGCGCCGCCTTGGACGCCCCGTACGCGCCGAACGCCGCGTACCAGGAAAGCGCCGAGTGGATGTTGAGCAGGTGTCCACCGTTCGCGATCAGCCGGGGCGCGAGGGCCCGGGTCACCTGCAACGGTCCGTAGAAGTTGATCTCGATTTCCCGGCGGATCTCCGCCAGGTCGCCGTTGAGGTAGTCCGCGCCGAGGGTGACGCCGGCGTTGTTGATCAGGAGGTTGACGTCCGGGGCCTGTGCGGTGGCGGCGGCCACCGAGGCCGGGTCGCTCACCTCGAGCTGCAGCGGGACGACGTTCGGGTTGGTGATCGTCTTCGGGTCCCGTGCGGTGGCGTAGACCTTGGCCGCGCCGCGCGCGAGCACCTCGTCGACGAGCGCCTTGCCGAGGCCTCGGCTGCCACCGGTGACGAACACCACGGAGTCCTGGATCTTCATGTCGATTCCTTTGCGGTTTCGCGGGACGGATCGGGTGCGGAAGATCGACACCCAGCCGTGACAGAACCAAAATGTGTTTGGTTCTGTCAGAACAGTAGCACCTACCGACAGAACCAACTAGGGTTGGCTTATGTCATGGATGGCGACCGGCCGGTACGGGCTGCGCGCGGCCGATACGGGCGTCGCGCTGGTCCAGGAGTTGATCAATACCCGTAGCGTGGAAGGCGCCCCGGACCTGTTGGCCGGGCGGGGGTCCGCGCAGGAGTGGTGGGACGGCAGCATCCGCCACTGGGCGGCCGTCCGGGGAGTGGCCGTGCCGCAAGGCGAGCTGTCGGACGAGGACGCCGCCGCCCTGCGTCGACTGCGGGCGACGTTCGAGCGGTTCGTCGACAGCGGAGAACTTCCGGCGGAGGCGGTGCCGGGAGTCACGGTGACGCTCGCGCCGGGAGCCGACGGGGTGGTGCGACCCGTACCGACCGGGCGGGGCCCCGACTGGCTGGCATCGGCCCTCTGGTCGGAGACGCTGCTCGCTCAGCAGTCCGACACCTGGTCGCGGATCAAGCTGTGCCGCAACGAGGACTGCCGTACGGCGTTCTACGACGCCTCGCGTAATCGCAGTGGTGTCTGGCACGACGTCACCACGTGCGGCAACGTCGCGAACCTGCGTGCCGCCCGGGCACGCAAACGACGCATCACGGCAGACGGGGACCGATGACGGCGGTTACGTACACCGTCCTCCGGCTGGCTGTCTGACCTACGCCGGGGCACCGCCAACCTGTCCTAATCGACGCGTCAGGGGCCGGGCCAATACTGGCCCGGCCCCTGACATCCGGCGTCTAGCTGTACCGGACCCTCCCTCGAGGCTCAGTACGTCTCGCTGAGTTGTCCGCGGAGTTTGGTGAGTGCGCGGGTGAGTAGGCGGGAGACGTGCATTTGGGATACGCCGATCTGGTCGGCGATTTGGGATTGGGTGAGGTTGCCGTAGAAGCGGAGGGTGAGGATTTTCTGCTCGCGTTCGTCGAGGGTGGCGAGTGCGGGGCCGAGGGCGATGCGGAGTTCGGCTTGTTCGAAGTCGGGGTCGTCGCCGCCGAGCATGTCGCCGAG
>NZ_JBFAPP010000016.1:0-191953 GCF_040676775.1 Micromonospora sp. NPDC049523 | reverse complement strand
GGCCAACCCCTACCCGGGTTGGGGGGGTGCCCCGCGGCCCCCCGCCCCGTTGGCCCCGGGGGGGGGGGGTTACAACCCCCCCGGGGGGGTTCCCCCCCCGCCGCAGCGTGTTGGTGGTGGTACGTCAGGAGGCGTACGCCTCGAACTCGGAGAGCTGGCCGGCGGGCCAACCCGTGTTAGCGGTGAAGGTCAGCCGCAGGTAACGCTGTGACGTGCCCTGGAAGGTGATCGTCGCGGTGTTACCGGTGGCCGGGTTGAAGGTGTAGCCGGCCGAGCCGACCACGGTCGAGTACGTCGAACCGTTGGTCGAGCCGAGCACCGACAGGGTCTGGGTACGGGTCCCCCAGTCCGTTGCCGGTGGCAGCTTGAGCACCAGCCGGGACACCGTCACCGCCGAGCCGAGGTCGACCGTGAGCGACTGCGGGAACGCGTTGTTCGCGCTCTCCCAGTAGCTCGACGCGTTGCCGTCGACGCTGTTGCCGGCCACGTAGTTCTGGCTGGTGCTGGTCGCGGTGACCGGTCGGCCCGCCGCCAGGTTGGCGTTGGTGGCGGTGCCGGTGCCGGCAAGCCCCACGGTGAGCGGGCTGCCGGGCGCGTTCGAGGCCACCGACAGGGTGCCCGTACGGGCTCCGGTTGCGGTGGGGGTGAACGTCACGTTGACCGTGCAGGACGCCCCCGCCGCCAAACTCGTTCCGCAGGTGTTGGACTGGGCGAAGTCCCCGGTGGCGGTGATGCCGGTGATGGTCGCCGCCGCCGTACCGGAGTTGGACACCGTCACCGCGCTGGCCGGACTGGGCGATCCGACCGTACGGCTGCCGAACGACAGGGTGCCGGGCGAGACCGACAGCACCGGTCCCCCGCTGCCGCCTCCGGCGTACACCTCGAACTCCGAGAGCTGGGCCGCCGGCCAACCGGTGTTGCCGGTGAAGGTCAGCCGCAGGTAGCGGCGGGCTCCGGCCGGCAGGTTGAGGGTGACCGTGTTCGCGCTGGCCGGGTTGAAGGTGTAGCTGGCCGAGCCGAGCACGGTCGAGTACGACGTGCCGTCCGTGGAGCCGAGTACGGACAACGTCTGGTTACGCGTCTCCCAGCCCGGCGGCAGCTTCAGCACCGCCCGGTTGACCGTCACCGCCGCACCGAGGTCGACCGTCAGCGACTGCGGGAACGCGTTGTTGGCGCTCTCCCAGTAGCTCGACGCATTGCCGTCGACCGTGTTGCCCGGTGCGTACCCCTGGTTGGCGCTGGTCGCGGTGACCGGGCGGCCGGCGGCCAGGTTGCTGCTGGGGTTGACGCCGGTGCCGGACAGCGGCACGGTCAGCGCGGTCCCGGTCGCCGGGGTGACCGTCAGCGAGCCGCTGCGGGCCCCGGCGGCGGTCGGCCGGAACGTGACGTTGACGGTGCAGGTGGCACCCGCGGCCAGGGACGATCCGCAGGTGTTGGTCTGGCTGAAGTCACCGCCGGTGACCACGCCGGTCAGCGCCACCGCGGTGGTGCCGGTGTTGCGTACGGTGACGGCCTGGGCGGCGCTGCTGGTGTTGACGTTCTGCGGACCGAAGGTGACGCTGGTCGGCTGTGCGACCAGTCCCCCGCCGGTGCCGCCGCGCCGCCGCTCGAACTCGGCCGCCCAGTACGCGGTCCGGTCGAGGTACGCCGTCTCCGCCGACGCCCCGGTGCGTCCGTACGCGCCGGAGTAGGTCTGGTAGTTGAACCCGCCCGGCGGACTGCTCCGGGCCGGCTCGATGGTCGAGCCCTCGTGCCACTCGTTGAACGAGGTGACCGACACCCAGGTGGGCAGCCCACCGGTTGCCGTACCCAGGGCGTTGTTCCACACCTGGTCGTAGGTGGCGCCGTTGTTGCGGGCCAGGGTGGGGGTGGTGTTGCCGGGCACGGCCCGGTCGTCGATGTAGCCGGGGCCGATCGACGGCGCCCAGACCAGGTTGTTCGCCTTCGCGTACGCGCTGGCGTTGGCCCAGCCCGGTGCGGTCGTCGCGGCGATCGCGTCGTAGGTGTACATGCCGGAGAAGCCGGCGATCTTCGAGGTGTCGGTGGTCTGGGCCAGGATGATGTTGTTCGCGTTGACCTGGCTCAGCGCCGACCAGTCCGGGATGAGCAGGCTCTCGAAGACGTAGAACGCCGGCCGGTTGCCCTGGTCCGGTGCCCGGTAGAAGGCCGGGTGGCTGCCGTACCGGGTGTTGATGTAGTTGATGTCGGCGACGGTCGAGGCGGCGCTGCGACCGCTGTACGGCTCCAGGTGCCAGGCGATCTTGATGCCCTGCTGAGCTGCCGCGTTCATCACGGTGGTGACCAGGTTGTCCTCGTACGAGCCCTGACCCCACCAGGAGTAGACGAGCACGTTCGCACCGGACTGCTTGACCCAGGTCATGTGCTGGGCGAGCACCGCCGGGTCACCCGAGTCGTACGCGCCCAGGGTCGGGTAGAAGTCCGCGCCGACGTCGTTCGGCGGGGTGCGCCCACCCTGCTGCCAGTGCCGCCATCCCCCGTTGGGGCCGGTCGGGCTGCCGTACCACGGGTAGTAGAACAGGTGCACGTTCGACGATCCGGTGGGTGCCGGTCCGCCGGTCACGGTGATCACGACGTTGGCGGTGCTGCGGGCACCGCGCGCGTCGGTCACGGTCAGCGTCGCGGTGAAGGTGCCGGCGCTGGCGTACGTGTGGGTGGCGTTGGCGGTGGTCGCCGTACCGCCGTCGCCGAAGTTCCAGGCGTACGTGAACGGGGTGTCGCCCTCGGCGTCGGTGGCGCTGCCGGTGAACGTCACCGGTAGCGGCGCGGCGCCGGAGGTCGGTGACGCCGCCGCGGTGACCTGCGGCGGGGTGTTGCCACCCACCCCCTGACCGACGAAGTCCACCCAGTTGACGTTGAGCAGGGAGGTTCCCGCCGGTGTGCCCGACGCGGCCTTCGCCACGAAGAACAGCGGCCCGGTCGTGGTGCTGGCGGCCAACGGCACGGTCAGGTCGGTGAAGTTCTGCCACCCGCCGGTTCCCGGTACGACCACCGAGCCGAGCAGTGTCCCGGTGGCCGAGCCGGTACGCACCTCCACCGTGCCGCCGGTGCCGCCCGAGGACGCCCGCAGCCGCAGCGACTGGATCCCGTTGAGGTTGGTCGGCGTGTACGACCACCAGTCGCCGTTCTCGACGAAGGCGATGTTCTGGAAGCCGCCCTGCGGGTCGGATGTGGTCTCCCGCTGCACGCCCGGCGTACCTCCGGTGGGTGCGCCGGTGATCCGGCCGGTGCTGTTGAAATACTCGGCCTGTTTCCGCTTGGGCTGCAACTGGATCAGCGAACGGCCGGTCAGCGGTGCGGCCCCGCCGGGTCCGCCCAGGTCGGTGTAGGTCGCCTCCAGTACGGCGAAGATGTTCGCGTCACCGCCGTGCCCGCTGTCCAGCGAGGTCTGTACGGTGCCCGAGCAGCCGGTCCGCTGCTGCAACGGGTGCGCGTGCTCGTCGTGCCCGAGCAGGTACTGCAACGTCACGCGGGAGCAGTCGATGGTGCCGCCGTCCGGGTCGGTGACGGTCACCGAGTAGTTCACCTGGGCGCCCCAGTCGAAGAACCCACCGTTCGGCGGCAGGGTCAGGTTCACCACCGGCGCGGTGTTGCCGACCGTGATCGGCACGTTCGCAACCGCGCTGCGGCCACCGGGATCGGTCACCGTCAACTGGGCGGTGAAGTTGCCGTTGGTGGTGTACGTGTAGGTCGGGTTCGCCTGGGTCGAGGTGCCACCGTCACCGAAGCGCCACGCGTACGTGATCGGTTGCCCCTCCGGGTCCCGCGAGCCGGCGCTGCTGAACGCCACGGTGAGCGGCGCCCGCCCGCTGACCGGCTGCGCGGACGCGGCGGCGATCGGGGCCGGGTCGACGGACCGGTAGTCGATCCGGTAGATGCCAGAGTCGTCGTTGTTGCCGCCGAAGCCGCTGCCCCACTCGATCAGGTAGAGCGCGCCGTCCGGGCCGAAGTCGAAGTCCATCGGCCGGATCGTCGACATCCCGGTCAACAGCTGGTTGATGTCCACCAGCGACTTGCCGTCGGCGGTGACCTGCATCGTGTACAGCTTGTTCTGGTTCCACTCGCCGAAAATCGCCTTGCCGTCGTAGTACGCCGGCCACTTGCGGCTCGAGGCGAGCGCCGGGTCGTACCGGTAGACCGGGCCGGCCATCGGAGCGCCACCGCCGCCGATTTCGGGGAAGAGCGGGTTGGCGTCGTAGTCGTAGTCGACCGTGGCTGGGACCACCGGCGGCAGGGTGGTCAGCCCGGTGTTGTTCGGTGAGTTGTTGACCGGTGCGGCGCAGTTGAACGCCGGTCCGCTCGGCCCGTTCGGGAAGGTGTAGTCCCGGTAGGCCGCGTTCTTGCCCACGCAGTACGGCCAGCCGTAGTTGCCGGCCTGGCCGACGATGTTCCACTCCACCGTGTTGCCGGGGCCCCGGTCGGCGTTGGCCTGACCATCGGGGCCGTAGTCGGCCACGTAGAGCACGTTCGTCCTCGGGTCGACACCGATCCGGAACGGGTTGCGGAAGCCCATCGCGTAGATCTCGGGACGGGTCTGCGCGGTGCCGGGCGCGAACAGGTTGCCGGCCGGCACGGTGTAGGTGCCGTTCGCCTCCGGCCGGATCCGGATCACCTTGCCGCGCAGGTCGTTGGTGTTGCCGGAGCTGCGTTGGGCGTCGAAGTCCTGGCGCCCGGCGCGCTCGTCGATCGGCGTGAAGCCGCCGGACTCGAACGGATTGGTGTTGTCGCCGGTGGCGAGGTAGAGGTTGCCGGCGCTGTCGAAGGTCATCGTGCCGCCGGAGTGGCAGCAGGTGTTGCGCTGGGTGTCGACCTGGAGCACGACCCGCTCGCTGGCCAGGTCGAGGGTGTCGCCGTTCATGGTGAACCGGGACAGCAGGTTACGCGGTGCGCCGCCGTTGGGCGAGTAGTACAGGTAGACCCAGCGGTTGGTGGCGAAGTTCGGGTCGAGGGTGAGACCGAGCAGCCCGTCCTCGTTGCCGGTGAAGACGTTCAGCGTGGCGGCGGTGACGGTGGTCTGGGTATCCGGTTTGATGATCCGAAGCCGGCCGTCACGTTCCAGGTAGAAGACCCGGCCGTCCGGCGCGATGTCCAGCTCCATCGGGTTGTTCGTGTTGCTGTCCAGGGTCACCTTCTCGAACCCGCTGGTCTGCGTCGCACCACAGTCGGCACCGACCACCCCGGCCGCCGTCTGGATGCCGCCGAGCAGGTGGGCCCGGAACTGCGCGTCCGCGTACGACTCGTTGGTGTGGCCGCCACCGGTGTACCAGGACCGGCCCCCGTCGTAGTTCTTGCACCAGGCGGTCGGGTGGTCGGCACCCATCGCGCCCGTACCGGGGGTGTAGCTGGTCTCGTCGAGGCTGGCCAGCACGTGCGCGGAGCCGCGCGGGTTGGTCCGGAAGTTGTACCACTCGTCGAACCGGCTCCACCGCGACGGCAGGGTCGCCGTGGACGGGTGCGCCGGATCCTCGACCTTGACCGTGGCCTGCTGGTTGGCCGGGTGGCTGGTGAAGTACGCGCCGACCAGGTTGCCGTACCAGGACCAGTCGTATTCGGTGTCGGCCGCGGCGTGGACGCCGACGTAGCCGCCGCCGGCCCGGATGAACCGCTCGAACGCGGCCTGTTGGGTCGCGTCGAGCACGTCCCCGGTGGTGGAGAGCCAGATGACGGCCCGGTAGCGGGCCAGGTTGGCGTCGGTGAACGCGGTCGCGTCCTCGGTCGCGTCGACGGTGAAGTCGTTCGCCGCGCCGAGTTGCTGGATGGCAGTGATCCCGGCCGGGATCGACTCGTGGCGGAAGCCGGCCGTCTTCGAGAACACCAGCACCGAGTACGCCGCCGCTGCCGCCTGGGCCTGCCCGGCGGCGTCGCGGGTGTTCCCGGTGCTCTGGGCGCCGGTGGCGTTCTCGGTGTTCGCCGCGGCTGGTCCGCGGGGCGTCGCGGTGGCGGGTGGCGCCGCGGCGCTGAGCGCGGTGACCGTGGCCGTCGCGGCGGCGACGAGTCCGGTGAACAGTCGGACGAGTCTTCGTTGCGTCGAGGGACGCGGGTAGCGGTGGGGGGACCGGAACATTCGGGGGGTCTCCTTTCCCGGTGGCGGTACCGGGACAGGCGCCATCGGCTCGGCTGGACCGTGGTGCCATGGCGGTGCCCGCATCGGGTGTTCGGCGAGGACCGCGACCACCCCCGCTGCGCGGGTGTTGCGGTCATGTTTCGGCGGTGTGTTGAGCGATAGATTAGCGCCGATGGTTGCAAGAATCCATCGAAAGCCAGAAAATTTTCGACTAGGACCTGCCCGCTTCGAGAGCCCTGCCCCGGAGCGGGGCGCGCCTGATCGACTTCTGCTTAGGAGCGTCGGCCGGCGAACCCGTCAGGATCAAGCCGGGTGGAGGCGCGCCGAGGGCAGCTTCTAGTGGACGTACGGCCAACCCGCGGCGTCCCAGCCCAGCAGGTTGGTGCCCAGCAGCGGGGCTCCGTTGTCCGCGTAGTAGTGGCAGAAGAGCACCTCGGCGCGTCGACCGCACCGCCGACGTTCGAGGGCCGGGTGGCGAGCGCCCGTACGGCGGTGTCGGTGGTGGACCCGCGGCCGGTGGCCGGGTCGAGACGGATCAACTCGAGTCCGCTCCAGAAGGAGCCGAAGCTCAGCCACCACTGCCCGTCGAAGATCCGATCTACCTAGGATCGTCCGGCCGATCGTCGCCCAGCCCGCTCTCCGGTGCGCTACAGCATCGATCCCGCTCGGTTAGCGTTGACGGATGCGGTGTCCATCGTGCGGCCAGGACAACGATCCCTCGCAGCGGTACTGCGCCCGCTGCAACACCAGCCTGCACGACACGGAGACACCGACCACCGAGCCGGTTCGGAGCACGCTGCCGCCGGCTACCACCGTGCTGGCCTACTCCCCCACGGGCACCGACGAGGAGTCGTACGAACCGCGGCGTCGGATGGCCCGTACGTTCGGAGGCTGGCCCTTGGTGATCATCGCCGTCGCCGTCGTCGCCGCGGCCGGCATCCTGATGACCAGGCAGACCAGGCAGACGGCAGAGCAGCAACCACAGCCGCCGCTGGTGGAGGCCCCCCAGGACAGCCCGCCAGGTCCACCGACCACGACCGGCGTGATCGCGACCACGGCCCCTGCCACCGGCGACGCCCCCACGTCGTCTCCCACCGCTGGCAGGGCGCAGGCCGTCGTCCTCGATCAACTGCTCGCGGACAGCGTGGCAAGTCGGCGCAAGCTCGTCCAGGCGAACGAGTGGGTGAGCGGGTGCACCAACCTGGCCCGGGCGGTCACCGCGTTGCGTCAGGTCGGTGACGAGCGCCGAGGCCAGCTCGCCAGGGTCGCGGCGTTACCGCTCGACGCGCTTGCCTCGGGCGAAGACCTGCGGCATGCACTACGTGTGGCGCTGCAGCACTCGCTGAACGCGGACGAGCACTACGTCGAGTGGGCGGCGGGCATGGAGTCGAGCAGGTGTCGAGGCAGTGCACGGCTGACCGCCGCTCGCAAGGACGGCGAGGCCGAGTCCGATGCGGCCGGAGCCGCGAAAACCGAGGTGGTGGAGCTCTGGAATCCCGTCGCGGACGAGTTCGGCTTGCCTCGGCGTACCCGGGACGACATCTGACTCAGAACGGCCAGGACGAGACCACCAGATCGATGGCCTTCTTGATGGCGTCCATCAGGGCCGTGCCGGCGACGGTCAGGGCCGCCAGCCGGGTCAGCGCCGACTCTACCTTCTTCCGGTCGGCCGGGTCCCGCCGCTGCAGGGAGTCCTCGATGACGCCGACCTGCCCGCGCGCGGCGTCGACGTCGCTGAAGTCCGAAAGTCGCTGCTCGATCGTCTGGAGCAGCTGGCGGAACCGGTCGAGCGCCGCATCGGTGCCGTAGTGGTTGTGTTGGGTGAACGACGGGTTGTCGCCGTGCACGTTGACCATGCCACCGCTGATGTTGTACGAGTCGCCCGCCGGGGAGGACTGGGAATTAGCCATTGCTCGCGCTCCCGTCATTCGTCTGGCCGAAGGTGGGGTTGGCTCCGCCGAGATTGACCTGGCCGCCACTGACCTCGATGCCACCGTAGTTGTTGTGTACGTGCGTGACACCCACCCGGAACTCGGTCGTGTCCACCCCGTTGTCGGTCAGGAAGTCGATGATGGCCTCGCTCACCACGCGGTCGAGAAGCTTGGTGTACTTCCACCCGTCGAGCGCCTGGAGGAACTTGCGGGTGTGCGACTCTGCCGCGAGTTCCCGGACGCTGAGCCGCGCGCCGTAGTCATAGGCGCGGAACTCCTGGCTGTCCAGGCTGGCCCGGTCCATCCGGCTGACGACCCTCCGCCTGTCCCGCAGACCCCTGACCAGCCGTCCCGGCGCGGTCGCCGTATCCGCGGCGAAACGACCGAGCGTGTCCCGGACCGACCTGCTGTTGATCTGGTCCTCGTGCAACGCGTCCGGGAGTCGATATTCGCGGCGGACCGGCGGCAGCACCGTGGCCATGAACTCGGTGTAGAGCCGGCCGCCCTCCACGGCGAGGTGCACGAAGGCCACCACCTCGAAGCCGAGGCTCTGCGCGGGCAGGACTGCCCGGCCGTCCTCGGTCTCGATCCGCTTACCGCCCATGGGTACGACGATCCGCTCGTAGTACCTGAGTCCGCCCTGCGGGGAGCGGATGATCGCCTCGAGTGCCTCCTGCGACGCCTCGCTGTACGGCATCCCGGAGCGCGGGTCGAGCAGCGGATCGTCCTGGTCGCGTACCCCGTCGGCGACCACGTGCGGGGCCAGGTAGAGACCGGCGACCCGCTCCCGTTCGGGCAACGCGCTGTCGCGCATCCGGAGCACGGCAGCGCGTACGTGCCGGACCAGGGCGACCGGGTCGAGGCGTACCGGTTCTCGTGGATCCTCCGGCTCGGGGTCCGGCTGCCCCGTCGTGGTGATCCGGGACATGATCTCACGCAGGGTCACCGCGAACGACCAGCCATGGGTCACCGTGCCGGCACCGATGAACGGATTGCTCTCCTGCACGGTGATGTTTCCGCGCTGACTCGCCGCGACCCTGGCCAAGCGCCGCTCGATCCGACTGCTCCTGGTCGGATAGACCCGAGCCGGCTGACCGGGTGCGAGTTCCCGGACCAGGATCCCGAGCGATTCCCGCCGGTAATGCAACAGGACAAGGTAGGTGAAGACGGCAAGCAGAATCGGCGCCAGCCCGAACATGAGGACACCCAGGTCACGAACACGTTCCGAAAACCAGACCTCGCCCAGGTCGACGGGCGACGCGGAGAACAATTCAACCGACGGGCCCTGCAGGGAGACCAGCGAGAACGCCATGGTGAGGGCAAAGCCGAGCGAACCTGCGAAGCAGAGGACGAGAACGGTGACCAGGAAGATCATCGCGTAGATCCGGGCCCGAGCGCCGGAATCGAGCCGCCGTACGGACGGCTGTTCGCGTGCCCGCATGAACGCCCCGATACCGAGCCAGCAGACGGTCGGAACCGTGGCGACAAGAAGCCCGGCGATCACGAGCCCGGTCACCCGCAGGTCTCGGGCGAGCATCAGCCGACGGGCCCGCAGGCAGTGCCGTACGACCGGGTCGAGGTCGAAACCGAACGACGGTGCGACGGCCCGCCGCTCGTCCTCCAGCACCTCCTGGATGGCCGCCTCGCCGAATTCCTGGTGCAGGTAGGCCGCGGCGCACAGGTACCTGGTCGTATCGCTCAGCGTCCGGGCGGGCGTGTATACCGGCGTACTGAACGGAGCGGAGTGGGCTTTCTGGGCGGGGACGTCCATGGTGGAGGATCGCCTCACACTGGTCCGTTGGCGCGGGGTCGTTTTCGGGGCAAGGCTGACGACCGTACTCATGGTCGGCCAGGTCCTGACCGGCACCCTACGCGGATCAACGGCTCGACCCGAACCCGTTAGCGGCCCCCGTGGTCAACTTTCGGAGTCATTTCCGGTCGAGTACCGGACCTTCACCGCCGCCGAGGCCTGGCGCCGCGGTGGCGCTGGGACACCGGCAGCAACGCCCGCCCGGAGGGCGGACCCACGGTGGTCCAGTGCGGCGGGCGGGTGAGCGCGGCCGGCAGCCGGGTGTTGTCGTCGCCCCTGGCCGCGTTGACCTGGAACTGGGTGAGGAAGATGCTGTCGCCGAGGTCGGCACCGCGCAGGTCGGCGCCCCGCAGGTCGGCACCGATCAGATCGGCCAGTCCGAGGTCGGCACCGCTCAGGTCGGCACCGATCAGGTAGGCGCCCCTCAGGTTCGCTCCCCTGAGGTCGGCACCGCGCAGTTTGGCTCCGACGAGGTCGGCGCCTCGGCGGTCGGTGCGGCGCCCCCGTACCTGCGTCCGGACCAACTCGCTCGTCCGGCTCAGCAGCGCGTCGACGTCGCGCCGGTGCGCCGCCACGTCCACGCGAAGGACCGCGTCGGGGTCGTACCGGGTGAGCGCTTCGGTCCGGTCGAGCAGCGTACGGAGGTCGCCATGGATCGGCCGGGCCGGCGGTAGGTTGAGCGCCTCGGTGAGGTACCAGAGCAGCTCGTGGAGCTGCCGCATGACGGTGAACACGTCGAACATCTGCTTCGCGGTTCCCGGCGCCTGCCGCCAGTCCCGACCGCCGAAGGTGACCTGAGCGACCCGCTGACCGGCGCCGAAGCAGTCGAAGACGGTGCAGCCGGAGAAGCCCTGCTGCCGCAGCTCCGGATGGATGCCGCAGCGGAAGTCCTGGCGCAGGTTGGGGCACGCCTGCCCGGCGTCCTTGTCGATCGCGAAGTCCGCCGAGGCGGCGAAGGCCGGGGCGACACAGCACAACCCGAAACAGCGGGTGCAGTCGGCTCGTAGCTCGGCGCCTGCCCCACCCGGCGCGTCCCGCGTATCCCGCGTATCTTCGTGCCCCGCGGTCAAGATTCGGATCTCCCGTCGCATTCGAGCCGCCGGCCGTCGCTGGCCCGCCTGGTAGAGCCTACCGCCCGTGCGACCGCGTCCATGCAGGTGAAGGGCCGTACGCAGGGGGCCATCCGCCGGTCAGAACTCCTGACACATCGGGTGCAGGCCGACCCGTCCCAGGGTCGGGTGGACGGCACAGGGCCGTTCCGACGCCCGGGCCTCGCACCTCCGCGGCGACCATGAAACTCGCCGTCGACACGTGCGACCCCGGTCCGGGCCGGTTGGTCCCCATCTCCGCCGTGCCGAGCACCCGGTCACCGTCGAGCGCGACGACCGTGAGCCCCGGCGGCGTTTCGACCCACATGCCGTACGCCTGCTCGGCGGTCAGCCCCGGGTCGTACGGGAACGTTTCCTGCTCCCGTACGACCTCCTGCACGATCGGCCACACCCGTGACCAGTCGCCTTCGACGAACTCCCTGAGCAGCACGGCCAGCACGGTACGACCCGATGGCGACGGGGACAATTGGTCACTCGGGGAACGTGGCACCGACCGCCGGCGACGGGGTGAAGGTCGCGGGTAGGTTGATGTAGCCGTTGATCGCCCTGATCGACGGGTACGGCCGCAGCCGCTCCTCGTCCACGACGTAGTCGGGAATCCGGCGCAGCACCTCCTCCAGCATCACCACGGCCTGCACCTTCGCCAGGTGGGCGCCGACGCAGCGGTGGATGCCGGAACCGAACGCCACGTGCCGGTTCGGGGTCCGGTCGAGGCGTACCTCGGTCGGGTTGTCGAAGGCCGCCGGATCGCGGTTCGCCGCCGCGAAAGCGAGCATGACCCGCTCGCCGGCCGCGATCCGCTGTCCGCCGAGCTCGACGTCGCGGGTCGCGGTACGCGACATGAACTGCACCGGCGCGAGTACCCGCAGGAACTCCTCGACCGCGGACGGGATCAGCGCGGGGTCGGCCACCAGCCGGTCCCGCTCGGCCGGGTTGCGGTACAGCCAGTGCAGTGCGTGCGAGACCAGCGCGGTCGTGGTGTCCACTCCCCCGGCGATGACCAGTCCGGACGCGGCGATGACATGGTCCAGCGGGAGCGGTACGCCGTTGTCGTCGGTCGCGGTGGCGAGCACACTGATCAGGTCGTCGGCGGGCTCGGCCCGGCGCTGCCCGACCAACTGCGCGATGAGCCCCGTCATCTCGGCCAGGCCCACCATGGCCTGCGCCGCCTCGGGACTTCCCGGCGTGCTGTACACGATCCGGTGGATCGGCTGCGCATAGCGTTCGAAGTCGGCCAGCGGGATGCCGAGAATGCTCATCGTGACGATCGCCGGCACCGGATTGGTCAGCGCGTCCACCAGGTCGGCCTGCCCGGTCGGGGTCACCCGGTCCAGGCAGGCGGCGGTCACCTGCCGGATGAACGGTTCCCGCCGCCGGGACCGCTCCGGCGACAACGGTGGATTCAGCAACCGCCGGTAGGTGAAGAACTCCGGCGGGTCCAGTTCCTGGGGGACGTTCAGGTAGGGCGTCGGCGGGTTGCTCGTACCGCGCATCGGGCTGTCAGGATCGCTGTGGTCGTAGAAGGACGAGAACGTCGAGTAGTCGCGCAGCGCCTCGACCAGGGGTTCGTAACCGGAGACCACCCAGGTCCCGCCGTGCGCGGGCGTGTACGCGACCGGGCACCGGGTGACGTTGTCGTCGGAGATCTCGCGCCAACGGCGCTGGTAGTCGGACGAGTGATGGTCGAGGTCGATCGTCGCCCTGGGCCGTACGTGGCCGGCTTCGTCGGTCGGAACAGCTTCCACGGATCCTCCTGCGATAGCGGTCCGTCCATCATGGCCGGTCATCGCCGGATCGTGTGACCGTCGAACGACGGACCGACCGTTATCCGAGCAGTCCCGGCCGACGGCGCCGCCCGACCGGTCGGCGTGGGCGGCGGCGTGCCGACACCAGCAGGATCACGATCGTCAGCACCAGCGCGACCGTGAGAACGGCAGCCACGCCGACGGCAACCGTCGGCGACAGGCCCGCGAACCAGGTCTCGCCGCGGGCGGTGGCACGTGCCGACGAGCGCTCGCCCGGCGCCCGCCCGGACACCGGTGACGGGGAGGGGGAAGTCGCCTCGCCCGGGTCGACCAGCCGGCCGACCGACGCGTCGCCAGCCACCGAGAAACCCCAGTCGAGCAGCGCCGCACCCTGCTGCCAGCCGCGCAACGGCCGGGCCTCCGCGCCGAGCAGCGTCACCACCAACCGCCGGCCGTTACGCTCGGCCGCACCGACGTAACTGTGCCGGGCCAGGGTGGTGTATCCGGTCTTGCCGCCGAGCGCACCACGGTAGCGGAAGATCAACTGGTTCTCGTTCTGGATCTGGAAGCCCTTCTGCGCTCCCTGCGCCGGAATCTGGGTACGCTCGGTCATCGCGTACCGCCGGAAGGCCTCGTTGGCGAAGCAGACCCGGGCGATCAGCGCCAGGTCGTACGCGCTGGTGAACTGCCCCGGCCCGTCGAGACCGGACGGTGTCACGGCATGGGTCTGCAACGCGCCCAGCCGGTGTGCCTCCTCGTTCATCGCCTCGACGGTGCCGGCGACCCCGGTGTCACCGCCGGCCAGCCGGGCGAGGACGTTGGCCGCGTCGTTGCCGGAGTTGAGCAGCAGCCCCAGCCAGAGCGTCTCCACCGGGTAGCGGCCGTTGAGCAGCAGACCCACCGCGGAACTGCCCGGCTCGAAGTCGAGGTCCCCACGGGTCACCGTGATGACCTGCTTCGGATCGAGCTTCGGCAGCGCGGTCGCGGCCAGCAGGAGCTTCTGCACGCTCGCCGGAGTGCCGTACTCGTGTGGGCCGCAGGCACCGAGGACGGCACCGGTGTCCAGGTCGGCGACCACCCACGAGGTCGCGGTCAGGGCCGGCGGCTTGGGCGCACCCGGCGGGACGACCAGGCCCGGTGTCGCGAGTTCCGGGCCGCCGACCACGCGGTGCGCGGGATCGCCGGCAGGCGGTGACGGGCGGGGCGGTGAAGCCGGGCGGGGTACCGGTGGCGACGGCGTCGGGCAGGGCACCGGTGCGGCGGCTCGGGTCGCGGTGGCCGGCGACGCCGCCGCGGCGCTGGCGGCTGCCTGTGGTGTGACCCCTGCGGCCGATACTGCGAGCACCGCACTGGTGACCGCGGCGGCCAGACGCCGACCCATCATGAGCACCAACCCCTCATGGGCAACGAGGGTAACTTGGGATGGTTCGCCCGGTCACGTGAGCCCCTGCTGGCGCCGTGGTCCAGCCAACCGGAGCGGTCCGGAGTCCCGATACGCCGTGCCGTGAGTCAGGTGGACGGGCGGCGGCTCGCCCAGGCAGCGTCGAGGCGACGTGCGACACGGAGAACATACGTCGCCTGGACGTGCAGCCAGTGATAGTCTCCGGCGAGTTCCCGCTGCGCGGTCAGTCGGTGACGCCCAGTGACCGGAAGCGGGGTGCCGGGCAGTGGCGGCCGACTCCGGGCGGCGGATTCCTCTTCGGAGAAGGAGTGCCGGGTGCCGCCCTCAGCGTCAACGCTTTTCGCCCAGATAACCACGTCGCAACGTCCCACCGACACAAGAGTGATCATGCGGCGGGCGGTGGTGCTGGGTGGGAGCATCGCCGGGTTGATGGCCGCGCGGGTGCTCAGCGACCACGCCGAGGAAGTTTTGATCATCGAGCGGGATCCGTCCGAGGTGGACGTCGGGCCGCGCCCAGGCGTACCGCAGGGCAGTCAGGTGCACGCGCTGCTGCCGGCGGGACAGGCGCAGCTGGAGCGCTGGTTTCCGGGCTTCGCGAAACAGGCGTTCGCCGCGGGTGCACCGCTGCCGACCGGCGGTACGGGCAAGGTCTTCCTCAACGGGGTGCTGCGTACGGCGCCGATGTCCCGGCCGCAGGTGCCGGGGCTGATCACCACGAGGCCGTTCCTCGAGGCACTGGTACGGAAACGGACCCTCGCCATCGACAACGTCACCCTGGTGCCCGGCCGGGCCGAAGGGCTGGTCCTCGACGACAACCGGGTCGCCGCCGTCCGGTACGTACCGGACGGCGGGACCGAGCCGGTGACCGTGACCACGGACCTGGTGGTGGACGCGATGGGGCGCTCCAGCCGGCTCGGCGACTGGCTCGACAGCTCCGGATGGCCGCGTCCTCCGATGCGCCGGATGCCGATCAAACTGAACTACGCCACGGCGCTCTACAAGCGTGACGAGCAGGTGAGCGACGCCTGGGTGGCGGTCGCCCAGACGACTCCGGGCAACGGCCGGGTCGCCCGCATCGGTGGCATCAACTCGGTCGAGAACGACCAGTGGATCATGCTGGTCGCCGGCTACGACAACGACCGGCCCAGCCGCGACGCCGACGATTTCACCAACCGCTGCCGCGAGCACTTCCCCCAGGAATTCCGGGACATCGCCGAGCACGCCCAGCGGATCGGCGACGTGGTGACGTACCACCAGGCCGACAGCCGCCGCCGGGACTTCCACGAGTTGGACCGGCTCCCGGCCGGCCTGGTCGCCGCCGGGGACGCGGTCGCCTCGTTCAATCCGATCTACGGCCAGGGCATGACCTCGGCGGCACTGCACGCCTCCTGCCTGTCGGCGTACCTGCGCTCGGACCCGGCGCTGCGCGACGAGCCAGCACGGGCCTACTTCGAGCAGGTACGGGTGGTCGTCGACGCCGCCTGGCAGGTCTCCACCTTCGCCGACCTCGACCTCCCACACGTCGACGGGCCGTATCCGCGCGGGTATCGGCTGATCAGGTGGTTCGGCAACCTGCTGTTCCGCGCGTCGATGACCGACGGGGTGGTCAACGACCGGTTGGCGCGGGTCACCACCATGCTCGATCACCCGACGGCGCTGGCCCGCCCGAGCACGCTGTGGCGCGCGGTCAGGCTCCGTTTCCTCCCCTGGACGAGCGCCTGGTAGGAGCGGCGGAGCGGAAGGTCGGGAGCGCCGGCCGGTCAGCGGCGGTGACGCTCCCGGAAGCGGTGCCGGAGGATTCCGGGAGCGTGCCGTCCGCCGCTACCGATCACGGCGTACGGCGACCGTACGCACCCGCGGCGATGGCGACGCCGACGGCGGCGAGACCGACCTGTAGGGCGAGTTCGATCCAGTCGGGGCCATCGGTGTCGGCGACGTCGATCGCACCGGCGATGATCGTGCCGAGCAGGGCGGCGAGGATGCCGATGACCAGGGTGAGCCAGATCGGGATGCTCTGCTTGCCGGGTACGACGAGGCGCCCGAGGGCGCCGATGACGAGGCCGATGACGAGGGCGGTGAAGATGCCACTGATCTCCATGTCGGTTCCTTCCCTTCGATGTCTGCCGCGCTCGTCTACCCACGCGGCGGGCCAGCTCAATCCCAGTGTGAACGGGCTGTCGAGCGCGGAGTAGAGGTCTGTCGATGCGTACGATGGGCGTGGCCCACGGCTGGATTGGGCATCACGGCGGGGCCGGTTAGTTTTGTGACTCGACCAGTCAGGTGAGGAAGGCGTCGCGGCGTGGGTGGCTACGGGTTTCAGGTGGCGCTGGTAGCAGTATTGGTGCTGGTCAACGCGGTCTTCTCGGGTAGCGAGATGGCCCTGGTGTCGTTGCGGGAGAGTCAGCTGCAACGGCTGGAGCGCGGGTCGCGTACGGGACGGGTGCTGGCCCGGTTGGCCCGGGATCCGAACCGGTTCCTGGCCACCATCCAGATCGGCATCACCCTGGCCGGTTTCCTCGCCTCGGCCGCCGCCGCGGTGTCGCTCTCGGCACCGCTGGTCGAGCCGCTGGGCTTCCTCGGGTCGGCCGCCGAGCCGGTTTCGATCGTGCTGGTGACCATCGTGCTGACCTTCCTCACCCTGGTCTTCGGCGAGCTGGCCCCGAAACGCATCGCGATGCAACGTACCGAGGGTTGGGCACTGCTCGTGGCCCGCCCGCTGGACATGCTCTCCACGTTCTCCCGCCCGGCGGTGTGGCTGCTCAGCCGGGCGACGAACACGGTCGTACGGCTGACCGGCGCCGACCCCGACGGCGGCCGGGAGGAGGTCACCGCCGAGGAACTGCGGGACATGGTCGCCGCACAGCCGAGCCTGACCGCCGAACACCGCACGATCATCAGTGGCGCCTTCGAGGTGGCCGACCGGATCCTGCGGGAGATCCTGGTGCCCCGGGGCGAGGTCACCACCCTGCCGGCGGACATGCCGACCGCCGAGGGGCTGCGTGTGCTCGCCAAGTCCGGACAGTCCAGGGCGCCGGTGGTCACCCGCGCGGGTCTGGACAACGTCGTCGGCGTGGTGCACCTGCGGGACCTGCTCGACGGCACCGGCGTGGTGGCGGACCATGCGTCCGAGGCGCTGTTCATGCCGGAGACCCTGGGCGTGACCGACGCGATCCGGCAGATGCGCCAGCAACGCCAGCAGTTCGCCCTGGTGGTGGACGAGCGCGGCTCGATCGACGGCATCGTGACGATGGAGGACCTGATCGAGGAGATCGTCGGGGAGATCTACGACGAGACCGACCGCGACGTGCAGGCCGTGGTCCGCGAGCCGGGCGGCACCCTGCTGCTCTCCGGCACCTTCCCCATCCACGACCTGCCCGACCTCGGACTCGACCTGGACGAGGCCGACGACGGCGACTACACCACCATCGCCGGGTTGGTGCTGGCCCGCCTCGGTCACATCCCGACCGCGCCCGGCGAGACGATCGAGGTGCCCGCGTTCACGGCAGCGGTGGTGGAGGTGACCGGCCACGCGATCACGAAGGTCCGGCTGCGTCCCCGCTCGGGTGACTCGCCCGGCGGCGACGACGAGGTCCGGCAGGCGTCGGGCCAGGTCCCCAGCAAGCGGTAGCAGCCGGACGACAGCGGTCGGCAGCCCGGGCGGTCGCCGGCTCAGCCGAGGTCGAAGTCGACCATCCCGGACCGTACGCCGTTGACCTGGACCTCGATCCCGTGTTGGCCCGGGTGGTACCGGCGGGTGGTGATCGGTTTGAAGGAGTGCCGCCGGCTGAGCGTGATCTGCTGTCCGGGCGCGAGGACCCGGTTGGTCAACTTGAAGACCTTGGGCGCGAGGCTGCCGTTCGCCTTGCGGAAATGCACGACGTAGTCGATGACGAGGTTCGCGTCCCGGTCGCTGTTGTTGGCCACCACGATCTCGAAACCCAGTTCACCACCGAGGCGTACGGCGGTCCGGGTCAGGTGCGGGCCGCTGACCGAGACGTCGACCGGGGGCGGGAAGCCGAGCAACGCCATGGCACCGGGGTCGGCGGCCTTGACGAGCGTACGCATCGCGTGCCGGACCAGGCGCGGGGTGGACGGTTCCGGGCGCTGCAACCAGCGCTTCGCGGTGGCGACGGCCAGGTCCGGGTCGAGTCGGCTGAGGTCGTTGAGGTGGTTCGCGACCGAGCGCCGCACGTATTCGACCTCGTCCCGGTAGAGCCCGTCGAGGATGGCGATGGTGGCGTCGGGGCGCCGGGTCAGCTCCGGAACCCGCTTGGCCCAGGGCAGCCGGGGCCGGGTGCCCTCGCTGGCCAGCCGGCGTACGTGCTCGTCCGGGTGGGTGGTCCAGCCGGTCACGGTGGCCAGGGTGCGGTCGAGGTCGGCGTTGAGGAACGTGCGCAGCGCGAACTCGCCGGTGAGCCGGCCGGTCAGCTCGACGAGCAGGCCGAGCCCGGACTCGAAGTCACCGGCCTCGGGTGAGGCCAGCGCCCGTACCGCGACGGCTTCGGTGACCGGCCAGATCATCCAGCCGGTGAAGGACGGATCGGCCAGGGCGTCCCGCAGGATCGCCGCCGAGGACCGGTAGGAGTCGGGCAGGTCGGACAGCAGAGCATCGCGGATCGCCAGCGCCCGCTCACTGAGGGTCAATCCGACCAGCGCCGTGCCACTTGCGGCGACACCGTCCCAACCGCGTCGTGGCGCCACGGCCGTGAGTACGCGTACGAGATGGGTCACCGTCGTCGTGCTGATGAGTTCGTCGGCGGTGGGCATGTGTGTCCTCGTGCTGGTGCGATGGAAGTGCCCCGTGCAGGGGCGGGGCCAGCATCGCACGCAGGTGGGACAGTTCCCGGCCGGTAGCCGCCCTGCCTCCGACGTCGTGACGTCGTGGCGAAGTTCCGACCAGCGGGCTACGGGCGCCCGAGCAGGTAGCGCTGGATGGTGGGGCCGAGCCAGTCGACCAGTTCCGCACGGTCCATCCCGACCACCGGCGGCAGCAGCAAGACGTAGCGGGTCAGGGCCAGACCGAGCAACTGACTGGTGATCAGGCCGGCGCGCTGCTCGACGGGCAGCGCCGGCTCCCCACCGGGCGAGGAAACCCCGGCGCGTACGGCAAGGGCACGGATCGCCGGACCCACCTGGTCGGCGAAGATCTGCCGCATCCGCTGTGCCGCCGCCGGGTTGGTCGCCCCCGCGCGCAGCAGGGCGATCATCGTCTCGTCCTCCTCCCACCGGTCGAGGAAGTGCCCGACGAGCGCGGCCCCGAGCCCTTCGGCCGGTAGGTCGCCGAAGTCCGGCAGCCGCAGGTCGAACTCGGCGGCTGCGGCGAAGAGCCGTTCCTTGCTGCCGTAGTAACGCATCACCATCGACGGGTCGATGGCCGCGTCCGTGGCGATCGCCCGGATGGTGGCCCGGTCGTACCCGTCGGCGGCGAACCGCTCGCGGGCCGCCCGCAGTATCGCCGCACGAGTGGCGTCGGACCGGCGCGGCGGTACGGCCGGGTCGGCCGCCACCGGATCGGACCCGACGCCCGGGGCCGCGACCGCACCTTGATCACGCGGGGACATGTCAACGAGTGTAGGCCAACACCCGTTGACATCGACGTCGATACCCACCTACCGTTGTCAACAGACGTTGGCAAACAAGCGTTGGCATTGACTTTTCCGGAGGTAACGATGCTGCCCAGCAACTGCGACGTACTCGTTGTCGGTGCTGGTCCGACCGGGTTGGTCACCGCCGTGGCGCTCGCCCGGCGCGGCGTCGACGTCACCGTGGTCGACCGGGTGGCCAAGGGCCACAACACCTCCCGCGCCAACGGCGTACACGCCCGGACGCTGGAGGTACTGGCCACCCTCGGTGCCGCCCGACCCCTGGTCGAGCAGGGCGTCCCGGCCACCCGGGTCACCCTCCGCGACCACGACCGGACCCTGCTGACCATGCGTTTCGACGACCTGCCGACCCCGTTCCCGTACGTGCTGCTGGTGCCGCAGTCGGTGACCGAAAAGGTGCTCCTCGACCGGCTCACCGCGCTCGGCGGTCGGGTGCTGCGGCCGTACCCCGTGGTCGGCCTGGTGGCCGACGGGACCGGCGCCCGGGTCAGCTTCGCCGGTGGGGAGACCGTCCGCGCCCGCTACGTGGTCGGCGCGGACGGCGTGCACAGCACCGTCCGGCGACTCGCCGGCATCGACTTCCCCGGTACGGACAGCGCGCAGTCATTCGTCCTCGCCGACATCCGGGTCGACACCGCACTCCCCCGCGACGAACTGGTGCTCTTCCTCTCCCGCACCGGACTGCTGGTCTGGGCGCCGCTGCCGAACGGCAGCATCCGGATCGTGGCCGAGGTCGACGACCCGCCAGAACACCCCGACGTGGCGTACGCGCAGTCACTGCTCGACGCACGCGGCCCGACCGCACGACGCAGCACGGTCACCGAACTGCTCTGGGGTTCGCGTTTCCGGGTGCACCACCGGGTGGCGGAGTCGTTCCGGGCCGGGCCGGTGCTGCTCGCCGGGGACGCCGGGCACGTGCACAGTCCCGCCGGTGGGCAGGGCATGAACCTCGGCCTGCGCGACGGCGTGGCGCTCGCCGACGCCCTGGCCGACGTGCTCTCCGGCGCCCCCGAAACCGTGCTCGACGGGTACGCGACCAACCGCCGTTCGGTCGCGCGGGAGGTGGTCGGCTTCGCCGAGCGGCTCACCCGGATAGGCACCACTCCGCCCGCGCTGCGCCCGCTGCGCAACGCGGCGCTCCGGCTGCTGTCCAGCCGCCCGGCCGCCCGGGGCCGGGTGGTCGGGCGGCTCGCCGGGCTGACCGATCGGTGACCGGATCCCGCCGCGCGCCACCAGGCACGCGTGATGCCTACGCGTGACCGCCCACGGTCACGGTGCCCATCGTCAACCGGGGTGTGCCCTCGAGGATCCGGCCGATCCGCTCCACCTCGTCGTCGAGCTCTGCCTGTCTGCCCTTGCCGAGGCGGCGCAGTGACTCCACCGTGACGTCGAGCTTGCGTCCGGAGCGGCGCAGGTGCCAGACCCCGGCCACCGTGCCGTCGACGAGCAGCACCGGGAAGGTCCCGGCCTGACCGGTACGGCTCAGCGCCCGCTCCGCCGCCCGCCCCTGGAAGATCCGCTTGCGGGGATGGCTGCCGACCGTGTATGCGTCGAAGTACGGCAGCAGCCGTACACCCTCGGGCTCGGTCTCCGGCAGCGGCGTGTCGTCGGCGGCCAACCAGGCCGGGGAGCCGTCGAACTCGACCTCGCGCAACTCACCGGCGAGGGAGTCGAACAGTTCCGCCGCCCAGCCGGGCGGTCCCCCGATCCACTGCGCGAACTGCTTCGATGTTGCCGGCCCGTACGCCCGCAGGTAGTGCCGGACGACCCTGGTGAGGGCGGCCCTGCCCCGGCTGGGCCGGAAGTCGGGCAACCAGCGGTGCGGGTTGGTGTACGTGACCCGCCGGCCCCGGTTGGGCCCGAAGCAGAGCGCGCCCCGGTGAGCCGCGACCGTGATCGCCTGCCGCCAGCGCGGCCACTTCTCCTGGAACGCCGGTACGACGAGGTCACCCGCCCACGGCCCGGTGGCCGCCAGCACCGCCTCGCCCAGTTCCTCGACGGTCAGCTCGGCGTCCTCCAGCGCCTGCCCGATCGCCCCGACGACCTCCTCGGTCTGCCCGGCGGTCAGCCGCACCTCGTCCGGGAACTGGTTCGTCGACGGGATCGCCGACAGCGCGCCGGTCCACGTGGGCAGGTCCCGGGTCGGCAACAGGTGCACCGTCCCCCGCGGTCCGTACGTCTTGACCAGGCTGCGTTCGGTCCAGAGCGCGTCGCGTACGTCGGTTCGGGTTGCCCCTTGCAGCCGCAGGCCGAGGGAGAGTTCGGCCGCGGAGAGCACCTGGGCGTGTGCGCCGCAGATCGCACCGGCGACGCCGGCCGGGTTCGCGTCCGGCGACCCGGAAGCGAGTGCGTGTCGTTCCAGGCGCCGGGCACACACCTGCGGCCATTCCAGTCGCGGTACACCTGCCCGTCCGCTCATCGGACATCCCTTCGACGCGGCTCCGGCGGAGCGTATCGAAGGTCGCGCCGGGCCGCTGGGAACCGGACCGCTCAGGCGTGGTCGGCGTGGGCCGGATTCGTGGTCGGCGTGGGCCGGATTCCAGGACCGTGGCGATCCGTTCGCGGCGGTGCGGCCGACCGCTGCCCGCAGGCGTCGGCAGGCCGCACCGGTGTCACCGCTAGACGAACCGCTTGACGAAGGTGAGAGCGGTGTCGGCGACCTCGCGCCAACCGCTGTCGATGGTGAGCGCGTGTCCGCGATTGGGGATCTCCACGAACTCGGTCACGCCCTCGTTGCGCTTCTGCTTGTCAAACGTCGCCTCGGAGATCGCCCGCGGCACCGTGTGGTCCCGCTCACCGGAGACGATCAGCATCGGTCCGCGCTCCGGGTTCGTGCTGTCCACCTTCGCCTCGGTCCACGGGTTCAGGTTCGCCGCCGCGGCCTGGAACAGCGGTGCCCCCGGCGCCGGCACGGCGTACGTGTCGTAGAGCTGCCGTGCCTCGTCCTCGGTCACCGCGTTGGCGAACGCGAACCGGAACTGGTCGTACGTGAGCGGCACGGCGCGGTGCCGGTTCGCCGGGTTGCCGAGCACCGGTGCCGCCGACCGCAGCGCCGAGATCGGCAGCGGCAGCACACCCCGGAACGGCGCGGCGTCGATCGCCACCGACGCGGCCGACAGGCCCCGCCCGGCGAGGATCTGGGTGAGCAGGCCGCCGAACGAGTGCCCGATCACCGCGGGCTTACGCTCCAGCTTGCCGATCACGTCGGCGTAGTGGTCGGCGACCTGGGTGATGGTCTTGTCGGCGAAGACCTCCGGGTGCGCGTTGGCCTCCTCGACCGTCTCCGGGTCGTCCGGCCAGCCCGGGGTCAGCGGCGCGTAGCCGGCGGCCTCGAACACCTCCGCCCACCGGTCCCAACTGCTGGGGAGCAGCCAGAGGCCGTGGATGAACACCACCGGCGTACGGCCGCTCGCGTTGGCCGCCGCGATCTGCTGTTCGGTGCCGACCGGTAGCGGGTGTACGGATTCAGTCATGTTCTCTCCCAGGTTCACCTGCACAGACGCGCTGAACCTACTCGCGCTGCCTGGCCGGAAGCTATACCGGGGGCTGGACATCAGGTGACGTAGGTTCGCCTTCGGCCATCCTGCGACCGACCGGACCGCCCCCCGCGGGGACGCGGGTGACCGGGCAACCGGCGGTCACCACCGGGTGACCCGTACATCCGTTAGCCTCGATGCGACCACCTCGGCGTCATGTGGGTTTCTCCGCTGAGGCTCGTGGCGTTCACGGACGGCCTCCAGGGTTATCGACCATGAAGAGGCTCAGCCGTCGCATCATCGTCCTGGGTGGACTGGCCACCGCGGGAACGGTGGTCGCCCCCTGGCGCATCGCCCAGGCCGCCGTTCCGTTTCCGTTCAAGCTGGGGGTCGCCTCCGGCGAACCGGCGCCCGACAGCGTCGTGCTCTGGACCCGCCTGGCCCCGTCGCCGCTCAACGCCGACGGGCAGGGCGGCATGGCCAACGCCGACGTGACCGTCGAGTGGCAGGTGTCGGCCAACGAGCGGTTCACCTCGCTGGTCGCGTCCGGCACGGTCACCGCCCGTTACGCCGACGCGCACTCGGTGCACGTGGTGGCCGGTGGCCTCGCCCCCGACGCCGACTACTACTACCGGTTCCGAGCACAGGGGCACATCTCGCCGGTGGGGCGGACCCGTACCGCACCGGCGGTCGGCACGTTCGGCCGCGACCTGGTGATGGCCTTCGCGTCCTGCGCGCACTACGAGTCGGGCTACTACACGGCGTACCGGCGGATCGCCGAGGACAATCCCGGACTGGTACTGCACCTGGGCGACTACATCTACGAGGGCGGGGCGACCGCCGGAGCCGTACGCGAACACCTCGGCAGCGAGATCGTCACCCTCGCCGACTACCGCCGCCGGTACGCCCAGTACAAGTCCGACCCGGACCTGCAGGCGGCGCACGCCGCCGCGCCGTGGCTGGTGGTGCCGGACGACCACGAGGTGGAGAACAACTACGCCAACATGGTCCGCGCCAACAACAGCCCGGCGCTGACCACCGCCCAGTGGACCGCCCGGCGTACGGCCGCGTACCGCGCGTACTACGAGAACATGCCGCTGCGACCGAGTTCGGCGCCGAGCGGCAACGCCATCTCGCTGTTCCGCCGGGTCCGGTGGGGGCAGTTGGCCACCTTCCACATGCTCGACACCCGCCAGTTCCGCGACGACCAGGCCAGCGGTGACGGGTGGAAGGTCTCCACCGACGCCGACCTGGCCTCCCGCAGCCTGACCGGCGCCGCCCAGGAGACGTGGCTGCTCGACGGCCTGGCCCAGCACTACGGCACCTGGGACATCCTGGGCCAGCAGGTCTTCTTCGCCCGCCAGCTCGATGCCGCCGGGGCGGCCAACATGGACGCCTGGGACGGCTACCGCGCGTCCCGCTCCCGGATCCAGCAGGGCTGGTTGCAGCGGGGCGTACGCAACCCGCTGGTGCTCACCGGTGACGTGCACCGGGCCTGGGCAAACGATCTCAAGGCGGACTACGCCAGCTCTTCGTCGGCCACCATCGGCACCGAACTGGTCTGCACCTCGATCACCTCCGGTGGCAACGGCAGCGCGAGCACGACCATCCCGAACGTGTCGAACAACCCGCACCTGAAGTTCTCCTCCGACCGGCGCGGCTACGTCCGTACGACCATCAGTCCCACCCAGGTCCGGGCCGACTTCCGTGCGGTGGCCACGGTCACCGAGCACGGTGCCCCGGTCTCCACCGTCGGTTCGTTCGTCATCGTCGACGGCCAGCCCGGCCTGCGTCCCGCGTAAGAGGAGAAAGCCACCCGATGTCAGCCATCACCTCACTGCTCGTCGCGTCACTCCTCGCGGCACCGATCCCGTCGGACGTCGCCGCGGCTGCGGCCACCTGGTCCACCGCCAACAGCGTCGCCACCGGTGACCAGGACACCCCGGCCATCGCGGCCAACCGCAACGGGCGGGTCGCGGTCGTCTGGGAGGACGACCGGGACGACACCAATCCGGGTGACAACCTGCACTCGGAGATCTACCTACGGGTGTTCAACAACGGCGCCGCCGTGTACGAGCTCAAGCTTTCCGCCGCCGGCACCAGTGGTGCCGCGTGGCGGCATGTCAACCCCGACGTGGGCCTGGACGACAAGGGCAACGCGGTCGTGGTGTGGTCCGACGACCCGGACGGCAACGGGGTCTACAACGTGCCGTACCGGGTGGTGTCCCCGACCGGGACGGTGCTCGCCTCCGGCCGGGCCAACGCCAGCACCGCCGGGCAGCAGACCTGGCCGAGGGTCGCGGTCGACCCGGACGGGGTGGCCAACAACAACGCCGCGGTGGCGTTCACCGTGGTCTGGGAGGACGTCCAGGGCACCAGCCCGGCGACGGTCAAGGCCGCCGGCTACACCAACATCACCACCAAGGCGTACGAGGTGACGGCGAGCCAGACCACCGGCCAGCACCACCGGCCGGACGTGGCGGTGTCGGCGTCCGGCGAGGCGACCGTGGTGTGGGACGAGGACGGCGACGCCAACGGCTCCTACAACGTCGGCCTCACCCGCCTGGCCAGGGCGAACGGGGCGGTGACGCTGTCCCGCCGGACCGCGAACGCGAACAGCGGCGGTCAGCAGGTGCGCCCGGCCGTGGCGGCGAACTTCAACGGTGACTTCACCGTCGCCTGGGAGTCCGACCACACCGGCACCCGTGGGGTGTGGACCCGTTCGTTCACCGCGACCGGTGCGGCCCGGCACAGCGAGGTCGAGACCTCCGCCGGTGCGGGCGCCGCCGCACCGACCGTGGGCATCGACGACCAGGCCAACGTGGTGGTCGGGTGGACGGTGCAGGCAACCGACACCGACGTCCGGGTCCGCGGCCTCAACCCGGACGGTACGGACACCGGCCGGCTCGCCGCGCAGGTGCTCAGCCAGTCCACCGTCGGCCGTCAGGAGCAGCTGGCGCTGGCCAGCTCGGCCTGGGGTGAGGTGGCGGTCTGCTACACCGACGACAACGACGGCAACCAGTTCGACCAGGTCCTGCTGGGCACCGGCGTGACGAACTCGAACTGGTAGGACCAGGCGCGGGACACCGTCCCGGATCGGTCACGTACGCCGGTCCGGGCGGTGTCCCTTCCGCACAAAAGTCCGGGTCAGCGGGCGGCGGTGCGTGCGTCGGTCCGGCCGTCGGGGTCGGTGGCGCCGCGGTGCACGGTCACCTTCACCACCCGGCAGGTCCACGGCCGGACCCGGACCGAGACCACGTCACCGAGCCGGCAACGGTCACCGATCTCGGCCGGCAGGATCCAGGCCCGGGTACGGGCGGCCCGACCGTCGTCGAGTACGAGGTAGAAGTCGACCGCCCGGACCGCGTTGGTGCCGCCGCCGTGTCCGGCGATCCAGTCCCGTACGCCGAGCCAGCGGGCGGCCGCCTCCCGGCCGGCGGAGGTGTGCCGTTCGCCACGTTGGCCGCTGGCGATGTTCCAGAGGAGCAGGGCGCTGATCAGGAGCACTCCGAACGCCAGGTGGTAGCCGTCCATGCTGCGGACCATGTAGTGCGCCGCGCCGAGGGTGATCCCCACCGAGGCGAACAGCCCCAGCACCCGGAGCCCGTTGATCGCGGCGGGTGAGAACCGGGGGCGGGACAGGCCGAGGCGGCGGGCGGCGGCGATCACTGCCTGGCCCAGTCGTGCGGTCCAGTCGGCGGAGCGGTCGGCGTCGGCGAAACCGAGCGCGGTCAGTGGGACCACACCGTCGACAGCGCGTTCGACGACCCGGTCGAGGACCTGCCGCTCGTACGCGTCGAGTTCGGCCGGGTCGCGCCCGGTCGGGTGGACGGTGGCGTGGCGCGGGTCGGGGCCGGTCTGGCGTAGTTCGACGTGACCTCGGGCGGCGAGGTCGAGCAGGCTGGACTCGGCGGCGTCGACGGTGCTCCGCCACCGGTTCACCAGCAGGCTGACCACCGCCGGTGACTCCGGGCCGGGCAGGTTCATGGTGGCCGCGCCCGCGGTGACCGGGGCGGGACGGGTGCGCAGCCGGATCACGGCCCGTCCGGCGACGAAGAGGGCGACGCAGGCCGTGGGCAGGCCGGCCTCGACCGCCAGGGTCGAGAGGTTCATCGGTTGCTCGGTGGCCGGGACTCAGAACCGGACGGGGACGTCGGCGCGCTCGTCGCCGCCGGCTTCGAGGTACGGCTGTGCGCGGAACCCGGCGAGCCCGGCGACGATGCTGGTCGGCAGCGACTCGACGGCGGTGTTCAGCGCCTGTACGGCGGTGTTGTAGAACTGCCGCGCGTACGCGATCTTGTCTTCGGTGGCGGCGAGTTCACGTTGCAACTCGACGAAGTTGGCGCTCGCCCGCAACTGCGGATACGCCTCCGCGACCGCGTACACCCGGCCCAGTGCCGAGGTCAGCGCCTCCTCCGCGCCCGCCCTGGAGTCCGCGCCGCCGGCTGCCCCGACCGCGGCGGTACGCGCGGCGGTCAGCGCGTCCAGGGTCGTCCACTCGTGGCCGGCGTAGCCCCGAACCGTCTCCACCAGGTTCGGGATCAACGAGTGCCGACGCTTGAGTACCACGTCCACCTGGGCCCACGAGGCCCGTACCTGGGCCTGCAACCGGACGAGCCGGTTGTAGGCGGAGACCGCGTTGACCACCAGCACCACTGCCAGCAGCACCACGGCCGCTGTCACCACCACCAGCACCACGCCCGTATCCACTCGAACCCACCTCTTCGAGACGTCTGACGATCGGCGGCCGACCGGCAGCCTCATCCACCATGATCGGTACGGCCGCAAGCGGCTCGCGCCACGCCGCCGGGGCACCCGAATGTGCATGTGTCGGTCGACGCCGCGCAACCTTCACCCTCGGTCGCGCGTGTGACCCGTGTCAGAAGATCGACCCCCGCTGTCGAGGATGGTTGCGGATGAGAAGAAGAAGATCGCGGCTGCTGGTCGCCACGGTGCTGATCGCGGTCGCACCGGCGCTGGTCGGGGCCGCACCGGCAGCCGCGCAACGGCCGAATACGGCGACGACACCACCGATCACCTGGTCGGACTGCGACGACGGTTACCAGTGCGCGACCGTGGCCGCGCCGCTGGACTACGACCAGCCGCGCGGGCGGCAGATCGACCTCTCCCTGATCAAGGATCCGGCGACGGATCCCGCGAACCGGATCGGCACGCTGTTCGTCAACTTCGGTGGCCCCGGTGCCTCCGGGGTGGAGCGGCTGCGGGCGCGGGGCCGTTGGGAATGGCTGTTCTCGCCCGAGTTGCGGGCCCGGTTCGACCTGGTGTCGTGGGACACCCGCGGGGTGGGCCGCAGCACCGCCGTACGGTGTTTCGGCACCGAGGCCGAACAGCAGGAGTTCTTCTCCACCATCCCGGCCTTCCCGGTCGGGGCCGACGAGGAGAAGGCCTTCTACGCCGCCGCCGAGGATCTCGGCCGCCGCTGCCGCGACCGCAACGGCGACCTGCTCGACCATCTGTCCAGTGCGGACACGGCGCGGGATCTCGACCTGCTCCGCCGGGCGGTCGGCGACAGCCACCTGAACTTCTTCGGGCTGTCGTACGGCACCTACGTCGGGGCGACCTACGCCAACCTGTTCCCCGACCGGGTACGGGCGCTCGTCCTCGACGGGGCGCTGGACTTCGTCGGCAACGCCACCGGGCACGGTATCGACGGGCTGACCAAACCGATCGACACCCGCCAGGACGTACCCCGGGGCATCGCGGACACGTTCGACCAGTTCCTGCGCCGCTGCGCCGCCGCGGGGGCGGCGAAGTGTGCGTTCGCGGCCGGCGGTGACCCTCGGGCGAAGTTCGCCGAGCTGACCGCGCGGGCCCGCCAGCGGCCGGTGGTGGTCGACGGCGAGAGCTGGTCCTACACCAGCATCATCAGCACCGTCAACGACAACCTCCCGCGTCCGTTGTGGTGGGCGGACCTCGCCGTGCAACTCGAACGGCTCTACGACGCACCGCGGACCGCCACGCTGGGCACCCGCGCCGCCCGGCCGAAACCGGGTGAGGAGTACCTGGCCAACAACACCGAGGCGTTCTACGCCACCAACTGCGCGGACAGCATCGTGCCCGGCAACACCGCGATCTACAGCCGGCTCGGCGCGAGCGAGGAACGGCGGGTGCCGTACTTCGGTCCGATCGGGGTCTTCGACTACATGCCGTGTGCCAAGTGGCCGGCCCGCAACACCGACCGGCACCTGGGTCCGTGGAACCGGTGGACGGCCGCGCCGATCCTGGTGGTCAACAACCGGTACGACCCGTCGACTCCGTGGCACGGCGCGCGGGACGCCACCGCGGAGCTGGCCCGGGGTCATCTGTTCACCATCGAGGGTGCGGGGCACACCGGGATGTTCGTGCCCAGCACCTGCGGCGAGCGGGTGAAGCGGGAGTACCTGTTCACCGGCGCGCTGCCGGCACCCGGCGTCGTCTGCGCGGCCGACGACGACCCGTTCGCGTAACAGGGCCACGACCGTTCGGGTGACGGAAAGCGACCTGTCCGCGTAACGGGACGGTGAGTCGTCCGCTCGACAACCGGCACGGTCGGTGCTGACCGACGGCCGGGCGGGATGCCCCGCCCGGCCGTCGGGGCCCGGTACCCCGAACCGGTCTCCGTTTCACGTTCGGCGCGCCTGGGTACCTCCGGCGCCGATGAAGCTGCCACTGCACTCGACCCGCCTGCGCCGCGCCGCGCGGCACCATTTCGGCTGGCGCTCGCTGCGCCCCGGCCAACTCGCCGCGATGCGGGCGGTGATGAAAGGACGTGACGCGCTCGTCGTACTCTCCACCGGAGCCGGAAAGTCGGCGATCTACCAGGTGCCGGCGGCGCTGCTGCCCGGGCCGACGGTGGTGATCTCACCGCTGCTCGCCCTGCAACAGGACCAGATTCGCAACCTGAACGAGCGGGACAACCCCCGGCTGCGCGCGGTGCGGGTCAGCTCGGCCGAGACACCCAACCAGCAGGCCGAGGCACTGCACGAGATCGAGGACGGCCGGGCGAGGTTCCTGTTCATCACCCCCGAGCAGCTCAGCAACCCGGACGTGCTGGCCAAGGTACGCGCGCTGCGCCCCGCCCTGGTCGCGGTGGACGAGGCGCATTGCATCTCGGCCTGGGGAAACGACTTCCGCCCCGACTACCTGGCGCTCGGTCACCTGATCCGGGGACTGGGCCGGCCCCCGGTGGTCGCGTTGACCGCCACCGCGTCACCGCCCGTACGGGAGGACATCGTCGCCCGGCTCGGGCTGGTCGATCCGCGTACGGTGGTCGCCGGGCTGGATCGGGCCAACCTCTTCCTGGAGGTGGCGCACTGCCCCACCGAGGACTACCGGTGGCGGCGGCTGCTCGGCCTGCTCGACGGTGGTCAGTGGCCCGGCATCGTCTACGTGCCGACCCGACGCGCCGCCGAGGAGTTGGCGACCCGGCTGACCGACGCCGGTCACGCGGCCGAGTTCTACCACGGCGGGATGCCGGCCGGCGCCCGCACGGAGTTGCACGAGCGGTTCCTCGCCGACCAGGTGCCGATCATGGTGGCGACGTCGGCGTTCGGGATGGGCATCGACAAGCCCAACATCCGCTGGGTGGCACACGTGGCCCTGCCCGACTCGCCGGACAGCTACCTGCAGGAGATCGGCCGGGCCGGACGGGACGGGGCGCCCGCCCATGCGCTGCTGCTGTGGCGGGCCGAGGACATCGGCTTGCAGCGCTTCTTCACCGGCGGCACCCCGGACGCCGCCGAGCTGACCGAACTGGCCGCCGCCCTGCACGAGGGGCCGGCCACCCGGACCGCGCTGCGGGAGCGGACCGGGATGGGGGCGCGCAAGCTCGGCCAGCTCCTCGCCCTGTTGGAACGGGTCGGCGCGGCCCGTACGACGGGAACCAGTCAGCGGGTCAGCAGCCCCCGGTACGCCCCGGAGCCCGCGGAGGCGGGCAGGGCGGCGGTGGCCGAGGCGGAGCGGCAGCAGGCGGTGCAGAACAGCCGTACGGACATGATGCGGGCGTTCGCCGAAACCACCGGCTGCCGCAGCCAGGCGCTGCTGGCGTACTTCGGTGAGCAGCTCACGACCACCTGCGGCCACTGCGACAGTTGCCACGCCGGCACCAGCACCGCCGCCGACGGGGCGAGCGGGCCGTTCCCGGTGCACAGCACGGTGGAGCACGCGGAGTGGGGGCCGGGGATGGTGCTGAGCTACGAGGACGACCGGATGACCGTACTGTTCCAGAATGTCGGATACAAGACGCTTTCCGTACCCGTGGTGAGCGAACAGGGGTTGCTCACCGCCGTTGTCGGCGGTGACTCGTAGACTCCCCGGATGGCTTCCCCGACGCAGGTGCGGACCACCGAATCGTTGCAGGTGCTCCGGCGGGTCTTCGGCTACGACGCCTTCCGGGGCAACCAGCAGGAGATCATCGACCAGGTGGTCGACGGCGGCGACGCGCTCGTACTGATGCCGACGGGCGGTGGCAAGTCGCTCTGCTACCAGATCCCGGCCCTGGTCCGGGAGGGCGTCGCGGTGGTCGTCTCGCCGCTCATCGCGCTGATGCAGGACCAGGTCGACGCCCTGACCAACCTCGGCGTACGAGCCGGGTTCATCAACTCCACCCAGGATTACGCCGCCCGGCGGCAGGTGGAGGCGGCCTTCCTCGCCAACGAGTTGGACCTGCTCTACCTGGCCCCGGAGGCGCTCGGCTCCGGGGCGACCGTCGGGCTGCTGGAGCGGGGCACGATCGCGCTGTTCGCCATCGACGAGGCGCACTGCGTCGCCCAGTGGGGCCACGACTTCCGGCCCGACTACCTGGCGCTGTCGATGCTGCACGAGCGGTGGCCGACCGTACCCCGGATCGCGCTGACCGCGACCGCGACCCCGGCCACCCACGCCGAGATCGCGACCCGGCTGAACCTGGAGAACGCCCGGCACTTCGTGGCGAGCTTCGACCGGCCGAACATCCAGTACCGGATCGTGGCCAAGCAGGAACCGCGCAAGCAACTGCTCGACCTGCTGCGCACCGAACACCCCGGTGACGCCGGCATCGTCTACTGCCTCTCCCGGGCGTCGGTGGACAAGATCGCCGAGTTCCTGGTCGCCAACGGGATCGCGGCGCTGCCGTACCACGCCGGGTTGGACTCCTCGACCCGAGCCGCCAACCAGAAACGCTTCCTGCGCGAGGACGGCCTGGTGATGGTCGCCACGATCGCGTTCGGCATGGGCATCGACAAGCCCGACGTACGCTTCGTCGCCCACCTCGACCTGCCCAAGTCCGTCGAGGGCTACTACCAGGAAACCGGCCGGGCCGGGCGGGACGGCCTGCCCTCGACCGCCTGGCTCGCGTACGGGCTGCAGGACGTGGTCCAGCAGCGCAAGATGATCGACGGGTCCGAGGGCGACGCCGCGCACCGCCGGATGCTCGCCGGACACCTCGACGCCATGCTGGCCCTCTGCGAGACGGTGGAGTGCCGGCGGGTGCGGATCCTCGCCTACTTCGGCCAGCAGAGCGACCCGTGCGGCAACTGCGACACCTGCCTCACCCCGCCGCAGTCGTGGGACGCCACCATCCCGGCCCAGAAGCTGCTCTCCACCGTGCTGCGGCTGCACCGCGAGCGGAACCAGAAGTTCGGTGCCGGCCAGTCGATCGACATCCTGCTCGGCCGCAAGACGGAGAAGGTCGCCCAGCACGGCCACGACGCGCTGACCGTGTTCGGCATCGGCGCCGAACTGCGCGAGGCCGAATGGCGCGGGGTGGTCCGCGCCCTGCTCGCCCAGGGCCTGCTCGCGGTCGAGGGCGAGTACGGCACCCTGGTGCTCACCGAGTCCAGCGCGGAGGTGCTGGGCCGTCGCCGTACGGTGATGATGCGACGCGAGCCGGAGCGGGCCGCGACCGCCTCACGCGGTTCCAAGCCGCGCGGTGCCGGCGCACCGGCCGCCGAGCTGTCACCGACCGCCGCCCCGCTGTTCGAACGGCTTCGGGCCTGGCGCGGTGCGACCGCCAAGGAGCAGGGCGTGCCCGCGTACGTCATCTTCCACGACGCGACGCTGCGCCAGATCGCGACCGACGTGCCGGCCACTCTGGCCGACCTCGGCCGGGTCAGCGGCGTCGGGGAGAACAAGCTGGCGAAGTACGGCCAGCAGATCCTGGACACCCTCGCCGAGTAGCGGCGGAGGTCAGTCGCGGGACGCGGTGAGCGGCTCGGACGAGCCGCGCAGGCTCCACCGGTTCGCGCCGCCGCGCAACACGGTCCGGCTCAGCGGGGCGATGTCGATCCGCCAGAACGAGGCGGGCGTCGCCGCGATCGCGTTGACCACCAGCGCGCGGACCACCATCGGGTGGGTGACCGCGACCACCGTACGGGTGGAGCCGTCCAGGTCACGCAGCCAGTCGCCGGTGCGGGCGAGCAGGTCGTCGAGGCTCTCCCCGCCGTGCGGCGCGGCAGCCGGGTCGGTCAGCCAGGCGGTCACCGCGTCCGGCTCGTCGGCCGCGACCTGGTCGAGCGTGCTGCCGGCCCAGCGCCCCAGATCGCCGTCACGCAACCCCTGGTCGACCGTCGGGACCAGACCCAGCGCCACGGCGGTCTCGACGCAGCGACGGGCCGGGGCGCAGAGCACGAGGTCGGCTCGGGGCAGTGTGCCGGCGGCAGCCGTGGCATCGGCCAGCCCGTGTGCGTCCAGCGGTTCGTCGACCGGGAAGGCGGCTCGACGGACCGCCGCCGTCGGTGCGTGCGCGAGCAGGATCAGTCGGGTCGTCATCGCCGGAGTCGATCTCCTTGCCGCGGATGGTGGCGGACGTGAAGCACACGACGCCCGTGCAGGTTGACACCCCGGCGTCGCCGCCCGTAGCGTCCGGTCCACAGCGTGAAGGTGGGAGGAAGCCGGTGAGATCCCGGCACGGTCGCGCCACTGTAACCGTTCTCCGCCATGCGGCAGTCCGGAAGTCAGACCCTCCACCGTCACGGATACCACTATGGGACGCGTGATCCCGAGGAGGTTTGCCATGGCAAACGTATCCGCACTGCCGACCCCGACCGCCGTGACCGTGCCGATGCCGGCACCGATCCCGCTGCGCCAGATCCTGCCCTGGGCGATCTTCGGCGCGGTGCTGGCGGTCGTGCTGCTCTACTTCGTCGGCGCCGAACAGGGCGTGACCTCGCTGATCTCCGGCGAGACGGTGCACGAGTTCGTCCACGACGGGCGGCACCTGCTCGGTTTCCCCTGCCACTGAGCCGGCCGGACACCCCCATGCTCTCCGCTCGTTCACTACTGATCCGCGGGATGCTGGTGGGCCTTGCCGCCGGTGTCGCCGCGTACCTATTCGCCACGCTGTTCGGTGAGGGACCGGTCGGGCAGGCCATCGACTTCGAGTCCGCCGCCGGTGCCGCCGCCCACGCCGCGTCGCACGGTGCGGCCGATGCCGCACACACCGACGCGGCCGAACCCGAGCTGGTCAGCCGCACCGTGCAGAGCACCATCGGCCTGGCCACCGCCGCCCTGGTGTACGGGGTGGCGCTCGGCGGCCTGTTCGCGCTCGCCTTCGCGGTCGCGTACGGCCGGATCGGACGGTTCTCGCCGCGTGCCACCGCCGCACTCGTCGGCCTCGCCGGCTTCGTCACGGTGGCGCTGGTGCCGTTCCTGAAGTACCCGGCCAACCCGCCGGCCACCGGTAACCCGGACACCCTCGGCCAACGGACCGGCCTGTACTTCCTGATGATCGTGATCGCGGTGGCCGCCGGTCTGCTCGCCCTGCACCTCGGCCGCTGGCTGCACCCGCAGTACGGGGCCTGGAACGCGACCCTGCTGGCGGTCGGCGCGTACGCGGTGTTCATCACCGTGGTACAGCTCGCGCTGCCGTCGATCAGCGAGGTGCCCGACGGCTTCCCGGCCCTGGTGCTGTGGGAGTTCCGGCTGGCCTCGCTCGGCACCCAGTTCGTCACCTGGGCCACCCTCGGCCTGCTGTTCGGCGCCCTGACCGAACGTCAGGTACGCGTCAACGCCGCCCGGCGCGGCGTCGGCGAGCCGGTCGTGGTCTGAGACCGGAGACGGACACGGTCGACTCCGCTCGGCGGGCGTGAAAGCCCGTCGAGCGGGGACCGGCGCCGGGTGGTCGGCGTCCGGGGAGGTCAGCCTCGGCTGTGGGCCGGGTTCGGGGTGTGCGGCAGCTTGCCGAGCTCGCGCCAGTTGGTTTCGGCCATGTCGACGCCGTAGTGCTTCGCGGCGGCACGGATGTTGGCGAAGGCCTGCTCCCGCTCGGCGTCGGTGACGCCCTGTACCTGGTCGAACCGGGCCACCGCGTTGCGTACGTGGCCGGCGTCGACTAGCGGCTCCTTGCGCTTGCCGGGAAAGGCGAAGACCGAATCCGGCAGCTCCCGCTTCGTCTTGCTCGACAGGGTGCCGTGCTCCTCGTGCGGCTTCCAGGTGGTTTTCATGCTCTCCCCCTACCCACGGTGAGCCGGCCTACACCCCTCGGCGCCGAGGATTCCCGCTGGTCAGCCCCGGTGTCCCCGGCCGTCGGCGTCCGTGGGCAGTTTGCCGAGCACCTTGTTGATGATGTGGATCCGGGCGTTGCCGGCCCGGTAGTCGGTGCACAGGGTGTCCGCCTGATCGGCCACGCGGGCCATCGCCCCGGACGCGGTGACCTCGACCGTCGCTCCGTCCAGGGTGGTCACCGTACCGGCGTCGAGCAGGTCGGACAGCGAGTGCGATCCGTCGACGAGGTGGGCCTTCAGCAGCGCCCGCAGGTCGTCCTGGCGTTCGATGAACAGGGCGTCGAGCGTGTCCTCGTTGAACTTGGCCAGGAACGCGTCGTCGGTCGGCGCGAGAATGGTCAGGCCGGTCTTGCCGCGCAGTTCGGGAGCGAGGCCCGAGGCCCGCAGCGCGGACTCGAACGTGGTCAGCACGGGGATCCACTGCAGCGCCACGTCGACCGGCTCGGCGACCAGCGAGGCCGGGTTGCCCGGATCGGTGCCGGCGGGCAGCACGTCGCACAGCGGGCCGGTCACCGCGACCGCCGTACTGCCTGCGCCGGTCGCCCTGTCCCGGTCGTCGGCGCTCGTGCAGCCGGCGACGGCGAGGACCAGCAGCAGGGTCAGCCCGGCGGTCCGCAGCGCGTCGACCGGGCGGTTTCGGGTGGACGGCGGGACGGTTGGCTCGGACACGACGATCTCCTGCCTCTGGGTACGGTCGTGCCGGCGGGCCGGGCGTGGGCCCCGACCCGCCGGCACGGGTTCACCGGTGTGTCAGTGTGCGTGATGGAGCCGGGTTCACAGCCCCGCGCACTGGCCCGACTTCGGACCCTGCACCGTGTTGGCGATGTTCAGGTTGATCGGCGCCGGGCTGTTGCCGGCACAGCTCAACGGACCGTTGACCGAGTTGCCGGCCAGCAGTGGCACGTCGACGCCGGTGCCGTTGGCCGAGAGGCTGACCGGGCCGGAGACGTTGACGTCGACCACGTTGACCGCACCGCTGGTGCCGGAGATCGACACCGGACCGCGTACGGTGCTGTCGGTCAGGAAGACACCGGCCGCACCGGCGGCGCTGACCGGCCCGTTGATCGTGGTGCCGGTGGCGACGAGGGTCGCGCCGGGGCGGACCGTCACCGGGCCGTTGACCGTGCCGTCGGACAGGCAGGTGAAGCCGGAGACGACCAGCGGGCCGTTGTACCGGCTGGAGCCGGTCGGGTAGACCCGCTCGCCGCCGACGAACTCCTCGGCGCCCTGTGCGTCGAGCAGCAGCGGGATCAGACCACGTTCCGGCTGGTTGAGCGGCACGTAGTACGCGTCGCCGCTCTTGACCACCTTCCAGCCGTGTGCCCGGATGCGCTGCGCCACGGTGGTGCCGACGCTGCCGGGACCATCGGTACGGGCCCCGTTGTACTGCTCCTCGGTCAGCTTGTACGCACACGGCGCGTTGTCCAGGATCTGGTCCGGACCGGGCGCGTCGGCGACCGGCGGGCTCTCCCCCGGATGCGGTGCCGGGTGGGCCGGGATCAGGTGCGATCCGCGGAACACGATCCGGCTGCTGTTTGAGGTCTGGAACTTGATCGCCTCGGTCCGCGCCTGCTTGATCGCCGGCAGGTTGGCCCGGTGGTAGTCGAGGAACTGGTTGAACGTCCACATCGCCGAGTACGACTTGCGCCGCCGGTTGTTGGCCGTGTTGCCCTCGTCCGGGCGGGTGGCGCCACCGGAGCTGCGCAGTTCGAGCAGCGAGTTCACCACGTTCTTCAGGCCCAGCGTGTTGCGCAGGATGGTCTCCTCGCCCAGGCCGACGTTGCCGCCGTTGGCGCACCCGTACGGGCACGGCCACCAACCGTCCTTGGCGCCCTGCTCGTACATGTGGCCCTCGATCATGTGCTGCGACTCGTTGAAGATCGAGGTCGCCACGTTCTGGTGCCGCGGCGGCAGCATCGGCAGGTCACCGGCGCTGGAGTTGCCGAACTCGTGGCCGTCGTAGCCCGCGACCGGCCGGTACTCGCGCAGCATCTGCACGAACGCGAAGGTCTCCGGCTGGCGGATCAGCGAGTAGTCGCGGTTGAGGTCCTGCCCGGTGGAGTTGCCCCGGGTGTTGGCCGCCCGGCCGTCGCCGTTGATCGTCGGGACGATCAGCACGGTGGTGTGCGACAGCAGGTCGAGCGTGCGGGAGTCCTTGCTGAAGGCGAGCTTGCGGGCCATGATCAGGCAGGCCTCGCGGTCGCCCGGCTCGCCGCCGTGCACGTTGCAGTTGATCGACAGGGGCGAGGTCGCCGCCACGGCCGCCGCGGTGGCGGGCGGGGTGGGGTAGCCGATGACGAACATGTTGATCGGCCGGCCGAGCACCGTACGCCCGATCTCCACCACCCGGACCCGCTCGCTCAGCTCGTCGACGGCCGCGGTGTAGGCGTACTCGTTGACGTCGCTGGTGTACTGCGCGGCCTTGGTGGTCTCCCACTGCGTACGCAGGTTCTCGCCGGTCACGGCCGGGTCGCCCCAGGGTGCCGTGGTGGTGCCGGAGACCGGCAGCGAGTACGGCTGGACCTCGGTGCCGAACCGGGCCCGGACCCGCCACTGGAACCGGTCGCCGGGGTTGAAGCCGGCGTCGGCGAACGTCGGCTTCTCGTTGTTGATCTGACGGTTGGGGCGCCAGACCCCGACCACGGTGGACGGGCCGGTGGCGGTGTCGCCGCCGTCCACCAGGGTGCGCTCGATCTGGTAGTCGGTCGCGCCGGCAACCGGGGTCCAGGTCAGCGTCGCGAAACCGTCGGCCTGCGCGACGGCGAGGCCCTGTACCTGGTTCGGTTCCTCGGCGGCGAGGGCGGTGAGCCGGGTCGAGTTCGGACTGCCCAGCGCGGCCGCCGGGGCGGTGAACGTACCGAGGGTGGCGACGAGTAGCCCGGACAGGACGGCTACCGTTGATCGTCTGTATCGCATGGAACCTCCAGGGTGTTGAAGGCGCAGTTGATCAGGGACAGCAGTGCTGGCCATCATGATCGACTCCAGTTGATGACGCAAGATCTTGAGCAATTCTTGAGGTTCGATCGCTCCGGATCCGCACGGGCGCGAATGCGCCGTCATCCACTGAGGATCAGGCGACACCCTCGGGCCGGAACTGCACGCTGACCCTCGGCCCGACCGGGCGTGCGGTCTTCGGGATCGTGTGCTCCCAGGTGCGCTGGCAGGAGCCGCCCATCACCACCAGGTCGCCGTGCCCGAGCGGGAAGCGCAGGCTGGCCCCACCGCCCTTCGGCCGAAGCAGCAGCGGCCGGGGCGTGCCGAAGGAGACGATCGCGACCATCGTGTCCTGGTGCGACGACCGCCCCACCGTGTCGCCGTGCCAGGCCACGCTGTCCCGGCCGGTGCGGTAGAGGCACATGCCGGCGGTGACGAACGGCTCCCCCAGCTCCGGGGCGTAGTGGGCGCTGAGTCGGCGACGCGCCTCGCTCAACAGCGGGTGCGGCAGCGTCTCGTGGCCGGCGTACCAGCGCAGCAGGCGGGGGACGTCGACCTGCCCGTCGTACATCCGGCGACGCTCGGCCCGCCAGTCGACCTCGTCCAGCAACGTCGCGAGCACCAGGTCGGAGCCCTGCACCCAGCCGGGTAGGTGGTCGACCCAGGCGCCCCGGGTCAGCTCGTGCCGCCGGACCGCCCCGGCCAGCCGACCGAGGCTCGCCGTGGGGGCCGTATCCAGCATCGATGGCTGGTAAACGCCGTGCGCCATGAGGGCCAGCGTACGCCTCAATCGAACAGGCGTACGAACGGGGTGCCCCGCCCCGGCGTGTCGAGCGCGGCCCGAGCCCGGTGCAGGTCCACCGAATCGACCTCCGGCGGCAGGTGATCGTTGCGGCGGACATGTGCGAGCAGGTCCGCCTCGGGTGCCAGGCCGTGCTCGCGCAGGCGGTAGGAGACCTCGTCGGTCCAGATCCACCACCCGTCGGTACGGACGTTCGTCGGCACCACCGGACCCCGTGCCCGGTCCAGCGGGTCCTCGGCGCGGTCCGGGGTGAGCAGCAACGGCGTACCCGCGTCCAGGTAGCCCAGCACCCGGTCCCGCTCGTCGGCGTCGAGCCGCTCCCCGTCGTCGCCGCGCCCCTGACCAGCGCCGACGTGCCGGGCGAACCGGATCGGCCGGGGCGGCGCGGCGGCCCAGAGCAGGGCGGCCCGCCCCAGTGCGGCGCGTTGGTAGTCGGGCAGACCGCCCGCTTCGGCGAACACCTCCACCCGTGGGTCTCGCTCGCCCGCGGCGAGCAGCACACCCTGCGCCGCGGCGGCCACCGCGGGCTGGTCGAGGCTGCGGTCGGCGAGGACCTGCACCAGGTACGTCCGGCGGGGCGGCGGCCACCGGGTGGCCCGGTCCGGAAACGACCAGACCCGCCAGAGCGCCCGTACGCCGGTGATCCGGTCCGGCACCGCCCCGACCAGCGCGAGGTCGACCGGATCGGGCCCGCCGGGACCGTCGTGTCCCCTGGTCAGGTCCGGCGGATACGCCACCGGCTCGCCGTGCTCGACCAGCACCTCCGGGTGCAACGGTGCCAGCCGGTAGAACCGGTACGGCGCCGGCATCCCCCGCGGTACGTCGTCGACCGCCTCGGTCTCCTCACCGGCTTCGGCGAGTACCCCACCGAGCAGGGTGACGTCCGCCTCGGTGAGGGCGACCCGGCCGGCGATCGCGCCGAAGACCACCGCCTGCGCGACCTCGACGGCCCTCCCCTCGGCCAGCCACTGCCGAGCCTGGGTGACCAGTCCGTCGGGCAACCGCACGGCCACGCGGAGCAACAGCCCGTGCAACTCGTCGAGCCGTAACCGGATCCGCGTGTCCGCTTCCGAACCTGCCGCCACGACCGTCCTTCCCACCGTGCCGAGTGCCCGCGCCGGGCGAACGTACGAAGCGACTACGGCGCGGACGCCTATCTGGTTCAGGTGAGATTTCCCAAGTCGAGGCCCATTTCCCCGGCTACCTGCGGCGCGACCGCCGCAGTCCGCCGGATCGGTTTTCGCACCATGGGATCCGGGGCCCGACTCACGTACAGTCCCGCCATTCGACTGCCCCGGTCGGCGGCAGCACCGAGCGTCGGCTGATCGACAGGGAGATCCGTCATGACCGCGTCCGCAGCGCACCAGCCCGTCACTCCGGAGCCCGCGTCGGCAGCGCACAAGTCGCGCACTCCGGAGCCCACGCCCGCCGCCGGTGGCCCGACGGATCCGGCCACGCCACCACCGCCGACCGGGCCGGCGCAGCCGTCGGCGGCACCGGCCGGACTCGCCTGGCAGGCGCCCCGCCAACCACCGACGGTGCCGGACAGCGCCGCCGTACCGGCCCCGCTGGAGGGGATCCCGGCGAGCCAGCCGGGGCAGCCCCGGGCGGAATGGGGCTGGCGCGGTCGGGCGAACCGGTTCAGCGGCGGGACCCTGAACCTGATCGCGACCAAGGACGAGTTGGTGCACCGGGCCGCCCGCCGCCGGTTGCTCCGCCCGTTCAGCCGGACCATGTCGATCGTGGTGGCCAACCCGAAGGGTGGGGCGGCGAAGACGCCGACCGCGCTGCTCGCCGCCGCGACCCTCGGCTTCCACCGCGGCGGTTACACGCTGGCCTGGGACAACAACGAAACCCGAGGCACCCTCGGCATGCGGGCCGAGTCGGCCACGCACGAACAGACCGTGATCAACCTGCTGCACAACATCGACGAGTTCCTCGCCACCACGGCGAGCGTCGGGCGGCTGTCGGCGTACCTGCGACCGCAGAGCGCCCGGTTCGACGTACTCGCCTCGGACGACGCCGCCGGCAGCATGGAGATCATCGACGACGAGGCGTTCACCAAGCTGTGGACCGCGCTGTGCCGGTTCTACCGCCTGATCGTGGTCGACACCGGGAACAACATCCGCTCGGCGAACTGGCAGTCGGCGACCGCCGTCGCGGACTGCCTGGTCGTGCCGACCACGGTGCAGCGTGACGTCGCCGACAGTGGACTGTGGATGCTGGACCACCTGATCCGGACCGGCCGGGCCGACCTGGCCGAGAACGCCGTCGCCGTCGTCTCCTGTGCCGACCCCAAACCCGACACCGAGCTGCTCGACGAGATCGTGGAGCGCTACCGCAAGGTGGTCCGGGACGTCGTCGTCATCCCGTACGACCGGCTGATCCGGTCCGGCGGGCGGATCGAGTTCGATGCGCTCGCCATCCCCACCCGCCGGGCCTGGCTGATGGCGTGCAGCTCGATCGTCGACTCACTCGCCATCCGCGACCAGAGCTGAGGGCCGACCGGCGGCGGTAGCGGCTCGGCGTACCGCCTCGACCGCCCGCCGGAGTCCCTCACGGGCCCGCCGGTCCGCGGCCTCGCCCTCCGGGGTGGCCGGTCCGCCGGCCGGTTCACCCGCCTCCAGCTCGCGCAGCAGCACGAACGCGGGCCCCGGGCGGTCGAGGTGGTCGAGACCGACCACCTGGAAGCGGGTGCCGGCCGGAAAGAGTACGCACTCACGCCCGGCCGGCGTCACGCCGGCCGTGTTCCGCCCGGCCGTCGACCAGACCACGGGCACCGCCCGACCCGGCTCCCACCGGTACGGGGACACCGCCGCGGCCAGCACGTCGGTGGTGTGCAGCACCTCGCCCGCGACGGGTTCCGGCACCGCCCAGGACGCGAAGACCGGCCCCGGCTGTACGGGCAGCCGCAGCAGCCCGCTGTGCAGGCACGAGGCCACCTCCCGGCGTACCGCATCGGGCTGGCCCTCGGCGGCGGTGTCGGTGTCGGCGTAGCCGGCGGTGTCGAACAGCTCGTCACCGTCGACGAACGCGACCACCGTGGCCAGGTCGGTCAGTACGGCGTCGCCGTCCCGGCCGTCCGCCTGCCCCCTCGGCGAACGCGTCACGATCTCGGCGTAGCCCGGATAGCGGTCGCCGAGCAGTTCGCGCAGCACCTGCCGCTCCGACGGATCGCTGTGCCGGCCGGGCACCGGCAACGGATCCGCGGTCTGCGACACCACCAGGCGTCCCGGCCGCAAACCCGGCCGACGCGGCTCCTGGGCGACCACCGGCAGCGATACCACCGGCACGTCCGCCAACGTCACCTCTGCTGCCGGCACCTGCACCGCCGGTACCTCTGTCGACGGTGGCACCTCCTGATCCGGCGACGGATCGCCGGCCGTCGAGGATGCCTCCTGCTCCGCGCCCGAGTTGGTTTCCGGTGCGGGCAGTTCGACCAGGTGTCCCGGTCCGACCACCGCCAGCAGCGGCCCGAAGCGGGCGGTCAACGCCGTCCAGGCCGGTGCGCCGGTGTCCGGCGGGCTGGTCACCACCAGTCGCAGCGCACCGGTGACGGTCGCCGGCAGCGCCCCCACCACCGTGTCGATGGCCGACCGTGCCTGCGTCGGCGCCGCCACCACGGCGGCACCGAGCACCAGCAACGGGTGGTTGGCGTCGATCGGCAGGCGCCGGACCAGGTCCTGCTCCGGATCCGGTGCGGCGCTACGCAGCCAGAGTCCGCTGCGGACCACCTCGATCGCCCAGCGTTCGTCGATCCGCTGGATTCCACCGGTGCCGGGCACGTCCGGCAGCGGCCGGCGCCACTCGGTCACCTGTGGCGTGGCTCCGGCGCGGTACACGAGCCGCTGCGCGAAGGGCCGCCAACCCGGCTCGCCGCTCGCGTCGAGCGTGGTGCGGACGGTGGCGCCGTCGGAGTCCGTGTCGGCCACCCCGCTCATCACCTCCACGGTGCCGCCGGTACGCGCCGCCAGCCACTCCCCGACCGTGTCGGCGGTCGCGCTCTCCGCGCCGTACGGCACCAGGACCAGCCGGCGGCGCAGCGGCCGGGGCAGCGACTCCAGCAGGTCGTAGACCGGCTCGGGCGCAAGGGCGGGCGTGCCGGGGCGGCCGATCACCACGGTCGGCTGCTCGGCGTCCACGTACACCGACAGCAGCGCCGCGGTCAGCTCCGCCTCGGACTGCTCCGCGTGGTGCACCCACAGTCCGGCGGGAATGGCGGTGACCCGCAGTCCGGCCGGCACCGCCCGCAGGGTCGGCGGCAGCAGCCGCTGCCAGTCGGGTGCCGGATGCCGGGCGCCTTCGCGCTGGGCCGGTTCACCGGGCCGGAAGCACCACCAGGTCCCGTCGACCACGAACAGCATGCCGGTACGGAGCAGCATCACCGGACCGGTCGGCGCGAGCACCTCGATCCGCAGTTGGTCCGCGATGACCTGGGCGACCCCTGGCTGACCCGCGTCGGAGAGCACCAGCCGGATCGACTCGCAGCGCACCGGAAGGTGCCGGGAGAGCAGCTCGACCAGGGCGGCCAGTTCCACCGGTGGGTCGGCCGCCACGATGACCGTGTGCCGGTCGGCCTCCCGAGGCAGCCGGGTGGGAAGGAGCTCGGGTGGCAGCGCGTCGCCTCGGACGATGACGATGGTCCGGTCGTACCCGTGAACCCGCGGATGGTCGATCGGGATGGTCATGGCGCCATCTTGACCCACCCGGTGCGGACGGGTGTGGGTGGGGCGTCAGTCGTCGACCTCGCTGCGCGGCACCATCTCCGGTGACCAGCGCAGGTCGTATCTCGGTGCGGCGACACCCTGGGCGAACGCGGTAGCCGACGCCCGTGAGCTGACGATCCGCCAGTCCAGTTCCTTGTCCACTTCGAACCAGATGACGCCGATGATGTCCCTGTGTTTCGGCAACAGCCGGAACGTCTCCTTGATCCATTCGACCTTGCGGCCGTTGTCGTCTGCGGCCGCCGTCTCGGTGATGACCAGCGGCCGATCGCTGAAGGTACGCAACTCCTCGATGGTCTCCCCGAAGATCTCGTCGAAGTTCCGGTAGTCCGAGAAGTAGCCGGTGCCGTAGTAGCCCGACAGTCCCAGCCAGTCCACGTAGTCGTCGCCCGGATAGAGCGACTTGAGCGGGGGTGTCGAGTCGTCCCACTGCACGTTCGGACTCCACACCCAGGTCACGTTGGTGGCCCCGGCCGTACGGAAGACGTCGTGTACGTGCCGCCAGGCCTTGACGTAGTCGCCCGCCCGGTTGCCGTTGGCCGCCTCCGACCACGGGTACCAGTCGCCGTTCATCTCGTGTCCGAACCGGATCGCGACCGGGTAGCCGAGGGACTTGATCCCCTCGGCCCAGGAGCGCACGTAGTCGTCGAGGTCCCCGGACGCTATCCGGGCCAACCGGTACGTCGGCTGGTCGGACCGGAGCTCGTCGATCTCCCGCAGCCGCAGGCCCTGCTTGCGCGCCTTCTCGTCGATCCGGTAGTCCCACGGCTCCCAGGCCAGCATCGGCATCATGCCGCGGTCGCTGACCCGGTCGAACAGCGACCGGTCGAACCTGCCGGACGCCCAGTCCGCGCTGAAGAGCATCACCTGCGGCTGGCGTTTGGCCGCCTTGGTGAACGCGTCCACCGCCTCGAAGTTGTACGCGCCCTCGTGCGTCATGACGCCGATGAACGCCTTACCGGCGGGCGGGAACAGTTCCGGTTCCCTCGGCGACGCAGAGGGCAGGGCGCTCGGCTGCGTCGTCGCCGCCACGTCCGCGCCGACCTCCCCACCCCACCGGTCCGCGGTCCGCGGCGCGACCGCGAAGGCGTACGTCAACAAAAGTACGGCAACCAGCGCGACCAGTACGCGCGGTAGCGTCAGCCTCAGCATCGCCTGCTCCTCAACCGTTCCGCGGCGTGTGCGCCGGCCGGGCGAAACCGCCCGCGTCCAACCGTCCGTGACCGCCCGTGGCCCCTCGGCCGTACCCGCCCGGATCGAGGCGGTCGTGCACGCCCGCGTCGATACGTACGGCGGCCGGCGGCGACCACTCGTTGCGGCCGTGCCCGTCGACGTAGTAGACCGCCCACCCGGCGGTGTCGCCGTTCCCGGCCGCGTCCCGACCGGTGCCGCCGGTCGTCTCGGCCCGCCGCTCGACGCGGGCGACCAGGCCCGTCACGATCGCGATCGCGGGCGGGGCCAGGCTCGCGATCAGGGTGAGCGCCGGCCACACCCGCAGCAGCGGGTAACTGTGGTCCAGGACGAAACTCACCACGAGCATGGCGGCGGCGAAGCCGGCCCAGGCGAAGTGCAGCCGGAAGGTGCCGAGCGACTCGGTGGTACGCAGCTTTCCCTTGGCGGTCACCACGAAGGCGAGCCGGCGGCGCAGCACCGCGGCGAGTCCCGCCGCCACGTAGATCGGGCCCACGAACAGGGCCAGTGCCATGCCGACGACGCCGATCTCCTCGCGTTCGTGCCGGGCGATGTTGTAGCGGCGCAGCCAGAGCCAGAGCATGAACCACGTGACGATGGTCGAGCCCCACAGCACCGCCCAGACCCGGGTGTCGAGTTGGACCGTGCTCACTCCGGTGAGCATGTAGAGCGCGGTGGCCAGGTTGCCCAGCAGCAGGCTGACGGCCACGCTCGGGTAGTAGAACTGGAGCAGCCGGTACTGCCAGCGCCGTCGGGAGCCGAGGTCACGCGGGGCGCGCAGGTCGGGGCGGACCAGGATCTCCCAGATGCCGGCCGCCCACCGCTTCTGCTGGTTCATGTAGTCCGCCCAGGACGTGGGACCCTCCCCGATCGCCACCACATCCGGGGTGTAGACGCCCTTCCACCGGTTTCCGGTCGCCGGGTTGGCCGCGGCGTGGATCCGGATGCTGGTCAGGTGGTCCTCGATGATCGAGTCCTGGTAGCCGCCGATGGTCCGCCAGGCCGAGGGCCGGTAGAGGTGACCGGTGCCGGTGAGCAGTGGCGCGTCCAGCCCGTTGCCGCCGCGTGCGATCAGCCCGTTGTAGAGGTACTGCTGGACCGAGGCGCCGTGCGCGACCCAGTTCTGGTGCATGTTGCCGTAGACCTGTGGCGTCACCACGAACGCGACGTCCGGGTCACGGAAGTAGCCGAGCGTGCGTTCGAGGAAGCCGGGCAGCGGCACGTGGTCGGGGTCGACGTTCGCGACCACGTCGTAGTGGTGCTCGTACTCGGCCCGCCAGGCGTTGTGGTTGCCGGACTTGGTCCGGGCCCGGAACTCGCCGCCGGGCTGGTTGTACTCCGGTCGGCCCTTGCGGCTGAAGTGACGTACGCCGAGCCGCGCGGCCATCTCCTTCACGGCCGGGTCGTCTCCCTCGTCGAGGATCCAGACGTCGACCGGTCCGCAGTACACGAGCTGTCGCATCCGGCGCAGCGTCCGCTCGGCGACCTCGATCGGTTCCTTGCTGGGCACGATGGTGGTGAGCAGGGCGACGCGCAGGCCGATCGGCGGGTCGACCGGAACCGGGTCCTTGGCGTTGTAGGCGAAGACCCAGACCGACACGTTCTGCGCGATGCGGATCAGTTCGACGGCGACGACCACGCAGAAGCCGATCCGGGCCAGCGTCGTCTGCCAGGCGCCGAGCCCGGACGCACCCGCTCCGGGTACGTGTCCGGGCAGCAGCAGCCAGCCGACGAAGAGCAGTCCGGCGGCGGCGTTGACGAACACCAGGATGGTCAGGACCAGCCTCGACGCGGGCGAGGCGACGTGGCGGAACTCGACCGGCGAATCCGCCGCCCGAGGCGGGACGAGCGGGCCGGCGGTGGCCCCGCAGCCCGCGTACGCGACCCTGGCGCTGATGTTGCGCTGCCGGCGACCGGGACGGCGGTGCGCCGGCTCGGGCCGGGAGCCGCCGGGGCGCTCGGACGTCGGTGAGGTGGCGGGTTGGGACGGGCGTGTCTGGCCGGCGACGCTCACAATTCCCCCAAGAACCTGAACTCTGCTCGCGACAAACCCTGCTAGACCAGATCCTAAGCGGGTGGTGCTGACAAACACGGCGATCCCTACTAGTCACCCGAAAGCCTGGTGGTAGCCCCAATTCACCCCGAATTGCCGTCCCACCTGGAGCCCCGAAGGACCATGCCGACCCTCAGACCGCGGTCCGCTCGTCGACCAGCAGGGCCAGGGTGAATCCGGTCAGCCGCCACACCTGCGCCACCTCGTACCGGGCACGCAGCACGTACTCCTTGCGGTCGCCGAGGTCGTGGATCGGGTCGGTCAGCGCACCGACCCGCACCACCCACAGCCGGTGAGTGTCACCGAGGCACCGTGCGACGTCGACGCACTCGCTGGTCGGCAGTTGGCCGTCGACGCGTACCGAGCCGGTGGCGAGCACGTCGACCGGCTGCCAGTCGTCCGACAGGTAACGCGCGAGTACGCCCCGACCGTCCCAGCCCCCGTCGCCACCGGCCGAGCGGTAGACGACACCGTCACCAGCACGCATGCCGGAGTCGACGATCGCGGCGAGTTGGCGGGTGGCCTGCCGGTGGCCGTCGGGCGCGCGGAACGCGGCCTGCACCGGCAGGCCGATCAACCCGAACGCGACCAGGGCCGCCAGGCCCAACTGGACGGGTGCCCGGCCGAGGGCGGCGGCGCCGAGCGTGGCCCAGGCCGGGAGCGTGAAGATCAGGCTCTGCGGCAACCCCACCGGCGTCACCTGCGCGACGAGCAGCAGGACGAGCAGCGGCACCACCGCCCACGCGGTGTAGATGGCCGCGGAGTACCGCAGCGGGAGGCTGAACAGCGCCAACACGAGCAGCACCAGGCCGATGGCGGTGGCACCGAACAGCTCTCTCGGGGTGGCGGTGAACAACTGTCCACCGGTATCGGGGAACCGGCTGATCCGGGTCGCGTACCGGGAGCCGAGCCAGAGCAGCCCGACCGCCGGCAGCACACCGGCGGCCGCCGCGGCCAGCCACCGGTACGCCAGCTTCCGGCCGAAGGCGAGCACCGCCCATCCGTGCCCGGCGAGCAGCACCAGCGCGACGACGTGGGACAGCCCGAGCAACACCACCGCGACCGCGTACGCCGCGAACCTCCAGTGCTTCGGCCGGTTGATCGCGAGCACCAGGAACAGCGTGGCGAGTACGGCGGCGAGCAGGGCGAACGCGTACGGCCGTGCCTCCTGCGCGTACCTGGTCGAGGTCGGCAGCAGCGCGAAGATCACCCCGGCGAACAGTCCGATCCTCGGGGTGAACAGCCGCGCGCCCAGCACCCCGACGAGGGCCGCGGCGACGGTCATGGCCAGCATCGAGGGTGCCCGCAGAGCCAGGTCGGAGGTGCCGACGTACTCCACCCACAGCCGCATGAACAGGTGGTACGGGGTGCCGGCGACGTCGACCCAGCGCTGCGGGGACAGGTTCTCCCGCCAGGTCGAGGTGGCCATGCCCCAGGTCGCGAGTTCGTCCTGCCAGAGTCCGGGCGCGGCGACTCCCCGCGCGCTCAGCCCGCCCATCAGCAGTCCCGGCACCAGCCATGGCGCTACCCGCGCCCCGAGCCTGTGCACGACGGTACGGCCGAGCCCGCCGCGGCCGGTGCGGCGTGCCTGCCCGTCCCGGTCCTCGCCCCACGGATCCTCGGCCGCGACGTCCGCCGCGAGCCGGGGCATGACTACGGTTTCCGCATCCTTCATCGTGCCTCACGCTTCCCTACGGATCGGGCGGTCAAGGCCACGGCGAGGCCGCCGGCAAGCGGTGCCGGGACAGGCTTCCGAGGTTGTCGTACCGGGCGCACCACCCACACCCGGCGGGCCGGGTCGGGCACTGGCTGTCACCTGGATGGTAGTGAGGCGGGTACCCGGAAAGGCCGCGAATTCGGGGGAAGCAGGGCCGTACAACCCGATACCGGTGCGCTTTCGCACGAACGGGTGATGCCTGGCGGGCCCGGCCCCGAGGGTCCGGTCAGCACCGGAGCGCGCCGCCAGCGGTCGAGCGGGCACCGGTGTCCGGCGCCGGCACAGCATCGCGACCGGGACAAAAATTCTTGCCCGAACGGGTTGGCACTCACCGGGGGAGAGTGCTAAAAAATTAACTGTCGCACCTGACGGGTGCGGTGATCGACCACCGCACTGAGGCAGGGCGACCTCGGAATCCGAGCGCCACACGCCCACCGGATCCGCCGGTGGGCAGTCTCGAGGAGGTGGTTGGCGTGGTGCTGACTTTCGATCCTTTCCGCGACTTCGACCGGTTGGCCGGCCAGGTGCTGGGTGCCGGCGGCGGCAGCAGCGCGACCATGGCGATGCCGATGGACCTGTACCGATCCGGTGACCACTTCGTGCTGCACTGCGACCTCGCCGGCATCGACCCCGGATCGGTCGACGTGAACGTCGACGGCCGGGTCCTGACCATCCGGGCCGAGCGCAGCGCCCGTACCGACGCCGACGTCCAGTGGGTACGGCGCGAGCGGGCCACCGGCACGTTCGAGCGGCGGCTGACCCTGGGCGACGGGCTCGACCTCGACCGGGTCAGCGCGACCTGGCAGGACGGCGTGCTGACCCTGACGATCCCGGTCGCCGAGCAGGCCAAGCCCCGGCGGATCCCGATCGGTACGGCCGGCGGCCCAGCACTGAACAGCTCCGCCACCGACGCGGTTGCCGTGGACCGGTCCTGACCGAGCGGACGAAGGGCGCCGTGCCGCGACGGCACGACACCCGTGGGTCTCGCGGGCGGTTCGCCCGCGAGACCCCACCCGTTCGGGATGCCCAGCCGACCACCTTGACCGGCACGCTGTCAGTCGTCGGGATTCGGTCCGGGTTTCTCACCGCCGCCACCCCGCCCACCAGGGCGGGTACTGGCCAGCCAGATCCCGAAGATCATCGCGAGTACGGCGGGCACCTCGATGAGCAACCGCAACCCGCTGATCGACAGCGTCTCGTGGAAGGCGGTCACACCGATCACCACGCTGGCAACCGGGTCGACCAGGGTGATCGCGGTCAGCGGTGCGGCGAGCGGGCCGTTCTGGAACGCGTTCTGGTTCAGCATCACCCCACCCAGACCGACCAGGACCAGGGCGTAGAGATGCCAGTCGGTGAGCGCCGAGAACGGGTCGGCGAAGACCCGTCCGGTGAACGCCTTCAGCAGGACCGCCACCCCGGAGTAGAAGATCCCGGTGGCGACCCCGAGCAGGGTGCCGCGCAGCGCGCTGGTGGCACGGTGGGCGAGCGCGAGACAGATCACCACCACCGCGCCGCTGGCGAGCCCCACCCCCACCCACGCCATCACCGACGGCTCGGGCACACCGGGCCGCGGGCGCGCGACGATGAGGAAGGCGCCGAGCCCGATCACGCACGCGGTGACGGCTATGACGTCGCGGGGGTGCGGGCGCCTGCGGTCCAGCGCCGCCTCCAGCGGGATCGCCAGGAACATCCCGCTGATCAGCAACGGCTGGACCAGGGTCAGCGGACCGTACCGGAGCGCGACCGCCTGGAGCAGGGTGCCGGTGATGTCGGGCAGCTTGCCCAGCAGCCAGGTGGGTCGGCGCAACAGCCGCATGAACAGCCGGGGATCGAAGGTATGGTGCGGCGGTTCCCGTCGGGCGGCGCGTTGCTGTAGGGCGGCTCCCAGGGCGAAGCAGGCGGCGGCGCAGAGGGCCAGCAGGATCGCGAGGGGCGTCACGGATCGTCCCGCTCGCGACGAGGCACCCCTGATCCCGTACGCACACAAATGACGCTACGTGATCGACGGCGCCTCGGGTGCCGAGTTCCGTGGCGCGGGTGGAACGATCCGGGGGATCACGAGGGGTTCGGCCCGCGCGGCGGCGGCCGAGCCCCTCGTGATCTCGCAGGTCGCCGGTCAGGAGGCGAGCGCGCCCGCCGCCCGACCCTCGTGCAGGGTGAGGTTGCGACCGTCGGCCGGGTCGAACAGGTGGATCTTCTCCAGGTTGAACCAGATCCGGCGGCTCTCGCCCTCGGCCACCGTCGACTCCGCCGACAGCCGGGTCACCAGGTCGGCGCCCGCGCCGCCCAGGCCCTCCGCGCCCGCGTCGGCGGCGAGTTCCTCCAACTCGGCCGCGGTGGCCCGCTCCCCCTCGACGCTGAGGTAGACGTACTTGTCCGAGCCCATCGACTCGACGATGTCGACCGGCGCCTCGAACTCCGCACCCCGCGACCGGGTGTCGTCATCGACCAGGGCCGCGTCCTCGAAGTGTTCGGGTCGGATACCGAGGATCAGGTTCCGTGGCGCGTCGGCCGCCTCCAGCTCACGCCGGAGACGGTCGCCCAGCGGCAGTTCGCCGACGGCCGTACGCAGCCGCCCGTCGGCCACCTCGGCGTGCAGGAAGTTCATCGACGGCGAGCCGATGAAGCCGGCGACGAACAGGTTCACCGGGTGGTCGTAGAGCTCCTGTGGTGGACCGACCTGCTGCACGGCCCCGGCCCGCATGATCACTACCCGGTCACCGAGCGTCATCGCCTCGGTCTGGTCGTGGGTGACGTAGACGGTTGTCGTACCGAGCTGCTTCTGCAACCGGGACACCACCGTACGCATCTGCACCCGCAGTTTCGCGTCCAGGTTGGACAGCGGCTCGTCCATCAGGAACGCCTTCGGACTGCGCACGATGGCCCGGCCCATGGCGACCCGCTGGCGCTGTCCGCCGGAGAGGTTCGCCGGCTTGCGGTCCAGCAGCGCGGTCAGTTCCAACACCCGGGCCGCGTCGTCGACCTTCCGTTCGATGGTCGCCTTGTCCAGCTTCGCCAGCCGGAGCGGAAACGCCATGTTCTCCCGGACCGTCATGTTCGGGTAGAGGGCGTACGACTGGAACACCATCGCGATGTCCCGGTCCCGGGGTGCCTTGTCGTTGACCCGCTGGCCACCGATCCGCAGTTCGCCGCCGCTGATGTCCTCCAGCCCGGCGATCATGTTCAGGGTGGTCGACTTGCCGCAGCCCGACGGGCCGACCAGGATCACGAACTCGCCGTCGGCGATCTCCAGGTCGACGTCGTGGACCGCCACAGTCCCGTCCGGGAATTTCTTGCTCACCTTGTCCAGCACGATGTCAGCCACTGCAATTCACCCCTTGACTGCGCCGGAGGTCAGACCGGACACGATGCGACGCTGGAAGAACAGCACGAACAAAATGATCGGAATGGTGATCACGACCGCGGCCGCGCAGATCGCCCCGGTCGGGTCCTCGAACTGCGACTCACCCGTGAAGAACGACAACGCGACCGGCACCGTACGGGACCGCTCGGTGGAGGTGAGCGAGATCGCGAACAGGAAGTCGTTCCAGCAGAAGATGAAGACCAGGATCGCGGTGGTGAACACCCCGGGCGCGGCCAGTGGTGCGATCACCCGCCGGAACGCCTGTCCCTGGGTCGCGCCGTCCATCTTGGCCGCCTTCTCCAGGTCCCACGGAATCTGCTTGAAGAACGCCGAGAGGGTGTAGATGGCCAGCGGCAGCGCGAACGTGATGTACGGCAGGATCAGGCCCGGCCAGGTGTCGAACAGTCCCAGCGACCGCTCGATCTCGAACAGCGGCGATACCAGCGACACCTGCGGAAACATCGCGATCAGCAGGGAGACCCCGACGAGCAGCTTCTTGCCGGGGAAGTCGAGCCGGGCGACCGCGTACGCGGCCATCGTGCCGAGCACCACGGCGATCGCCGTCGCGATCAACGCGATCCCGATCGAGTTCGCCAGCGCCCGGACGAACTGGTCGGTGGCGAAGATGGTCCGGTAGTTGTCCAGCGTCCATTCACGGGGAATGAAATTGCCGTCGGTGAGCGTACCGGTGGTCTTGAACGACAGCGAGGCGATCCAGAGCACCGGGACCAGCGCGAAGACCACCACGACCAGGTCCAGCAGTCCCCACCGCCATTTCGCCGCGACGGTCGTGTCGGCGGCCGCCATCAGCGCCTCCCCTCGTCGGTGCTGCCCGGGGCAGCGGTGCCGAACAGTTTCACGAAGACGAACGCGATGATCGCCACGGTCAGGAAGATGAGCACCGACATGGTCGAACCGATGCCGAGGTTCAACCCTCTGATCAGGTTGTTGTAGGCCAGCATGCTGACGGACGAGGTCTCGTTCGATCCGGCGGTCAGCACGAAGATGTTGTCGAAGACGCGGAACGCGTCCAGGGTCCGGAACAGCAGGGCGACCAGGATCGCCGGTTTCATCACCGGCAGCATCACCTTGGTGAAGCGCTGCCAGCCGGTGGCGCCGTCCATCGACGCCGCCTTGAGCAGGTCCTCGGGCACCAGGGCCAGCCCCGCCATCAGCAACAGCGCCATGAACGGGGTCGTCTTCCAGATCTCGGCCAGCATGATGATCCCGAGCGCGCTCGCCCGCTCGGTCAACGGCGCACCCTCGCCGAACAGGGTGGCCAGGTAACCCGTGCCCGGCGTCCAGGCGTACCGCCAGGAGAAGGCCGCGACGACGGTGACGATTCCGTACGGGATCAGGGCCGCGGTGCGGACCAGCCCGCGGCCGACGATGGTCCGGTGCATGACGATGGCCAGTCCCATCCCGAGCACCAGCTCGACCGCGACCGTCACCACCGTGATCAGCATCGTCACGCCGAAGGCCGTCCACCAGTACTCGTTGGTCAGCACGGTGGCGTAGTTGGCGAGCCCGACGAACTCCCGCTGGTCCGGGAACTTGAGGTCGAAGCGTTGCAGCGACAACCAGACCGAATAGAGGATCGGGTACGCGGTGACCGCGAGCATCACGAACGCCGCCGGGGCGCAGAGCAGCCAGGCGAGCCGGCGTTCGGCCCGCTTGCCCTCGCTCAGTGGCGCCCGCCCGCCGCGCTGTGCCGGGATCCGGCCCGGCGAACCACCCCGTTGTGCCTTCCCGGAACCGGTCCGGTCCGGGGCGGTGTCGGTGTCGGTGTCGGGTCGGCTCACGGCAGTACCCCCTTGGACTCCAGCGCGTCCTGTGCCGCGTCCCGCAACCGGTCGGCGGTCTGCTCGGGTCGGATGCCGCTCGGTGGGGAGAGCGTCGCCGACAGCACCGTGGAGATGTTCTGGTAGGCGGGGCTGCGCGGTCGGGTCGCCGCGTCCCTCAGCTCCTCGAGGATGGTGTCGCGCATCGGGTACGCCTGCGCCATCTCCGGGTCGGCGTAGACACTCTCGATCGTGGGCGGTACGCCGTCGTTGATCGCGGAGAACTTCTGGTGCTCGGCGCTGCGCAGGCAGCTCGCCGCCGCGAAGGACTCGGCCGGGTGGCGCGAGTAGCGGCTGACCGCGAGGTTCACCCCGCCGATGGTCACCCGGCTCGGGGTCTGCGGGTCCACGCCGGGGATGCGCGCCCACTTGACCTTCTTGGCCAGCTCCGGGTCGGCCTCCTGCATGGCCGGGTAGACGAACGGCCAGTTGATCTGGAAGGCCCCGCCGCCGGACTGGAACTCCAGCCGGGCCTGGTCCTCGATCGTGTTCGAGAACGACGGGGTGGTGATGCCCGCGGTGGCGAACCGACGCAGCACCTCCAGTGCCCGGACCGCGCCGCCGTCGAAGACGGCCTTGGTCCCCTCCTCGTTGAGGATCTGTCCTCCGGCGCTGGCGACCAGGGTGTTGTAGAGGACCACCAGGCCCTCGTACTGCGCGCCCATGGTGATCACCCGGTACGGCCCGCCACGCGACTTGAGCTGCTGCGCCGTCTCGATCATCTCGTCCCAGGTACGAGGCGGCTGGTCGACCAGGTCGGATCGGTACCACAGCAGTTGCACGTTCGTGTTCTTCGGCGCGGCGAACAGCTTGTCCTCGTACCGGGCGGTCTCCAGCGGCTTGGCCAGGGTGCCCCGCTCCGCCTCGGCCCGCTGTTCACCGGTCCACTCCCGCAGCCAGCCGGCGCTGGCGAACTCCTGGGTCCAGGTCACGTCCAGCCCGAGTACGTCCATACCGGTGTCCTCGGCGGCCAACCGGCGGACCAGTTGCACCCGCTGGTCGTCGGCCGCCCGAGGCAGGATCCGGTACGCGATCCGGTACCGCCCGCCGGCCTGCGCGTTGCAGTCGTCGACCACCTTCTGCAGGTTCTGCTCCGGCGGGTAGTAGAGGTTGACGGTGGGCACGCCGCCGTCCCCGCCGGTGTCGGAACCGCAGGCCGCCAACGGGGCCAGCAGGGCCAGCCCGAGGGCCGCCGCTCCGAGCCGGAACCGTCCGGGTCGGGCCCGGTCTGGGTCACTCATGCCAGCACCCCGTACCGGCCCGAGCGGTCGTCGTACCACTGTGAACGCTCATCGCGCGCCTCCTTCCATGACGGCCGGGACACCATCCGCGCCCGGCGCACGGCGAAACGACACCGCCCCCGGCCGATGTCGCTGACGGGCCGGGTCGATGGGCTGTCGCGCGATCTCACTGCCCCCGGGGCAACTCCACGAAACATGCTGGTCATCCAGCCGACACGGTCGACCTTCGGACATCGATCGACGCCGTCGCCTCCGACGGGGTGCGCGCTGTCCGGGATCGTGACTTGTCCTCGTCTGCCATGCTCGGGAGGTGACGACCGGCGACCCGACCAGACGCCGCCTCTCCGGCCGCACCGCCCGTGTGGTCCTCGTGCTCACCGCCGTCGCGGCCATCCTCGCCGTCGCCCTGGTCGTCGTGCCGATGCTGCGGCCGGCAGGGCCCCGCCCGCTGTTCCAACTCCCCGTCGCCTGCGGCGAGACCTGGCAGCTCGGCACCTATCCCGGCCATGACGACTACGACGTCGACCTGTTCCCGACCGAGGGCGAGGCGTGGGGGCAACCGGTGCTCGCCTCGTACGCCGGCACGATCACCGAGGCCGGGATCAACGGCTCCCTCGGCGGGCGTACGCCCGACAACCCGGACGGCCCGCGCGGACGTGGCGGCGGTTACTGGGTGAAGATCGACCACGGTGGCAAGTGGGAGACGCAGTACCTCCACCTGCTCGAACCGCCGTCGGTGGAGGTCGGCCAGCGGGTGGCGCAGGGCGATCGGATCGGGCGGGTCGGCAGCACGGGCAACTCCGGCGCACCGCACCTGCACTACGAGCAGCGCCGGGGCTGGGAGAAGGTCGAGACCCATTTCGACGGTACGCCGTCCGGCATCACCAGCGACGACGCCGAATACACGGTCAGGCGTACGAGCAACAACTGCGGCTGACGCTGGCCCACTCCCGACGATCGTTCGGCCGTAGCGCCGCAGAGGGTGCGGTTTGCGGTTGACCGTCACTACGCTGTCGGAGAGACACAGGCCGATTCGTGGAGGGTCGATGACGCGCACGGTGACGACACTGGTCCGGGTGGCGGTCGCCGCCGTCACCGTGGTCGCCTGGCAGGGCGCCGCGGCGCCGGCAAGTGCCGGTGCGGGCACCGCCGGCCACCCCGGCGAACCGGCGAAGGCGCCGACCGCGCAGGGGTACGGCGGCGCGGTGTCCACCGTCGACCCGACCGCGACGGCGGTCGGCATCGACGTCCTGCGACGCGGTGGCAACGCGGTCGACGCGGCCGTGGCCGCCGCCGCGACGCTCGGCGTGACCGAGCCGTTCTCGGCCGGCATCGGCGGTGGCGGGTTCTTCGTCTACTACGACGCGCGCACCAAGCGGGTGCACACCATCGACGGGCGGGAGTCGGCGCCCGCGTCGATGCGGGAGGACTCGTTCGTCGACCCGGCCACCGACGCGCCCTACAGCTTCCAGGAGGCCCGGGTGAGCGGGCTCTCGGTCGGCGTACCGGGGACGCTCCTGACCTGGCACGAGGCGCTGCGCAAGTGGGGCAGTCGGTCCCTGTCCACCGCGCTCGCCCCGGCCGCCGACGTCGCCGAACGCGGGTTCACCGTCGACGCGACGTTCCGCCAGCAGGTCAGCGACAACGCGGCGGCGTTCGCCCAGTTCGACGCGACCCGCAAGCTCTACCTGCCGGGCGGGCAGCCACCGGCGGTCGGTTCGACGCAGCGCAACCGCGACCTGGCCGACACCTACCGGCAGATCTCCCGGCGCGGTGTCGACGTGTTCTACGAGGGCCAGATCGGCGCGGACATCGTGGCGACCGTGCAACGCCCGCCGGTCGCCGGCACCCCGAGCGTGCCGTGGCAGTTCCCGATCCGACCGGGCGGTATGACCCGGGCCGACCTCGCCCGGTACGACGTACGGTTCCCCGCGCCGACCCGGTCCGACTACCGCGGCTACGACGTGTACGGCATGTCGACGCCGTCCAGTGGCGGTGTCGCCGTCGGCGAGGCGCTCAACATCCTGGAGCGGTTCGACCTGTCCACGATGACGGTGACCGAGGCACTGCACCACTACCTGGAGGCGAGCGCGCTCGCGTACGCCGACCGCAACCGGTACGTCGGTGACGACACGTCGCAGCGGGTGCTCGGAGAACTCCTGAGCGACCGGTACGCGGCCGAGCGGGCCTGCCGGATCGACCCCGCCCGGGCCGCGCAGAAGCCGGTCCTGCCCGGTGCCCCCGACGGCCGCTACGACGGGTGCGCGACCGCCACGACCGGTGCCGAGGGCCACCCCGGTCAGAGCACCACGAACCTGACCGTGGCCGACCGTTGGGGCAACGTGGTCGAGTACACGCTGACGATCGAACAGACCGGCGGCAACGCGATGGTGGTGCCCGGGCGCGGCTTCCTGCTCAACAACGAGCTGACCGACTTCACCTTCGCGCAGACGCCGGGTGCCGCCCCGGACCCGAACCTGCCCGCGCCGGGCAAGCGTCCGCGCAGCTCCATGTCGCCGACGATCGTGCTCGACGACGGCCGCCCGTTCCTCGCGCTCGGCAGCCCCGGTGGCGCCACGATCATCACCACCGTGCTGCAGATGCTCGTCAACCGGATCGACCTGGGCATGTCGCTGCCCGAGGCGATGGCCGCGCCACGGGCGTCGCAGCGCAACAGCGCGGCACCGCAGGCCGAACCGGCCTTCGTCACCGGGTACGGCGCGGCGCTCACCGCGTACGGGCATCCGCCGTTCACGAGCACGGCCGAACTGGGCGCCGCGACCGCCGTCGAACTGACCGGGCGGCACGGCTTCGTGGCGTCGGCGGAACCGGTACGGCGCGGTGGCGGGGCGGCGGCGGTGGTCCAGCCCGGCCGTTAGGGTGTGACTGCCAAGATCAGCCCGCCGAGTGGGGAGTCCGGATGACAGCGGTTACACAGACCCGCTTCGGTTTGGTCGGCAGCGGCTGGCGGTCGCTGTTCTTCCTGCGGCTGGCCCGGTTGCTGCCCGACCGGTTGCGGGTCACCGGTGTGGTCACCCGTACCGCACAGCGGGGCGGCGAGGTGGCGGCGGAGTGGGGCGTACCGACCTTCCGCTCCACCGCCGAACTGCTCGCGCACGAGCGGCCGGACTTCGTCATCGTGTCGGTGCCGTGGGCGGTGACCCCGGCGGCGACCCGGGAACTGGTCGCCGCCGGTGTGCCCGTACTCGCCGAGACCCCGCCCGCACCCGACCTGGACGGGCTGCGGTCGCTCTGGTCGGACGTGGGAGCGAGCGGGCTGGTCCAGGTCGCCGAGCAGTACCTGCTGATGCCGGGACACGCCGCCCGGCTCGAACTGGTCCGCGCCGGGGTGATCGGCGAGCCGACCTCCGTACAGATCTCGTCGACGCATCTCTACCATGCGGTCTCGCTCATCCGCGGCCTGCTCGGCGTCGGCTACGACGCCGCCGAGGTCAACGCGCGAGCCTTCGTCGCTCCGCTGGCCGATCCCCTGTCCCCGGACGGCTGGAGCGGCGACGACACACCCCGGCAACTGTCCACCACGCTGGCGACCATCGACTTCGGCGGCCGGATGGGGCTGTACGACTTCACCGACAACCAGTGGTGGAACCCGCTGCGGGCCCGGCGGCTGACCATCCGTGGCTCGCTCGGCGAGATCGTCGACGACCATGTCGTCCGGCTGGTCGACCCGACCACCCCGGTGGAGTCGTCGCTGGTACGCCGCCAGACCGGGGTCGACCTCAACCTGGAGGGACGCGACCTGAAGCACATCAGCTTCGATGGGCGCGTGGTCTACCGGAACCCGTTCGTCGGCAGCGGACTGTCCGACGACGATCTCGCGGTGGCCGACATCGTGGCCCGTACCGGCGCCTGGGCACGGGAGCAGGCAGCGGCGCCGTACCCGCTCGCCGAAGCCTGCCAGGACCACCTGCTCAGCCTCGCCATCGAGGAGTCGGTACGCACCGGCCGCCCGGTGGTCACCGTGAAGGAGGCATGGGCCGGATAGCCGTCCACAGCGCGCTGCCGTACCGGCGGGCACGAAAAGCGTCGTCTGGGCGTGGCCACCGCAGGAGGACCGCCGTGCCCTGAGGCTCCTGGAGACCAGGTGGTCATGGAGTCTGGGCCACGGACGGGGCGACTTCGTACGTGCCGACCAGGCGGGCAAGCTGCCGGCCAGCCGCCCACAGGGGCTCTTCGCTGCGGTTGACCTGGGCCGTCACTTCGGCGCCTTCCAGGGTGCTGATGATCGTGGTTGCCAGGTCCCGGGCGTCCTCGGCGCGTAGCCCCGAGTGCAGCAGCTTGTCGTAGACCAACCGTTCCCAGTTGCGCAGCGCGGCCGCGCACGCCCGCTGGATCTCCGAGTCGGTGCCCAGTGTCTCCAGCGCGGCCGCGGTGACCGGGCAGCCGTCGATCCAGCCGGACTCGCGCAGCGAGTCGGCGAGCTGCCGGGTGCAGGCCGCTACGGCCGCGCTCGGGTCCTGCTCGCTGTCCAGCGCTTCGCGGAGGACAGCCGCGAATTCCTGGTCGCCGTGCTTGATCGCGGCGACTCCGACGGCTTCCTTTCCGTCGGGGAAGAAGTGGTAGACCGACCCGAGCGTGGCCTGCGCCTCCTTGGCGATCTGCTTGATGCCCGTGCCGACATAGCCCTGGCGCTGGATGAGTCGCGAGGCGGCGATGACGATCCGGTCTCGGGTGCTGGTCTGGTCCATGCGCACAGTCTACTAGTTAGAACGTTCGTTTTAGAGGTGTGCTACGTTTCTGTCCGCTCCCTAAATAGAGCGTTCGTTCTAGCCGCCACGCGTCTTACGGAGGTCGTCACCGTGAACAGCAAGCAGCCCGTGACCGTCATCGGACTGGGCCCGATGGGGCAGGCGATGGTCCACGCCTTCCTGGACAAGCGCCACCGGGTCACCGTCTGGAACCGCACCGCGTCCCGCGCCGACGCCCTGGTCGAGCGCGGGGCCGTCCTCGCGGGCAGCGTCGAGGAGGCGCTGGCGGCCAACGAGCTGGTGATCCTAAGCCTCACCGACTACGACGCGATGTACGCCGTGCTGGAACCGGCGTCACACGCCCTTACCGGCCGAGTGCTGGTCAACCTCAGCTCCGACACCCCGGAGAAGACCCGCGCGGGAGCCCGGTGGGTCACCGAGCACGGCGGGATCCACCTCACCGGTGGGGTCACCGTTCCGCCAGCCGGCATCGGACACCCCGAGTCGTCCACCTTCTACAGCGGGCCTCGCGCACCCTTCGAGTCGCACCGCCCCACCCTCGAAGTTCTCAGCGGCACGGACTTCCGCGGTGAGGACCCCGGACTGGCGGCGCTGTTCTACCAGATCGGCATGGTCATGTTCTGGACGTCCATGCTCGGCTACTGGCAGGCCGTCGCCCTCGCCGCCGCCAACGGCCTCAGCGCGGCTGACGTGCTGCCGCACGCCACCGAGACCATGACGTCGATGCCGAGCTTCCTGTCCTTCTATTCGGCGCGCATCGACGCCGGCGAGCACGGCGGCGACGTCGACCGCCTGGCGATGGGCATGGCCAGCGTCGAACACGTGCTGCACACCAACGCCGACGCGGGCGTCGACACCGCCCTTCCCGCCGCCGTCGTCGACATATTCCGGCGCGGGATGGACGCCGGACACGCGACCGACAGTTTCTCCAGCCTGGTGCAACTGATGAAGAAGACGACGGCCTAGAAGCTGGGCCGCTGGCCGGCCCCTGGTTTCGGAATGAATCACGTAGGAGGTCCTTCGACCCGCCTCGGAGCGCGTTGTCCTCCCCCGTGGACGACGCGCCCCGAGGCGGGTCTGTCGGGGTTCAGCCGACCGGCGGGATGTTGTGGTTGATCCGGAAGGTGTTGGCCGGGTCGTACCGCTTCTTCAGCGCACCGAGCCGGCGGTAGGTTTCCGGATCGAACGCGTGCCGCACCTGGTCCGGGGTGGTGTCGTGGGCGAACATGAAGTTCAGGTAGCGCCGGCCGGTGGTCCACGGCGTGAGGTGGTCGACGAAGTCGCGCTGGTAGTCGACCAGTGCCCGCGCCTGCGGCGGGCCGCCGGCCGCGACGGCGAAGAACGAGTACGCGGCGTCCCGGTTGCCGACCGCGTTGGGCTGCGCGGGCGGCCGCCCCAGCGCACCGCCGAGGTGCCGCACCTCGGTCAGGACCAACGGCGAGTCGGCCTCCGGGCCGGCGAAAGCGAGGATGGTGTCGATCGTCTCCGGGGTCAGTTCCCGCAGCAGTGCCCCGCTCTCGTACAGCGGCAGCGGGTCCACCGGGTCGGCGTGTACGGACGCGATCGCGGTGTACGGCATCTCGGCCACGGTGTCGATGATCCGGGGACCGAGGTCGCGCAGCGGGGCGACCAGCCGCTCCCCCTCGGCGGCGGTGCCGAGGTAGGCGATCCGGACGTGGACGACGAGCCGGTCCCGCAGTGGCTCGGGCACGAACGGCAGCGGTGGCAGGTGCAGCAGACCGACCGAGGAGGTCATCTCCTCGGGCAGGTCCGCGGTCCACTCGGCGTACCGGTACAGCACCTCGACGGCCTGCTCGCCGGGGAAGAACAGGCCGCCGCCGTAGAGGCGGGCGACCGGGAACAGGTCGAACTCGATCGCGGTGACCACACCGAAGTTGCCCTTCGCGCCGCGCAGCGCCCAGAACAGGTCGGGTTCGGTCTCGGCGGTCACGTGCCGGATTTCACCGTCGGCGGTGACCACGTCGAGGCTGCGTACGTGGTCGGCGGCGTAGCCGTAGGCGCGGCCCATCGGGCCGAGTCCGCCGCCGAGGGTGTAGCCGATCACCGACACCGTCGGTGAGGAGCCGTTCAGCGGGGCCAGCCCGAACTTGCCGGCCTGCTCGATCACCTCGGCCCAGCGGACGCCGGCCTCCACCCGCGCCGTGCGGGCGGTGGCGTCGACGGTGAGCGCCTGCATCCGCCGGACGGTGACGAGGACCGCGCCGTCGGAGGGTACGGAGCTGCCGTGACCTGCGGCGAGGACCGCCACCGCAAGGCCGTGGTCGGTCGCGAACCGGACCGCCGCCCGTACGTCCTCGGGTCCGCTGGCGCCGACGACCACCGCCGGCCGGTGCACCACGGTCAGGTTGTAGGTGGCCAACTCACCGGCGAAGTCGTCGTCGCCGGGCAGGAGCACCGGTCCGGCGACGCGGGCGCGCAACCGGTCGACCGCGTTCGCGTCCAGCCGCACGGGCTGCGCCACGCCGGTCGGGTCCGGATCGGGAGTCGGGTGGTTGACAGGAGAAGTCGTGGAGGTCACGGGAGGTACGGCCCTTCTGAACGGTCGATACCGGCCCGACCGACGCCGGGCTGCCCACCCATTGCAGGTCAGCCGGTGTCGACATCCGGTCGACGTGCTGTCGACGTGTTGTCGACGGCGCCGGAATCGGTGCGGCCGCCGATCGGCATGCGGTCGCTCGGGGCGGCCGTCCGCCGACGATGATCATCAGCCGTTGCCGGACCGGATAGGCTCGACCGAGCCACGTACTCGACCGGTGATGGGATGGCGATGAGACACCAGCCGCGGTTCACGGTGCTGGGCCCGGTAAGGGCCTGGCGCGGCGACGTCGAGCTGGACCTCGGCTCTCCGCAGCAGCGGGCGGTGCTCGCCGCGCTCCTGCTGCGGGAGGGCAGCCAGGCCACGATCACCGAACTCATCGACGCGCTGTGGGACGTCGACCCACCCCGCGCGGCCAGCGGCACCGTACGCACCTATCTGTACCGGCTGCGCCGGGTCCTGGCGTCCGGAGACCCGGACCTGGCGGGTCCGATCGAGTCCGTGGGTGGCGGTTACGCGCTGCGGGTCGATCCGGAACAACTCGACTACCGGCGGTTCCGGGAGTTGGTCGCCGGGGCGGAGGCCGACCGCGCCGACGGCAACCTGGCGGGTGCGGCGGCGTCGCTGCGCGCGGCGGACGCGCTGTGGCAGGGTTCGGCCCTCGCCGGGGTGCCCGGCCCGTACGCGCAGAGTCAGGGCATCCGGCTGGAAAACCTGCGGCGCAGCGCGATCGAGGACCGGCAGGCGATCGATCTCGACCTGGGCCGGCACACCGACGCGGTGACCGAGTTGTCCGCCCTGGTGGCCGACGAACCGCTCTGTGAACGCCTGCGACAGCTGCTGATCCTCGCCCTGTACCGGTCCGGCCGCAAGGCCGACGCCCTGGCCAACTACCGGGAGGTCCGGCGGCTGCTCGGCGACGAACTCGGGCTGGACCCCGGCCGGGCGTTGCAGGACCTGCACCAGCGCATCCTGACCGGTGACCCGGCGCTGCTCGGGCCGGCCGACCGGCAACAATCGCCGGCCGCACCGATCCTGGCCGGGCCGGCGATCCCCGCGCAGCTGCCGGCCGACCTCGCCGACTTCACCGGGCGGGCCGAGATCATGCGCACCCTCACCACCACGCTGACCTCGGTGGACCACACCCCGGTCGTCGGCCTCGTCGGCCTGGCCGGGGTGGGCACCAGCACGCTCGCCGTGCACGCCGCACACGCGGTCCGGGACCGGTTCCCGGACGGGCAGCTCTACCTCGACCTGCGCGGCCCCGACGAGGAACCGGTCGAGCCGCGGCAGGCACTGGGCACGTTCCTGCGGGCGTACGGGGTGGCGCCTGACAGCCAGCCCGATTCCCTGGCCGAGCGGGCGGCGCTGTGGCGTACGGTGCTCGACGGCCGGCGGGTGCTGATGGTGCTCGACCACGCGCGGGACGCCGAGCAACTGCGCCACCTGCTGCCGGCGAGTCCGGGCAGTGCGGTCATCGTCACCGCGGGGCGCCGGATGGCGGGGCTGCCCGTCGCGCGGTGGTCGACCGTCGACGTGTTCCGCCCGGACGAGTCGTTGGCCCTGATGGAGCGGGTCGCCGGCACCGACCGCGTACGCGCGGAACCGGGTCCGGCGCGGCGTTACGCCGAGATCTGCTCCCACCTTCCGCTCGCCGTTCGACTCGCCGCCGCGCGGCTGGCCGCCCGGCCCGAGTGGAGCGTGGCGGCGATCGAGGATCGGCTGCGGGTCGAGATCCGCCAGCCGGTGGCTCTGCACGAGGACTGCATCACGGTCGAGGTGCCGTTCGAACGCGCGTACCGGCAACTCGACCCGCGGCAGGCGACGGCGTTCTGCCTCGCCGCGCTGCCGGACCGGCCGGACCTCGACCTCGCCGCCGTCGCCGCGCTGCTCGACCTGCCGCCGTACGAGGCCGAGCGGGTGATGGAGTCGCTCGCCGACGCCCACCTGGTCGAGGCCGGGCCGTACCAGCGCTACCGCTACCAGAGCGTGGTCAGGTGGTTCGCCCGTCGCAAGGCGCTGCTGGCCTGCGAGCCGGCCCAACGCGAGGAGGCGCTGGCACGGCTGGCTCGCGGGTACGGAACCACGGCGGTGGACCCGGTGTGGGCGTTCAGCCCGTACGCGGATCTTCCCTCGATCGCACCGGCCGACCGTTGGGCCGCCGAGCGCGTGCCTGCCGCCCGCTGAGCGTCACGTCGGCGGTACGCGGGCGCGGGCGACCGCTCGCCGCCCGATGGGGTGGACCCGAGCCATTCCCCGTACCCGGGCATGGGTGAACGTTTAGGTTGATCACGGAACGGAGGCCGTCGATCACGAAGAGGTGCCGCGGGTGTTCGCTGCTGTGGGGCGGTTCGTGGTCCGCCACCCGATCTGGGTGATCGTGGCCTGGGTGGCCGCGGCGGTAGGGGTGATCGGCTTCGCGCCGACCCTGACCGCGACCACCGACGAGGCGTCCTTCCTGCCGTCGCACTACGAGTCGATCCGGGCCGCGGAGGTGCAGCAGCAGGCGTTCCCGCGCGCGGCGACACCGGCGGCGATCATCGTCTTCGAGCGCCGGGACGGGGCTGCGCTGACCGACGCCGACGCGGCGAAGGTGGTCGCGATCGGGCAGGCCCTGACCGACCGCCACTTCCCCGACATCATCGCGATCACGCCGACCCCGCCGTCGCCGAACCGGTTGATCCAGATCATCGCGGTCGAGATGACACCACAGCGTGGCCCGGCCGACCAGGCCCAGCCCGACGCGGTGAAGGCGCTGCGGGCCGCGTTGCAGGACCAGGTCGCGAACACGGACCTCAAGGCCGGCATCACCGGTACGGCCGCACAGAACCTGGATGCCCAGGATTCCGGGGACCGGGCCAACGCGATCATCGGGATCGCCACCATCGGTCTGATCATCATCCTGCTGTTGATCATCTTCCGGAGCCCGATCATCGCGCTGCTGCCGGTGATCGTGATCGGCCTGGTGTCGCAGATCGCGACCGGCCTGATCGCCTGGGCCAACCAGGCGTTCGACCTGAAGACGGACAGCTCGGTGAGCGCGATGCTGATCGTGGTGCTGTTCGGCGTCGGCACCGACTACATCCTGTTCCTGATGTTCCGCTTCCGGGAACGGCTGCGCCTCGGCGAGGACCCGAAGACGGCGATGGTCAGCGCGGTCGCCCGAGCCGGCGAGGCGATCGCCTCGGCGGCGGGTGCGGTCATCATCGCCTTCCTGGCCCTCACCCTGTCGTCGCTCGGCCTGTTCAAGTCCCTCGGGCCGGCCCTGGCCATCGCGGTCGCCACCACCCTGGTCGCCGGTCTCACCCTCATCCCGGCGGTGGTGTCGCTGCTCGGGACGAAGGTGTTCTGGCCCTCGAACGCGTGGCGGCGCGAGCCGCGCGGCGCCCGGTTCGCCGCGATCGGCCGTTCCCTGGCCCGCCGCCCGTCGCTGTACGCGGCGGTCTCCGGCGCCGGACTGGTCGTGCTCGCCGTCTTCGCCCTCGGTTTCCACCCCAACTTCGACCTGAGCAGCGGGTCGACCTCGACCGAGTCGGAGTCGAACGTCTGGAGCAAGGAACTGCTCAGGGGTCTGCCGGCGGGTGCGACCGAGCCCTCCAACGTGTTCCTGCGCTCGGACACCGGCAGCCCGCTGCCGACCGACCAGCTCGGCGCCTACCGGGACGCGCTGGCCAAGGTGCCCGGCGTAGGGCAGGTCGGGCAGCCGACGCTGTCACCGGACGGCAAAGTCGCCGACTTCCAGGTGACCCTGGCGAACACCCCGCAGTCCTCGGCGGCACTACACACCGTCAAGGGGCCGCTGCGCAGCACCGCGCACTCGGCGGCACCGGACGGGACGACCGCGTTCGTCGGGGGCATCACCGCGGTGTTCGTCGACATCCAGGCGGCCGTCAACCGCGACTACGCGGTGGTGTTCCCGGTCGCGGCCGTACTCATCATGGTGATCCTGGGTCTGCTGCTGCGCAGCGTGGTGGCGCCCTGGTACCTGATGCTCTCGGTGGGCCTCGGCTTCGCCGCCACCCTCGGTGCCACCGTACTGATCTTCCAGCACGGCCTCGGTGAACCCGGTCTGATCTTCATCCTGCCGGTGATCATGTACCTGTTCGTGGTCGCGCTCGGCACCGACTACAACATCCTCATGATCGCCAGGCTACGGGAGGAGGCGCGCGAGGGGCGCAGTCCGCGTGACGCCGCGTCGATGGCGATCCGGCACGCCGGACCCACGGTCGCCGCCGCCGGACTCATCCTCGCCGGTACGTTCGCCTCGCTCATGCTGGCCGGCAACAGCACCCTCACCCAGATGGGCTTCGCCATCTCCGCCGGCATCGTGATCGTCGCGTTCGTGATGTCGCTGTTCCTCACCCCGGCCATCACCGCGCTGCTCGGGCACGTGGCCTGGTGGCCCGGACACGCGGACGTCGCCGCCGACAGCGACCGCGAGGCCCCGATCGAGCCCCACGGTCGCCAGTCGCCGTGATTCCTACGGAGTTCAGCGCACCAGGGCGAGGCCGGTGAACGAACGGTCGTACTCGGTGAACGACTGGTTGTTGAAGGGTCCGTAGACCCAGGTACGCACCGAGTTGGCTGCGGTGTCGACCTCCACCAGCCGGACCGGGTTGGTGGTGTTGGAGTGGAACGTCTGCAGGAACGTGTAGATCTTGTTGCCGTTGACCCCGGTGTCCACCCGGTTGCCCGCCACCCCGACGTGGCCGGAGAAGACGAACCTGATGTTGGCGTACTGCTTGATCAGGTTGTCGAACAGGTACTGCGGGCTGGTGGCCCCGTACCCGGCGCTCTGCTCGATGTTGCCGTTGCCGTCGATGTAGTCGTGCGTGACCACGATGACGTTGTGCCGCGGGTGCGCCGCGACGACACTCTTCGCCCAGGCGACCGCCTGGGTACGCGGCCAAAGCTCCAGGGTCAGCACCAGCCACTGCAGGCCGCCGGCCTCGTACGTGGCGAACGAGTTGTCCACCTTGCCGGCCTCGAACTGCCCCTTGACCGCGCCGTACTGGGCGGCGGTGAAGTACTGGTTGAACACGGTGGTGTCCCGGACCAGTTCACGGGTGCGGGCGGGGTCCCGGGCCGAGCCGCCGACCCCGGTCGCCTGGGTGTCGTGGTTGCCGAGCGCCAGCGAGTACGGGATGCCCGCGGTCTCCAACGACCGCATGGCGTTGCGGGCGATCGTGTACTGCGAGTGGTCGGGGGTGTCCCAGTTGACCACGTCGCCGGAGTGGGTCACGAACCGCAGGTCCAGCGCGGACCGGTTGCTGACCAGCCAGTCGGTGCGCTGGCGGAACCGGGTGTCGGAGGCGTTGAGCACCTCCTGCTGGGTGTCGGGCATGACGGCGAAGCTGAACCTGGTGTCGACGGTGGAGCCGGGCGTCTCCATCCGCGCGTACGCGAGGTGGACGTTGCGGTCGCAGGTCGTCGACTGGAAGTCGTTGATCAGCTCGATCTTGACGTTGTGCTGCCCCGCGCCGACCGCGGCGCCGATCGGATAGGTGCCGTAGCTGGTGGCACTGACGATCGTGCTGGTGCCGACGGCGGTGCCGTCCATGGTCACCCGGATGGTCGGCCAGCCCTGGCAGTTGTCGCCGATCGCGCCGACCAGCACCCGGCCCGAGCCGGTGATCGTGGTGGTGGCGTAGCTGTTGTTGCCCCACAGCGACGCGTGCGTGCCCGATGCCGGCACCGGGGTGCCGGTCGCCGTACGGATGGCTCCATTCACCACGCTGAACTGCGAACTCTCCGCCGCGCTCGCCTGGGTGGAAAAGGCGATCCCGCCGGCCACCACCGTGGTCGCGAGCAGCGCCGCGGCCACGGATCTGGCTCCCCTGATGCGCATCAATCCTCCATGCACGTTATGCCCGCCATTCGGACACCTGGACGATAAACAAGATCGATACGATCTATGCAAATCACTGACACACACCACAGAAACCTCGGCTGTACGCCACGTTTCGCGCGTGTGACCACCGGCCACGCACAGCAGGACATCCAAGTCGAGCGATGTCAGGTACGTTGTCGACCCATGCGGCTACGAATGATCTCCACCCTGCTCGCCGGCGCTGTCGTACTGACCACCACCGGCGGTTTCACCACCCGGCGGGAGCCGGAATGGAGGCTGCACGACACCGGGGCGACCGTACGACTGCGCGGACTCGCCGCGGTCAACGAACGGGTCGCCTGGGCCAGCGGCACCGCCGGCACCGTTCTGCGCACTGTCGACGGCGGTCGCCACTGGCAGCAGGTCGGCCCGGCCGACACGAGCCTCGAACTGCGCGACATCGAGGCGTTCGACGCCGACCACGCGGTTGCCCTGTCGATCGGCCCGGGTGAACAGTCGCGCGTCTACCGGACCGACAACGGCGGTCGGACCTGGACCGAGACCTTCCGCAACGACGACGAACGGGCCTTCTACGACTGCCTGGCGTTTTTCGACCGCCACCACGGCCTGGCACTGTCCGACCCGGTCGACGGTCGGTTCCGCATCCTCTCCACCTCGGACGGCGGCCGGTCCTGGCGCCCGCTGCCCAGCGCCGGCATGCCAGCGGCGTTGGCGGGTGAGTTCGCCTTCGCGGCCAGCGGCACCTGCCTGGTCACCACCGTCCAGAGTGCCGGCCGAAGCTCCGGCGGGGGTGCCGACCAGGCCTGGTTCGCGACCGGGGGTGGGGCCACCGCGCGGGTGTTCCGCACCGACGACCGGGGCCGGAACTGGCGGGTGACCTCCACCCCGGTGCCGAGCGGGCCGTCCGCCGGCATCTACTCGCTGGCGTTCCGCGACTCGCGGCACGGCATCGCGCTCGGCGGCGACTACAACACCCCGACCAGCGCCCCCGACGGCGCGGCGACCAGCCGCGACGGTGGCCGCAACTGGACGCCTGCGCGGAGCCAGCCGGGCGAGTACCGGTCGGGATCGGCCTGGCTGAACCGTGCCGGATGGCTGGCGCTCGCGGTCGGCCCGACCGGCAGCGACCTCAGCCTCGACGGCGGTACCCACTGGCAACGGTTCGACACCGGCAGCTTCGACTCGGTCGACTGCACGGCCGGCGGTGACTGCTGGGCCTCCGGCGTACAGGGCCGGATCGCCTCGCTCCGCTGGCGCTGAGCCCGATCCGGCCGGACCGGCGGGTACACCCACCCGCCGGTCCGGCCGCCGGACCTGCCTCGTACGGGACATTTACTGGATTCGTACGTTGTCGGCCTAGGGTCCCGGTATGGCCTCCCCGGACGCGATAGCCCACCTGCTGCGCCGCGCTACGTTCGGCCCCACCGCCGAAGAGGTCGAAGCGGCCGTACGCGCGGGTTTCGAGAGCACTCTCGACCGGCTGCTCGCCCAGCCCGGCACCGACGCGGGCGCGACGGCCACCCCCGCGCCTCAGCTCGGGCCCGACCCGTACTCCGCGCTCGCCAAGGGTGCGGGCCGGGAACAGCGACAGCAGGCCAACCGGCAGCGCACCGAGCAGGTCCAGCAGGTGCAGCGGTGGTGGCTGGACCGGATGGTCGCGGCCGACCACCAGCTCACCGAGAAGCTGACCTTCTTCTGGCACGGACACTGGGCCACCAGCGTGCAGAAGGTGAAGTCGGCGCAGCTCATGCTGGGCCAATTGGACACCCTGCGCCGGTACGGCCGGGGCGAGTTCGCGCCGCTGGTGGCCGCGATGGTGCGCGACCCCGCGATGATCCTCTGGCTCGACGGGGAGAAGAACACCCGCAAGGCGCCGAACGAGAACCTGGCCCGCGAGCTGATGGAGCTGTTCACCCTCGGCATCGGCCACTACACCGAGGACGACGTGAAGGCCGGCGCGAAGGCGCTGACCGGGTGGACCGTGTCCCGGGAGTCGGGCACCGCCCGGTTCGAGCCGAAGCGGCACGACGCCGGGCCGAAGACCATCCTCGGCCGGACCGACACCTTCGACGCCGACGCGTACGCCCGGTTGCTCGCCGGGCAACCCCGGGCCGCCGAGTTCGTCGCCGGGCGACTCTGGTCCCGGTTCGCCGGCAGTGCACCCGCCAGCGGCGGCGGCATGCCCACCGACGTCAGCGCGATGCTGCGCGCGATGTTCACCGACGCCGCCTTCGCGCAGACCCGTGGACAGCTGGTCAAGCAGCCGGTGGAGTGGGCGGTGGGCGCCATGCGCCAGCTGCACATCCGCCCCTCGACCCTGTCGGAACAACAGCGCAAACAGCTCCAGTCCGGGCTGTCCGGGATGGACCAGGTGCCGCTGCGTCCGCCCAGCGTCGGCGGATGGCCGGCCGGGGCGGCCTGGCTCACCACCTCGTCGCTACAAGCCCGGATGCGGCTCGCCGGCATGTTCGCCGGGGCGGCCGGCCCGGTGGCGGTCCAGCGACTCGGCGCGGCACCGGAGTCGGGTCGGCTCGACGCGCTGGCCCGGCTGCTCGTGGTGGACGCCTGGACCGACCGGACCCGAGCCGCCCTGACCCCGCTGGCCGCCGACCCGGTACGGCTCGTCGCGGCCGCACTGGTGAGTCCCGAATACACCGTCAGCTGACCGGAGGCGACACGTGGACATCCTGACCCGGCGCAAGTTCCTGATCGCCAGCGGCGTGGTGGGCGCGGGCGCGCTGGCCGCGGGCGCCGGCACGTACGCGCTCTCCGACCTGTTCGAGACCGCCGGGGAGCGGGACCCGGACAGCCGCACCCTCGTGCTGGTCACGCTCTACGGCGGCAACGACGGGCTCAACACCGTCATCCCGTACGCGGATCCGGCGTACCACGACGCCCGCCCCGAGATCGCCTACTCGGCGGAGGAGGTCAAGCGGCTCGACGACCACTTCGGGCTGAACCCTGCCCTCGCCGGCCTGCACGGGCTGTTCGGGCAGGGGCGGCTGGCGGTCGTACGCGGCGTCGGTTACCCGAAGCCGGACCGCAGCCACTTCCGCTCGATGGACATCTGGCAGACCGCCACCCCGGACCGGCCCGGCTCGACCGGGTGGATCGGCCGCTGGCTCGACGGCACCGGCGGTGACCCCCGGCTCGCGGTGTCGTTCGAGTCGGCGGTACCTCCGCTGCTGGCGGGCGAACGGAGCGCGGGTGCGTCCGTACCCGTGACCGGTCGTGGTGGACGCGGTGGCCTGGCGGACCGGACGCTGGCCGCGTTCGGTGCCGGCAGCCCCGGCGAGTCCCCGGCGCAGGCCCGCGCGGCCGCCTGTTTCGCGGACCTCCGCTCGGTCGACGCGATGATCACCGAGGTACGCGACGCGACCGACGAAACCGACGACGCCGACGATCCCGACCGGCCGGCGGCGACCGCCACCGGAGGCGCGCGTACGTCGCTGGAAGCCCAACTCGACCTGGTGGCCCGGTGTGTGGAGGCGGGCGTGTCCACCCGGGTCTTCTCGGTTTCGTTGGGCGGGTTCGACAGCCACGCCGACGAGAAGCAGTTGCAGGCGGTGCTGCTCGGACAGGTGGACCGGGCGCTGACCGGCTTCGCCGAGCGGATGGGCCGGACCGAGGCGGGCCGCAAGGTGGTGGTCGGGGTCTACTCCGAGTTCGGTCGGCGGGTACGCGCCAACGCCTCCGACGGCACCGACCACGGCACCGCCTCGAACGTCTTCCTACTCGGCGCCGGGGTGCGCGGCGGCCTCTACGGCGAGCAGCCGAGCCTGACCGACCTGGACGACGGCGACCTGAGGTTCACCGTCGACTTCCGGGATGTCTACGCCACGTTGTTGGAACGGGTGCTGGACGGCGATCCGGGACCGGTGCTCGGTGGCTGGTCCGGCCGGCTCGACAAGGCGTTCGCCTCGGTCTGACCGTGAACCGCGGGTCCGGCACCGGGATCGGTGCTGGCGTGGTGTGCGGTTGCCAGCTCGACGAACTCCGCCACCAGCGGGGACCGGTTGCCGTCGCTCCAGGCGAGACAGACCTCGGTGTCCGGCAGATCTTCGACGGGGGTGTGGGTGACGTCACCGCGGGTGTAGAACGTCGCGGTCGAATAGGGCAAGATCACCACCCCGCCGTACGTCGCCACGTGTTCGAGCTTCTCCTCGACCGAGGAGAGGTCGGGCCGGGCCCTGGTGTCCTCTTCGGCCGGTCGGCCCGGCAGGTCCCGCCACTCCGGCACCGCATCCGGGTCCTGGACAAGCCGCTCCGCGGCGAGTTCGGCGAGCACGACCGACTCCTTACCGGCCAACCGGTGGTCGGCGGGCAGCACCGCGACGCGGGGCTCGCTGAACAGCGGGCGCAGTCGCAGACCGCGCCGGTTCACGGGGAGGCGGACGTAGCTGACGTCGACCCGCCCGTCGTGCACCGCCTCGACCTGGTCGTGCCAGGAGGTGCGTACGACGTCGACGGTGAGGTCGGGGTGACGGGCGGCGATGGCGCGGGCCTCGGCGGTGACGGTGATGCCGGGCATGAAGCCGATGGTGAGCGCCGGCCGGTCATGGGCCGCCCGGAGCACCCGGCGTTGCAGCGCCTCGGCCGAGGCGAGCAGCGGTCCGGCGTCCGCCAGCAGTTGCCGCCCGGCCTCGGTCAGTACGGTCGACCGCCGGTCCCGGACGAAGAGCTGGACGCGTAGTTCCTGCTCCAGTGCCCGGATCTGCCGGGAGAGGACCGGTTGGGCGATGTGCAGCCGCTGGGCGGCGCGACCGAAGTGCAGCAGTTCGGCGACGGCGACGAAGTAACGCAGCTTACGGAGATCGATGTCCATCCCGTCCCCCTTTCTGGTGATCCATGATACCCCTGGGGTATGACCGCTGCTGATACCCGTCGAGCATCACAGACGCAGGAAGAGGTCTTGGACGGGACTCACCGGCCCGGCGCAGGGTAGACACCGTCAGCACGCAGCAAGGATGATCGAGAGGAAGCAGGATCATGGCTCTCACCGACCAGCGGGTGGTCGTACTCGGCGGAACCTCCGGGATCGGGCTGGCCACCGCCGCCCTGGCGGCCCGCGACGGCGCCCAGGTCGTGGTCGCCTCCAGCAGCCAGGGCAGCGTGGACCGGGCCCTGGCGAGCCTGCCGGCCGGTGCCGCCGGCTACACCGTCGACCTCACCGACGCGGCCGACGTCGGTTCACTGTTCGACCGGACCGGGCCGTTCGACCACCTGATCTACACGGCTGGCGAGCCGCTCTCCCTGATGGCGCTCGACGCGCTCCACCTCGACACCGCCCGCCGGTTCTTCGAGCTGCGCTACTTCTCCGCCCTGTCGGCGGTCAGCGCCGCCGTGCCGTACCTGCGGCCCGGTGGATCCGTCGCGCTCACCACCGGTTCCGCGAAGGACCGCCCCGGACCGGGCTGGTCGGTCGCGGCCAGCATCTGCGGCGCCGTCGACGCGCTCGTTCGTGCCCTGGCTGTCGAACTTGCCCCGGTACGCGTCAACGCGGTCGCCCCCGGCGTGATCCGCTCGCCACTGTGGGACTCGATGCCAGACGCCGACCGCGAGCAGATGTACCGCCAACTCGGCGAAACGCTCCCGCTGGGCCGGGTGGGTGAGCCCGAGGAGGTCGCCGAGGCGTTCCTGTTCCTGCTCCGGGCGACCTACACCACCGGGACCATCGTGACCGTCGACGGCGGCACCCTGCTCGCCTGACGCCGTGGCGATCCCGTGCGGTCGCGCCGCTTTCGATCCCGTGCGGTCGCGCGGAGGCGGAGCCTCTGCCTCCGGCCGCGCACGACGACGCCCGGTGCCGTGCCGCCTCTGCGGCGTGGCACCGGGCGTGACGTGCCCGGTTCAGCTTGAACGGCGGTCGGTCTCCCCCGTCCCGGCGACGCCCGGCCCACCGGGTGCCGCGTCGACCACGGAGGCGCCGGTGTCCGGCAGGTCGGGAAGGTCCAGGCTGGTACGCAACGTGATCGGCTTGAGCAGGGCGGCGGCGATCACACCGACCACCGCGATCGCGGCCGAGATGAGGAAGATGTGCCCGGTCGCGTCGCCGTACGCGTTGCGCACGATGTGCACCACCGCGTCGGGCAACCCGTTGAGGTTGAGGCTGCCGCCGGCACTGCCCGAAGCCGAGGCCGGTACGCCCGCGGCGGTCAGGTCGTGGGTGATCTGGTCGGTGACCCGGCGGGCGAGGACCGCACCGAGGACCGAGACACCGATGGTGCCGCCGAGTGACCGGAAGAAGGCCACGGTGGAGCTGGCGGCGCCGATGTCGCGCAGCGGCACGGTGTTCTGCACGGCCAGGACCAGGTTCTGCATGGTCATGCCGACACCGATGCCGACCAGCAGCATCGCCGCGCCGATGAAGAGCAGCGACGTCTGGTGGTCGATGGTGCCGAGCATGACGAAACCGGCCACCAGGACGATCGCGCCGCCGACGATGTAGGGCTTGATCCGACCGGTCTTGGTGATGAGGCGACCCGCGACGATCGAGGCGCCGAGCACTCCGGCCATCATCGGGATGGTGAGCAGGCCGGCCTCGGTCGGGCTGTAGCCGCGGCCGATCTGGAAGTACTGGCCGAGGAAGACCGCGCCGCCGAACATGGCCATCCCGACCGCGAGGCTGGCGACGATGGACAGTGCGGTCGTACGCCGCCGCACGATCTCCAGCGGCACCACCGGCTCGGCGGCGCGGGACTCGACGAACACGGTGAGCGCGAATAGGACCAGCGATCCGCCGACCATGACGGCGGACTGCCAGGAGATCCAGGCGAAGGATCCGTCGACGAACGAGATCCAGATCAGCAGCAGGCTCACCCCGGCCGCGATGAGCGCGGCACCCAGGTAGTCGATCTTCACGTTCTCGCGCCGTACGGTCGGCAGCCGCAGGGTGGCCTGGAGGGCCACCAGGGCGATGATCGCGACCGGTACGCCGACGAAGAAGCACCAGCGCCAGCCCAGCCACGAGGTGTCGACGATGAGGCCGCCGAGCAGCGGCCCGCCGACGGTGGCGATGGCCATCACGCCGCCGAGGTAGCCGTTGTAGCGGCCCCGCTCGCGGGGCGGGATCATCGCCGCGATCACGACCTGGACCAGGGCCTGCAGGCCACCGACGCCGATGCCCTGGAAGGCGCGGGCGGCGATGAGCTGGCCGGCGCTCTGTGCGAACCCGCTCACGAACGAACCCAGGACGAAGATCACGATGGCGATCTGGACCAGCGACTTCTTGTTGAACAGGTCGGCGAGCTTGCCCCAGATCGGGGTGGTGGCGGTCGCGGTGAGCAGGGTGGCCGTCACCACCCAGGTGTACTGGCTCTGCGAGCCGTCCAGGGCGCCGATGATCTGCGGCAGCGCGGTCGACACGACCGTACCGCTGAGCATCGCGACGAAGAGCACCAGCAGCAGACCGCTGAGTGCTTCGAGGGTCTGCCGATGGTTCATCGGCTCCGCGGCGGCGGCGCCGGTCGCGGTGGCCGTGGTGGTAGTGGGTGCGCTCATCGCGCGGCCTCCAGCAGTCATGGAAGTGTCTCGGATCCGGGGTTGACCGAGGCTCCGGTGCCTCCCCCGGTGCGCCATCTCGTCACATCCGTGCCCGGGTGCCGACGCGCTGCCTTGTCCCAGCTTCGTGGATATTTGCCTGCTGTGCAAGTTTTCCCATTGAGAAAATAGTCACGACAGCGTAGCCTCTCAGGGTGGACACGACGCCGGGACGGCGAGAACGGAAGAAGGCCGCGACGCGCCAGGCGCTGCACGAGGCTGCCATCCGGCTCGCCGTCGAAGAGGGCCTCGACCGGCTCACCGTCGAGGCGATCGCGGACGCCGCCGACGTCTCCCGGCGTACGTTCTCGAACTACTTCTCCAGCAAGGAGGAGGCGCTCTTCCACGCCGACCTGGTCCGCAGCCGTCGCCTGACCGAGCTGGTCCGGGCCCGGCCGGCGGCGGAACGACCCTGGACCGCGCTGGAGCGGGCCGCCGAGCAGCTGATCGCGGAGGGGGACGACCTGGACCCACTCTGGTTGGCCCAGCGTCGGCTGATCCGCGGCCACCCGAGCCTCGCGGCCCAGCTCGTCGCGGTCTACGGTGCCGCCGAACGCGACCTGACCACGGAGATCCTGCGGCGGCTGCCCGAGGGGACCGACACCGCACTGCGGGCACGGGTGCTCGCCGCCGCGTTCCTCAACGCGGTCCGCGCGGCCATCCAGCACTGGATCGACCGCCCCGACCGACCGCTCGCGGAGGTCGTACGGGTGGCACTGACGTACGCCAGGGACGGCTGACCGGCCGCCCACCACATTCGAGACCGAGCGGCGAACAGCGACGTTGGAGCGCGGGCACATGGACCAGAACAAGACCGCCACCCGTACGCCGGGCGGCCGCAACCGGATCCGGACCGGCACGGACTCCCCGAGCCCCAGCGACGCCGGGCAGGTACGCGCCCACATCCAACGGATCGCGCTCAGGCTGTTCATCGAGAAGGGCTACGACAAGACCTCGCTGCGGGAGATCGCCGAACAGCTCGGGGTGACCAAGGCGGCCCTCTACTACCACTTCCCCACCAAGGAAGACATCGTCAGCAGCCTGGTCGAGAAGCGGATCGCGGCCGTCGAGGAGCTGATCGCATGGGCCCGGCAGCAGCCCGATCCCGAGCTGATGCGACCGGAGTTCGTCCGACGGTACGCGGCCGGGCTGCACGACGTGCACCGGCACGAGGAGGTCCTGCTCTTCTTCGAGCAGAACAAGACGCTGGTCAACACGCTGCGGGCCGGTACGCTGCTGCGCGAGCAGATGATCCGGGTTTTCGAGCTACTGGCCGAGCCCGACGAACCGCTCACCCAGCAGCTGTGCCGGGTGATGGCCATCTTCTCGCTCCACGCCGGCTGGCAGATCCTGCGCGACCGCGGCACCGACGAGGAGCGCCGCCAAGCCACCCTCGAAGTAGCCCTGCAAATCCTGCGGAACGCCGACCACCAGCCCGGTTAGGGCGGGGCTCCCGGCGGAAGCCCCGCCCCCGGGCTCAGGCGGGGAGGAAGCGGGCGGCGTCGGCTACCACGTAGCCGGTGGTGTTCTCGGTGCGGATCAGCACGCTGCCGGCGGAGCCGGCGGTGAAGGGGAAGCTGCCTAGGGAGACCCACTGGCCACCCGAGGTCCGCTGGTCGACCGTGCGGGTGGTGATGCCACCACTGTGGACGACATCCACCGGTACGTTGCTGGCCCGGTTCTCGTGTGCGGTCCACCGCAGGTAGACCGCGTACGTGCCGGCGCTGGGCAGATACGGGGTGAACCGCATCCGGTTGACGCCCTTGCCGGTGTTGTCGTCGTGCTCGTAGTCGGGACCGTGGTAGCCACCGATCGAGGTGCTCCCCAGCCAGGTGCCGGCCCGGGTCACGCCGGTGGCCGCCCGGCTGTCGACGATCACCTCACCGGTGGCCGGCGGCGGCCAGACCAGCAGTTGACCGTCGGCGAGCAGTCGGGTCCGCAACGTCGGGTAGTCGACGTCCTGCACGGCCGTGCCGCTGTCGACCGCCAGCATCGCCGCGGTGGCAGCCGACTGGCCGAGGATCATGAACACCGGCTCCATCCGGATGGACCCGTACGCGATGTGGCTCGCGGCCAGGCAGACCGGCACGGTGAGGTTGGCGCACTGCCCTCGGGTCGGCACGATCGACCGGTAGCTGATCGAGTACGGCGCCGGCACCCCGATCTGTACGTCCCCCTCGTTACGCACCCGGCCATCGACCACCACCCGCTGGCAGTTGTGCGAGTCCATGGTGTAGCTGGCCAGTCCCACCGGGTCGGTGACCGTCTCCTGACCCCGGCAGTTCCGCTCGCTCATCACGTACGCCGAGATCATCCGCCGGGCCTCCCGGACGTAGAGCTGCGGCGGCCAGCCACCGGTGCCGGTGAACTCGTCGGCGGCCAGTCCCCAGGACGCCGTCGCCGACCTGACCGACGCCGGCAGCCGGGGGTCGTTGGCCAGGAACCACATCAGCCCCTGCTGGTACGCGCGGTGCTCGGCCGCGATGCTGTCCCGTACGGCGTAGCTCGCGGTCGGGTACGCGTAGTTCGCGCCGATGAAGTCGGTCGAGAACGCCCCGTTGTTGTTCGAGTCGGTCTTGCCGTTGCCCACCCCGTGGGTGGTGAAGAACGGACCGGTCCAGCCCGCCTGGACGTAGCGCAGCAGGAGTTCGTAGTCGGCGGCGTCATAGCCGGACGGGCGCGGGAACGGGATCCGGTTGCCGGCCTGGGTCAGACACATTCGGTAGTTGTACGCCTGGATCAGGCCGTCACCGCTGCCGTTGGGCGCGACCGGTGCGGCCGAGATACCGGGCAGCAGCCCGCTGGACGGGGTGCCCGCCACCACGTACGGGTCGACCGGGAAGTTGAACTGGTGCCCGTTGCGCAACTGCACCCCGTTGATGGTCTCGCCGTAGGTGCTGTTGCTCTCCCGGCCGACCGTCCAGGTCACGCCGGCCCGGTGCATCAGGTCGCCCTCGTAGCTGGCGTCGACGAACATCGGTCCGCGGAACACCTGGCCGTTGTCGGCGACGATCTCGGTGATCCGGTTGCCGGCCATGGTGACGGTGGACAGCCGGGTGCCGTAGTAGATCGGCACGCCCGACTCGGCGAGCAGGTCGTCGAAGACGGCGCGGGCGACGTGCGGTTCGAAGGTGAACCGGGCCGGCGAGGTCGGGGTGACCGGGGTGCCGGCGTACTTGGCGTGCACGCGGCGGTAGAACTCGCCGGCGATTCCCTTGATCGCGGACTGGGTGCCGCTGTCGGTCATGCCGAGCCCGCCGGTGGTCAGCCCACCGAGGTGGCTGCCCGGTTCGAGGACGACGGCGGTACGGCCCATCCGGCGGGCCTGCACGGCGGCGACGATGCCGGCCGAGGTGGCACCGTAGACCACCAGGTCGGCGGGGACGACAGCGGCGGCGAGGGCGGCGGTCGACAGTGCCGGCACACCGGCGACGACAACGGTGGCACCGCCGACCCGCAGTAGCGTACGGCGGTTGATCTGGTAGGGCATGGCGCGCGACTCCTCCGGTCGGTGGACCCGGGAGCGCGCCGCCGCATCCCTCGAATCACCCACGACTCTCACGCCGCCGTCCGACGTTGTCAAGGTCGTCTATCCGGTACGGCCGACCCGTGCCCGCTCGGGATGGTCGGGACCCTGCCCTTGTTCCGGGACGCCGGCCAGGCCGGCACGGCCCTCGTAGAGGTCGAGATAGAGCTGGTCCAATTCGTCGGCCAGCTCGTTGACCCGCTCCGGCCGGACGATGTCGTGTCCCAGCCCGAGCTCGCGGTCCAACCGGTGTACACGCAGCGGCAGGTCGTTCGCGTCGGCCAGCTTGCGTGGCAGCTCGACGGCCGCCCGCTGGTCGATCGACTCGTCGTTCTCGGAGAACGCCACGGCCACGGTACGCAGGTCGCTGCGGCCGGGCAGTGCTTCGAGGTTGATCGTGATCCGCAGGTACTGGGACAGCGCGGAGATCCAGAACCCGGTCGCGGTGACCTGGCGGTCCGGCAGGAGCCGGAACCCGAACAGTACGGTCAGCGGCTTGATCAGGTAACCGGGCGCCTTCGCCGGGTTCACCCGGTAGAACGGGGCGAGTACGAGCAGCCGGCGCACCACGTCGGAGCGGTACTGGGCCAACCAGGTGCCGAGCACCGCCCCGCCGGAGATGCCGACGACGCCGACCTCCTCCCCCAGTCCGGCCGCGATGTTGATCGACTCGTTCGCGTACCCGACCAGCTCGATCGCGCGCAGGTGTCCCTCCGCCCGCCGGTCGACCAGGCCGTGTCCGGGGGCGCGGGGCACGTAGACGTTGTAACCGTGGTCGAAGTAGAACCGCGCCAGGTTCGCGTACTGGGCCGGCGAGACGGTGTAACCGTGCAGCATCAGCACCGCCTTCGCGGTACGGCTGCCGTGGCTCAGCAGCACGCTCCCGGCCTCCGGCGCCACGTCCGGGTCGTCCCGGTCGGCGGTGACGATCTCCGTGGCACGGGCGACGGCGGCGTCGTAGTCCAACGACTCGACCAGCGCGTGTCGCAGCCGCCCGTTGCGCAGCGGCCACGCGTAGACGACCAGCACCGGGACGAGCAGCAGCAGGACCAGCAGCCCGACCACGATCGCGACCCAGGGCAGGATGCCGCCGCCGAGGTGCGCCGCCGAGTAGTGCCAGACGCTGTTCGAGGAGTGGTCCAAGGGTTCACCTGCCGTCACCGGAGCTGACGTAATCCGTACCGGAAACGGTAGTTACGGAGGTCACCTACTGGCCCGTAGCTGTGGTCGGGATCATGTCCGGACCACAGCCGACCCGTCCACCGGGTGTGCCGACGGTTGAAAAGCATCACAATCTCACCGAGAGTCGGATCCCCGACGGTCCGTCGCGAGGCCTGTTTCCGCAGCCCAGAAGGGGCGATGCTGGGGTACGGGCGGGATGGGGGCGGTATTCGCGGCTACCTAGGGTAGGGGTCATGACGAAAGCTGTCGCAGCTCGCCGGGGTGCGCTCGCCCTGGCGCTGGCGCTGGTCGTGATCGGGGCGGTCTTCGGCGTACGGGTGGCGGCCGACGCCGGGTCGCCCGCACCGTCGGCCGCCGCGCTGCTCGGACCCGACTACGTCGACATCCGTACGGTCCGCGGCGGCGGCGCCGAACCGGCCCCGGTTGCGGGGGCGGCCACCGGCACCTACAGCTGGGACTGCGGCCGTAACGAGATCGGCCACCGCAACACCGCGAACGTGGTGGTGGTGCCGGGCATGCCCGGTCCGGTGCACCACGTGCACGACTACGTCGGGAATCTCTCCACCGATGTCAGCTCCACCGTCGACAGCCTCGCCGGCGGCGGTACGACCTGCGCCAACGGCGACGAGTCCACCTATTACTGGCCGGTGCTGCGTACGCTGCCGGCCGCACAGGCCGAGCACACCGCCGGGCACCCGGGCGGGGCGCCCGGCGCACCGGTCACCGAGCACGCCGGTGAGATCCAGTTGCCGGTGTCGCTGACGCTCACCTTCCACGGCAACCCGCGGACCCAGGTCATCCCGATGCCGTCGCTGCTGCGCGCCACCATGGGCGACGCCGTGGCGATCACGAACGGCGGGGCCCGGGCGCAGGCGACCTGGACCTGTTCGGACACCCCGCAGCTGCGTACCACCCGCTATCCGGTCTGTGCCGCCGGCCAGCGGGTGACGCGGGTGTTCGACTTCCCCAGCTGCTGGGACGGGCGGCAGGTGGACAGCACCGACCATCGCCAGCATCTGGTCTTCCCGGTCGCGGGCGGCGGCTGCCCGGTGGCGACGTTCGCGGTGCCGCGACTGCGCCTGGTCGCTACCTACGACCTGCCCGCCGGGACCCGCTACCGGATCGACGCGTTCGACGGACAGCGCAACAGCCCCCTCACCGATCACGCCTTCTTCGTCAACCTGATGCCCGAGCCGGTGATGGCGCAGGTGGTGCGCTGCCTCAACGCGGGCGAGGTGTGCGGCGACCACGCCGGGTCGGGCCGGTGACGGTCCGGTGACCAGACGGCCACCGGACCCTCGGACGGGTCGAGCAGTCGACGGCAGCGGCCCGTGAACGGCGCTACCCGTGGCCCGGTCATTGCGGGCGCCCGACCTCGAACCGACCGTCGCCGGAGGTGACGACGACGGTGACCGTCCGCTGCTCACCATCCACCACCACCGAGCACGGGAACCTCTCGTCGACCCGTACCGGCTGCTCGGGTGGGCAGCTGACGCCGGTCACGTCGAGCTGGTAGCTGTCCCGCAGCACGCCGGTGACGCCGACCTGCAACGCCCCGTCGTCGAACACCTTCCGGTTCAGAAAACCCGGCCAGGTCAGCCCGAGTACGACCACCAGGGCGGCCAGCGCCACCACCGGTCCACCGATCATGAGCGCGAGCCTTGCCGGCCCGCCCGGTCGCAGTCGCCGCCGCTCGGGCTGACCCGGCTCCCGGACCGCCGGCCTGGACTCCGAGGCGGGTCCCCACTGCGGGGCGGGCGCCGGTCCCCAGTGGGGTGGTGGCACCGCACCCCACTGCGGGGCGGGAGCGGCCGTACCCGCGCTCGGCTGGCCCCAGGGCTGCGGGTCGTTGTTGCCGAAGGGTCCGTACGGGCTGGTCATCATCGCCTCCCGAGGTATCCGGCGTGCTCAGTAGCCGGCCGTGGTGGGTGCCGAGTCGGCCTGCGGCGCGGCCTTCGTCTTGCCGCCGGCCGGGCTGATCGCGAACCAGGTGCCGCCGACGCCCTGGCCCAGGATGTCGCCGGGCTTGGTGTCCTTGGCGAAGTAGTAGACCGGCCAGCCGTTGATGGTCACCTGGCAGGTGCCGTCGGCCCGCTCGACGTAGCCGACGAGTTGCGGGTCCACCCCGCTGGGGTAGATCGCACCGGGCGACTTGATCAGCAGCGGGGGCCAGGTCTTGGCGCAGTCACCGTTGCAGTTGGACTTCGACGGCTTGGCCGTGTCCTTGTCGAAGCGGTAGAGCGTCATGCCCCGACCGTCGGCGACGTAGGCACCGATCTGGGCCGAGGCGGTGCTGTTGAGCTGGACGATGTTGCTGCCCTTGCCGGTGTCCGGGGCCGGCGAGAGCGGCACGTCCGAGGGGCCGCTGTAGATCTGCACCCGGCGCTGGGTCTTGGCCACCACCGGTTTCGCGGTCGGGGCGGCGGTGGGCGTGTCCCCGATCACCTCGGGCGTCGCCTCGGCGGTCGGCTCGGCGGCTGGCGTCGGCGTCGACACCACCCCGGCCGGGGCAGCGACGGTGGTGGTCGCGGCGCCGGAGTCGCCGCACGCGGCGAGGGCCGCCAGGCCGGAGAGGGCGATCGCGGCGTACGCGATCCTGCGGTGCAGCTTCATGACTGGTCCACCTCGTGGCTCGTCGGGTCCGGGTCCGCCCGATCGGCGACCCGGTTCGGCATCCACACGGAGTGGGTCGCGAAGTGGTTCACCGGTATGCGGAAATCATCGAATCCGCCGTCGGCGGAAAATTCCGCTGAACCGATTCCGACGAGGATGCGTGTGGGTGGTGGCAACAGCGACGGGACCTCGACTCGACACCTACCGAGCCCCGGTCGCCAACACCTTTCACATCGACAGAAAGCAGGAATCGTCATGGCTACCTACCACATCCAGACCGAGGACATTCAGGAGTCGGCGAGCTGGCTGCAGCAGAACATGCAGACGCTGCTGGACGGGATGAACCAGGCCAAGAGCAAGATCGACACCTTGATCCAGGGCGGTTACAACACCCCGGCCGCGCAGGCGAAGTTCGGCCCGTACTTCGACGAGTATAAGTCGAGTGTGGACCAGACGCTGCAGGGCATGGAGGGCATCAGCCAGTACCTCCAGCAGGTCGGCACGGCGTTCGAGGACACCGACACCCAGACCGGGAACAGCCTCGGCTGAATCGGGGAGAACAAGGCCGCGCGGTGACACAGCACCGCGCGGCCTTGACCATTTCCCGACCCGGGACAACCGACCGGAACAACCGATCTGGAGTTTGCCGTGCGCCTCTTGCTCACCGTTGTGGATCCGCTTTCGGTGGCCACCGACTACCAGGTGGACGTCGCACCGGAGACCACCGTCCACGAACTCGCCGAGGCGCTCGCCGCCCGGCGACCGGAGCCGACCGACGATCTGCCCCGGATCTTTGTCGCCGGTGCGCCGCTGGACCCCCGGCTCCCGCTGGCCGAGGCGCCACTGCGGCAGGGGTCGGTACTGGGACTGGGCCGGCCCGCCGAGGAGACGAGCGCGCCACCACGGGGTCTGGTCGAGGTACGGGTGGTCGGTGGCAGCGATGCCGGCGGCGTCTACCCGCTCGACCTGGGCGAACACACCGTCGGCGCGGCCAGCACCTGCCGGGTGCGCCTCTCCGACCCCGCCCTGGCCGCCGTGATGGCCCGGGTACGGGTCACCCCCGACGGCCGCTGCCACCTGCTTCCGGTCGGCAGCGGCCTCCTGCTGGACCGGACCGCACTCGACACCGAGCAGGTCTGGACCCCCGGCGCCCAACTGGCCGTCGGCTCGTCCCTACTGGAACTGCGTACGCCGGAACGGGCCGACGCGGCACTGCAGCTCTCCGAGGACCGGACCGGGTTCGACTACAACCGCCCGCCCCGGCTGCTGCCCGCCGCGAAGACCACCCGGTTCACCCTGCCCGGCCCGCCGATCCCACCGGAGCGGCGACCGCTCGCGCTGATCGCCATCCTGGCCCCGCTGGTCGTCTCCGGTGCGGCGTACTTCATCACGCACAACCCGGCCACCCTGCTCTTCGCCCTGCTGTCCCCGATCGCGCTGATCGCCAACCAGGTCAGCAGCCGACGTCAGGGGCGCGCCTCCTACCGCGGCCGGGTCGCCGAGTACGAGGCGAAGAAGAGCCGGGTCGCCGCCGAGGCCCAGGAGGCGCTGGCCGCCGAACGGCTGGCCCGCCGGTACGGCTCCCCCGACCCGGCCGCCGTGCTGCTGACCTGCGTGGGTCCGCAGCGGCGGCTGTGGGAGCGGCGGCGCTCCGATCCGGACTTCCTGGAGCTGCGGGCGGGTACCGCCGACCTGCCGTCCGAGGTGGTGCTCACCGACCCGGCCCAGGACGAGCACCGGCGCGAGGTCAGGTGGAGCGCGCTGGACGTACCGGCAACGGTCGCCGTACGCCGGCACGGTGTCGTCGGTGTCGCGGGCGGTGAGTTGGCCCGGACCACGGCCCGGTGGATGCTGGCCCAGGCCGCGGCGCTGCACAGCCCCGAGGACCTGCAGATCTACCTGCTCTCCGGTGCCGGCGACAACGACGGCTGGGCCTGGACCCGCTGGTTGCCGCACCTGTCCCCGCGCGACGGTCAGGACACCCTGGTCACCGTCGGCGCCGACACCCAGACCCTGGCCCGCCGGGTGGCGGAACTGGTCGCGCTGATCTCCGCCCGCACGGTCGAGTCGAGATCCGACGGCGCGTTCCGGGACGTGCTGGTGGTGCTCGACGGCGCCCGCAAGCTCCGCTCGCTGCCGGGTGTGACCCAGATCCTGCGCGAAGGTCCCGCGGTCGGGGTCTTCGCGATCTGCCTCGACGCGGAGGAGAAGCTGCTACCCGAGGAATGCCAGGCGGTCGTCGCCCAGCAGCCCGACGGCACCCTGCTGGTCACCCGTACGCTGGCCGACCCGATCCCCGGTGTCCATCCCGACCTGGTGGCGCGGCAGTGGCTGCGCCGGATGGCTCGGGCGCTGGCGCCGCTGCGGGACACCGGCGGCACCGACGACGGCGGAGCCCTGCCGGACGCCAGCCGGCTGCTGGACGTACTCGCGATGGAACCGCCGGAGCCGGACGCGGTCGCGGCGCGCTGGGCCACCGGTGGGCGTACGACCGAGGCGGTGCTCGGCATCTCGCTGGACGGCCCGTTCGCCCTCGACCTGAAACGCGACGGCCCGCACGCGCTGATCGCCGGCACCACCGGTTCGGGCAAGTCCGAGCTGTTGCAGACCCTGGTCGCCTCGCTCGCGGTCGCCAACCGGCCGGACGCGATGACGTTCGTGCTGGTCGACTACAAGGGCGGCAGCGCGTTCAAGGACTGCGTACTGCTGCCGCACACCGTCGGCATGGTCACCGACCTGGACACCCACCTGGTGAGCCGCGCCCTGACCTCGCTCTCCGCCGAGCTGCGGCGTCGGGAGCACATCCTCGCCGAGGCCGGTGCGAAGGACATCGACGACTACGTCGACCTGCTGCGCCGCGAGCCGACCCGGGTCCCGATGCCGCGACTGCTGATCGTCATCGACGAGTTCGCCTCGATGGTCCGGGACCTGCCGGACTTCGTCACCGGTCTGGTCAACATCGCGCAGCGGGGGCGGTCGCTCGGCATCCACCTGGTGCTGGCCACCCAGCGTCCCGGTGGCGTGGTCTCGCCGGAGATCAGGGCGAACACCAACCTGAGGATCGCCCTGCGGGTCACCGACAGCAGCGAGAGCCAGGACGTACTCAACGCCCCGGACGCGGCCTCGATCTCCAAGTCCACCCCGGGTCGGGCGTACGTGCGGCTGGCGCAGTCCTCGCTGGTGCCGTTCCAGGCGGGCCGGGTCGGCGGGTTCCGCCCCGGCAGCGTCGCCACCGAGCGGCCGGCACCGTGGCTGGTGCCGCTGGACTGGACCGACCTGGGCCGGCCGGCGCCGACCCGACCGGGCGGTACGGCACCGTCGGCCGAGCTGACCGACCTCGCGGTCCTGGTCCAGGCGGTACGCGGTGCCAGCGAGCGGCTCGCCATCGCGCCCCAGCACAGCCCCTGGCTGCCCGCTCTGCCCACCACACTGACCGTGGACGACCTACCGCCGCCACGCACCGGCGGCTACCACCTGCCCGCGGTCGCGTACGGGCTGGTGGACCTGCCCGCCCAACAGGACCAGGTGCCGCTGGAGCTGGACCTGGCGACCCTGGGGCACCTGCACGTCATCGGTTCGTCGCGCAGTGGACGGTCACAGACCCTGCGTACGCTCGCCGGCGCACTCGCCCGCGCCCACTCGTCCGCCGACGTCCACCTGTACGGGATCGACTGCGGCAACGGGGCACTGCTCGCCCTGAACGAGCTGCCGCACTGCGGTGCGGTGGTGCAGCGTACGGAGGCCGAGCGGCTCGGCCGCCTGCTCTCCCGGCTGACCGCCGAGATGGGCCGCCGCCAGCAGTTGCTCGCCTCGACCGGTTCGGCGAGCCTGGTGGAGTTCCGGGCCGGCACGAGCGGGTCGGAGCGGCCGCCGCACATCCTGGTGCTGCTGGACCGCTGGGAGGTGTTCGACAAGACCTTCGCCGACTTCGACAACGGCACCCTGATGTCGGCGCTGCTCACGCTCCTGCGGGAGGGCGCGGGCGCGGGTATCCACCTGGTCCTGGCCGGCGACCGGAGTTTGTTCTCCACCCGGGTCTCGGCGACCACCGAGGACAAGCTCGTGCTCCGGCTGAGCGAGCGCAGCGACTACGGCATGGTCGGCATCAACTACCGCCAGCTTCCGGACGAGATCGAGGCCGGTCGGGCGTTGCGCGCGGTCGACAGCGCGGAGGCGCAGATCGCACTGCTGGCCCCCGTCCGGCGCCCCGGCGAGGAACCGTCGGCGGTCGACGGTTCGGGGCAGGGCCAGGCCCGGGTGCTGGCCGAGATCGCCGAGACGACCGGGGCACGGGACCGGGACCTGCCGGAGTCGGTTCGCCCGTTCCGGATCGACGTGCTGCCCGACGAGGTCACCCTCGACCGGGCGCGGACGCTGGTCCGTCCGGCCGGGCCGCTGTGGGCGATGCTCGGTGTCGGTGGTGACCGGCTCAGCGGGGTGGGACCGGACCTGGCCGCCATCGCCAGCTTCGTCGTGGCCGGCCCACCCCGGTCGGGGCGGAGCACGGTGCTGATGACGATGGTCTCGTCGCTGTTGGAGCGGGGTACGCCGGTGGTCGTCGCGGCCCCACGCCGGTCACCGCTGCGGGACTTGGCCGGGATGCCGGGTGTGCTCGACCTGGTCGCCGGGGACGATCTCACCTCGGCCCGGCTCGCGGCCGCGCTCGACGGGCACGACGGTCCGGCGGTGGTCGTACTGGACGACGCCGAACTGCTGCTCAAGTGCGACGCCGGCAGCGACCTGGGCGAGATCGCCCGAACCGGTACGGAGACCGGCCGGGCGCTGATCATGGCGGGCACCATCGACGGGCTCTCCGGCGGCTTCGGCGGCTGGCACGTCGACGCCCGCCGCAACCGGCACGGCGCGCTGCTCAGCCCGCAGGGGCTCGGTGACGGCGAGTTGCTGGGCGCCAAACTGTCCCGTGGTCAGCTCGGCGGTGGACGGCCCGGCCGGGCGCTGGCGCACTTCGGCGACGGCGTGGTCCGTACGGTGCAGGTCCCCCGCGCCGACCTCGACGCGGTACGGGCCTCGGTACGCGAGTCCGCCGCCCACTCCTGAACACAGACGATCAGGGGGACACCGATGCGGTGTCCCCCTGATCCGTGCTTGCGCGGCGACTACGGCCGCTCGGCGGTTCCCGTCGGGGTGAGGCGCAGAGTGCCGGTGATCGTGTCGAAGAGTTCGAACAGCTCGTCGGCCTCGGCGACGTTCGGGCTGGTACCGGTCACCACGAGCACGTCGGTGGAGCCCGGCAGCGGTACGACGGTGTGCATGACGGCGGACCGTACGGTCGCCTCGTCCAGGGTGACGTGCTGGATGCCGTGCACCCGGCCGACCGTACCGATGCCGTCGAGCTGTGCGGTGCTCACCCGCCGCCAGGTGCCATCGGCCTGTGCCGGGCGCTGCACCGCGGTCAGCGCGCCGAGCACGTCACCGGTTGCCGGTGGGGTGACCACCGACACCAGTACGGTCGCGGTGAGCGGGCCGTCCTCGTAGAGCTGGAAAGTGCCGGCAGCGTGTACGGCACCCGAGCGCCGGGCCTGCCGCACCGAGCGGCGTACGGACTCGGTGAACTCGCCGGCCTGGCTCTCGGTGAGCCCGGCCTCCCGCGCCTGGGTCCACACGTCCAGCGCGATCCGGTTCTCGCTGGCCTCGTCGGCGAGGGAGAAGTCGACCCAGTCGTCTGGCGTACGCAGGTGGAAACCGGTCGGTGCCGGGGTGGCCGTGGATGTCGGGTCGGTCACTGCACTACTCCTTCGCCTGCGGCGCTGAGCCGTCGGTGGCCGGCTCGGTGAGCGCGGCGGCCGTCTGTTCGTCGGTCTCCCGGAACGCGTCCGCGACCGCCTTGGCCGCGTCGCGTACCCCCTCCAGGTCCTTGGCCAGCACGTGCCGGCCGTCGCCCCACCGCTTCTCGAACTCGTGCGCGGCCGACTCGAGGTCGTGCTGGCCGAGCGTGTCGACCAGTTGGCCGATGCCTCTGATCGGTGCACTGTCCATCAGGTCTTTGGTCCGTTGCAGCAGGTCATGCACCCGCTCCAGTTCGGCACCGGGAACGTCGATCACGCTCATGCGGATTCCTCCGGGGGTGTCGCAGCGACTCTGCGCGATACACGGTCCGCCGGGCGTACCGGTTCAGCGGGTGTCCGGCGAGCGCGGAATTCTCCGGACTGAACCGGTCCGCGCTGCGCTACGTGTTCGAGTCGCGTCCCGGTGGATGAGCCCCGGGACCAGCGTCCCGGCGGACGGCCCGGACGAGCGGAAACCAGTAACGGCGTGATGGGGAGTTGGGTCATGACGCGTCCAGGGACGGCCGAGTGGTCGGTGCTGCAACTCGACTCCGATCCGGTGCCCGGTGATCCCGAGTCCTTCGAGGAGATCACCCGGGCCTACCAGGAGTTGGCCAGGACCACCCAGGAGGCGCACGACCTGCTGGCCTCGGGCAGCCAGGTCGACGTCGGCCAGGGTAAGGCGATGGAGGCGTTCCGGGACCTGATCGGCAAGCTGCCCGGCCGCCTGGACACGATGGCGCACTCGTACGGCCAGGCGGCCGACGCGTACCTGCGGTATCTGCCGTCGTTGCAGGAGGCGCAGGCGATGTCGCTGCGGGCGCTGGAGGACGCCCGGCAGGCGAGCCAGGACCAGGGCTCGTCCCAGGTCGCGCTCGCCGCGGCGCAGGCGGTGATGATCGCACTGGGCGGGAACCCGGACGCCGAGGCCGCCGCGAAGGACACCGCCACCGACGACGTCAACGCCGCACGCAACCGCCAGGCGCAGGCCGACCAGGCATTGGACCAGGCCAAGGCGCTGCTGGGGCAGGCCACCGCGCTGCGCGACCAGGCGGCCCGTACGGCCGCGCAGGTGATCCGGCAGTTGGCCAAGGACGCGCCGCAGCGGTCGCTGTGGGAGAAGATCGCGGAGGCGTTCCAGGCGTTTGTGGACTTCCTGCGCAGCACCGTGATCGAGTGGATCACGACCGTGCTGGACGTCCTCTCCGCGATCGCCTCGTTCATCTTCCCCCCGCTCGGTTCGGCCATCGGCTTCCTATCCGGCGCGATCGACTTCGCCAGCGCGCTGGCCGGCGGCAACGCGGGCGAGATCGCGATGGCGGCGGGCGGGATCGCACTCGGCCTGGTGCCCGGCGGACGGCTGGTCGGGCGGGTGATGAAGTTCGCCGCCAAGGGCGGCAAGCTGCTGCCAGGCACGGTCTCCGACGGGATCAGGGCCGGCAGCAAGAGCCTGGGCGACGGGGGCAGGCAGATCGGCGGCGCGCTGCCCGGCAGGGCCGGCACCGGCGTGGGCGCGAACCGGCCGCCGGTGCCGAAGGACACCTCGGTCTCGGTCGACATCCGCGAGTGCGTCACCGACCCGGTCGACGTCGCCACCGGCGAGATGGTGCTCGCCCAGACCGACCTGGAACTGACCGCCCCGCTGGCACTGGCGATCGGGCGGACCCACGTCTCGTCGTACCGGGCCGGTGGCTGGTTCGGGCCGTCCTGGGCGTCCACCCTCGACCAACGGCTCGAATTCGACGGCGAGGGCGTCTGCTACTTCGCCCCGGACGGGATGATCCTGGTCTACCCGCCGGCCCCGGCCGGCGAGCCGGTACTGCCGGTGGAGGGCCCCCGCTGGCCGCTGACCGTCGGCGACGACGGCAGCGCCCGGCTCACCGACCCGCTGCTGGAACGGACCACCCACTTCTCGCTCTCCGGCCCGGTCGGGCTGATCTCGGCGGTGACGGACGGTGACGGCGGCCGGCTGGAGGTCGTACGGGACGACGACGGCAGGCCGACCATGCTCACGCACCCGTCCGGGCAGCGGATCGCGCTGACCACCGAGGCGGACCGGATCACCGCGATGCACCTGGTCGACTCCACCGGACGACCCGCCGCCCTGGTCACCGGCTACGGCTACGACGATCGGCAGCGGCTGATCGAGGTGGTCAACGCCTCCGGCCAGCCGATGCGGTTCGGCTACGACGACCACGGCCGGGTCACCGACTGGCGGGACCGCAACGGTGTCGGTTACCACTACACGTACGACGAGGACGGGCGGTGCGTACGCACCGAGGGCGACTCGGGTTACCTGAGCGCCAGCCTCGCCTACGACCCGCTACGGCGGCTCACCGTCTACACCGACTCGCTCGGCGACAGCACCACGTACCAGCTCGACGGGGCCGGTCACCTGTCGAGCCGTACCGATCCGCTCGGCAACACCACCCGTTACGTCTGGGGCCGCTACAACCAGTTGCTCAGCCGTACCGACCCGCTCGGGCGGACCACCCGCTACGACTACGACGGCGACGGCCGCCTCACCGCCGTGGTCCGCCCCGACGGCAGCACGGTGCGTACCACCCTCGACGGCGGTGCGATGACGATTTCCGTACGGGCCGGGGCGCGGACCTTCACCCGGCGCTACGACGGGGCCCCGGATCCGGCGAACGAGCAGCTCGGAATCGCCGGGCTGTTCGACTACGACAGCCTCCGCTCCGAGGACCGGGTGCGGCCGGACGCCGCCGTCGCGGGCCGGCAGGTCGCCCGTCCGGGCCGCCACGGCGGGTCCGAACAGGTCCGCTACGACAACGAGGGCAACCCGGTCGAACGTGTCGACGGCGACGGCCACCTCAGCCGCACCGAGTACGGACCGTTCGGCCTGGTCCTGGCGACGGTGGACGCGACCGGTGCCCGTACCGGATACGAGTACGACACCGAACTCCGGCTCACCCGGGTCACCAACCCGCTCGGCCTGACCTGGTCCTACGCCTACGACCGGTGCGGGCGCGTGGTCGAGGAGACCGACTTCAACGGCCGGGTGCTGCGGTTCGAGTACGACGCCGCCGGCCAGCTCGTCCGGTCGACCAACGGGCTCGGCGAGGTCACCGAGTACGAGCACGACCCGCTCGGCAACGTGGTCGAGCGGCGTTGCCTGTCGGGGACCACCGCGTACACCTACGACCCGGTCGGTCGCCTGGTCCGGGCGGTGAACGAGGACGCGATCATGGTGATCCAGCGCGACGACCTGGGTCGGGTGACCGCGTCGACGACCAACGGCCGTACCCTCTCCTTCCGCTACGACGACACCGACCGCAGCCGGCACCGCCTCACCCCGTCCGGGGCGGACAGTGTCTGGTCCTACGACCCGTTCGGCAACGTGGCCTCGCTGGTCACGGCGGGGCACCGGGTCGGCTTCCGGCAGGACGCATCGGGCCGGGAGCTGCGGCGTACGGTCGACGGCCGGGTGGTGCTCGAGCAGTCGTACGGCGAGGACCGGCGGCTGGCCGCCCAGGTGGTGCCCGGCCGGCGGCAGCGGCGGTTCGACTACCGGGCCGACGGCCAGCTCACCGGCATCGACGACAACCGCACCGGGCGTACCGACTTCGCGCTCGACCCGGTGGGCCGGGTGCTCGGCGTACGCGGGCCGGGCCGGGCCGAGGACTACCGGTACGACGCCGGCGGTCAGCTCACCACCAGCGCCCTGGCCGGGGCGCACCACTCGGGCGAGCTGCGTTACCACGGCAATCTCGTCACCGAGGCGGGGGCGGTGCGGTACCGCTACGACCGGCAGGGGCGGATGATCACCCGTACCGTGTCCGACCCGGTGGCCGGCGAGCAAAGCTGGCATTTCCTGTGGGAGGGCCAGGATCGGCTGGTCGGGGTGCTGACCCCGAGCGGTGACCGGTGGCGTTACCTCTACGACCCGCTCGGTCGGCGGATCGGCAAGCGGCGCTACTCGGCGGCCGAGGCGCAGGACCCGGCCAGCCTGCGTTTCCCGATCGACCCGCGCCTGCTGGTGGAACAGGTCGACTTCGTCTGGGACGGGCCGCTGCTGGTGGAGCAGATCCACACCGACCCGCGGGGACGGGTCCGGGTGACCACCTGGGACCACCACCCGGACCGGCAGCACCCGGTGGGCCAGTCCGTACGCACCGGCCAGGACCAGGTCGACCGGCGGTTCTACGCGATCGTCACCGACCTGGTCGGCACCCCCACCGACCTGGTCGGCACGGACGGCGAACTGGCCTGGCAGGGCGGCGGCACGCTGTGGGGTGGCCCGTCGGGCGGTGCGGGCGACGCCGAGGCGATGATGCCGTTGCGTTTCCCCGGGCAGTATCTCGACCCGGAGACCGGCCTGCACTACAACGTCTACCGCTACTACGACCCCGCCACCGGCCGGTACGTCAGCCAGGACCCGCTCGGCCTGGCCCCGGCGCCCGACCCGGCCGGTTACGTGCGGAACCCGTACAGCGGCGCGGATCCGCTGGGTCTGGCACCGAAGCCGTCGTGCACGGCCGGGGCGGCGAGCAGCGCCCCGGTCACACCGGGCGGCGGCAGCGACGCCGCGCACCTGGACGGCGTCGGCAGTTCGGGCTCCCGGCCAGCTTCGCCGGAACCGGTCGACGCGCCCGTGCAGGGCCCGGCGAACCACCCGGCGATCACCGACTCGGTGCAGGGCATGGGCCAGCAGAGGCCGGGCTACGTCTACCACGGCTCCAGCGAGCCGCCGGAGGTCGTGTTCGCGCAGGGCCTGAAGTCGCGGGCGGAGCAGGCCGGCACGGTGCCGCACTACAACATCAAGCAGCACATGCACAACGGCAAGGGCAGCGGTTTCGTCTCCACCACCGGGGACCTCCAGGTGGCGATGCAGTTCGTCCGGTCCGACGGCACGAAGGTCAGCGCGGGCGGCAAGGAGTTCTACCGGCGGGAGGGGTGGATCTACGCGATCGACCCGTCGAAGGACCAGTACATCCACCTGCCGTCGCAGCGGATCCCGGGCATGAGCCACCTGGACTACCAGGACGAGTACGCCGCCCTGGACCACATCTCACCGGACCGGATCGTCCAGGCGACCAAGGTGGACGGCTACTACAACGTGGACGCGTTCGAGGTGCCGGACCCGGCCAACCCGGGCGAGAAGATCAAGCAGATCAAGATCGATACGCCGAGCAGCTCGAAGTACGGGCTGAAGATGAGCGGCGTCGAGGGCCCGGGGGCCCCGAAGCGGGGCTAGCTCGCTCTTTCCGGTGTCGGCCCCGCTCGGGCCGGCACCGGCCCACCGCGAGTTGTCGTCACCGGGCTCGCGACCAACCACCTATACGGACGGACACCAGATGGAGGCAACGATGGCCGAGGTGCAGAACCCGACGGTCACCCCGCAGCTACGGCAACGGGCAAGGCAGAGCCCGGACAGCTGGATCTACGTCGTCGATCCCGGTTTCGAGGGTGCACCGGAGGTGCCCGGCTGGGCGGTGGTCGGCGCGTACCGGGTGGACGAGCGGGGCGAGGTGGTGGACGAGTTGCGGCCCAATCCGAGCTACCGGCCCACCCCGGCTGCCCTGGGTTTCCCGCCACCGGCGAACGAACTGGAGGGCGCGTTGCAGCGTGCGGTCACCGGTCACGCCGACGACGACGAGGTCCGAGCGGCGCTGCTGGAGGCAACCGTGTTCGTACCGCACCTGTCCGGGACGGACGGGGTGGCCGGCCTCGACGCGGGGCTGGACCAGCGAGTGGTGCACGCGTTCAGCTCGGAGCGCTACCTGCCCGGACCCGTCACCTGGCGGCACTGGGAACGCCTGCCGGTACGCGATCTGGCCGAGGCGCTCGGCGAGCGTTACCTGCTGCTCAACCCCGACAGCGAGCTGGAACTGCGGGTGCCGAGCCGGGACCTGGGCTGACGGCCGGCCGTAGCCGCGACAGGTTGGCAGCCGTGGCGGTGAACCGGTCCGGCCGGGCGTACGTGTTCGTTTCATCTCGGCGGTCCACCTGCCCGCCCGGCCCGTACGAGTAGCGACAACTCTGTGAGCGAGGTAGTCATGCCCAGGCTGGTCCCGATCGCCGGTAGCAGCGGTTCCACCACCCTGCCGGGTTGGTTGGCCTGCCTGTCCGCCGTCCTGCTGATGCTGCTGCTTCCGCTGACGCCCGCCCGGGCCGCGGCCGAACCGGCGGTGCCCTACTGGGTGGTGCCCGGCGAGCCGGGTACGGTCAGCGACCTGACCCTGCCCGGTGTCGCGGACCGGCTGCTCGGCGACAGCCGACGCTGGCCGGAGATCCTCGACCTGAACCAGGGCCGCGCCCAGCCGGACGGGCTGACGTTGACCGACCCGGCGCGGTTACGCGCGGGCTGGGTGCTGGTCCTGCCGGAGAACGCGAGTTCCGGCGAGATCCGGATCGGCCCACCACCGGGTACGGGCCAGCCGGCCGCGACCTCGCCGGACACCTTGCCTGCGGCACCGCTGGCGACCGGTCCCGGCGACACCGGCCAGCTCCGGATCCTCGGCCTCTCCCCCACCTCGGCGGTCCTGACCTGCCTGGGTGTGCTGGTGCTCGCCGGCGCACTGGTCGCCGGGGTGCCGGCGCTGCGTCGCCGGAGTGGCCGGCCGGTGGCTCCTGCGCCGGTCGCGACCGGTTCCCGCGCCGTGCTGGACCGGGCCCTGCGCCAACTCGCCACCCGCCCGTCCCAACCCCAGGTGTACGCGGCCGTGGTCGGTCCGGACCGGGTGTCGTTGCGGCTGGCTCCGGCGGTACCGGAGGCGCCGTCGCCGTGGCAGCCCCGCGAGCAGGGCTCGGTGTGGGAGGCACCCAACTGGCAACTCGACGACGGCTCCGCCACCGCCGGCCCGACCGCGCTCCCGCTGCTCGCCACGGTCGGCACCATCGGCGGCGAGTTGACCGTGGTGAACCTCGGCCGGGCGCCGGGCGTGGTCGCGCTCACCGGCGATCCGGCGATCTCGATGGCCGTACTCGGCGCATTCCTGGACGAGATCGGCTCCGATCCCGCCGCCGCGTCGGTGCTCATCACCGTCCTCGGCCCGGTGCCCGGCACCCGGCTGCCGGCCGGACGCCTGCGCGCCACACCGGATCCGGTCGGTGCCGTCGACCTGCTCGCGGCGGGTCGGGGCGGGTCGGGGCCGGACGACACGGGACCCGTGACGCCACCTCCGCTGCGCGGGCAACTGGTGGTGGTCACCGCACCCATCGGCTCGGTCGCGGTCGAACGGCTCGGCGCGATGGCCACGCTGTCGGACGACACCGCCGCCGTACTGGTCGTCGGGGACGTACCGAACGCCGCCTGGCGCTTCGAGGCCGGCGCCGACGGTTCACTCGACGTCGGCGTACTCGGCCTGCGACTCGACCCGCCCCTGACGCCACGCAGCCGCGGCGCGCTCGCGTACGGCAGCCGGGGCTGATCCCGCTCCTCCTCGTTAACCGGATAGGAAGGTATTGGTGATGAAGCCTCTCGGCCCACGAACACTGCTCGGCCCGCTGACGCTGGCCGTGGCGCTGCTCGCCACGGGGTGCACGACCACGGTGACCAACCCGGTCGCCGCGCCGCAGCCGGAGACCGGCGCCGCGCAGAACGACCTGGGGCGGCGCAGTCCGGAGGGTGGCTACTGGCCCAAGTCGGTGCAGCTCGGACAGAATCCGGAGCTGGGTCCGGTGGTGCTCGACGGCCAGGGCTTCACCCTCTACCGGTTCGACCAGGACATCAGCTCGCCATCGGAGTCCACCTGCGTCGACGAGTGCTCGGACCAGTGGCCGCCGGTGCTGGTCAGCGAGAAGATCACCTTTCAGAACCTCGACTCGGCGGTGCTCGGCGCGGTGAACCGCCAGGACGGCACCCAGCAGGTCACCGTCGGCGGTTTTCCGGTGTACCGCTTCGCCGACGACAAGGTTCCCGGACAGATCCTCGGCCAGGGCGCCCAGGGCGTCTGGTTCGTGGTGTCACCCGATGGCGGCAAGGCAGCTCCGCAGGGAGCACCGATCGGGAGTTGAGGAGGGCGCGACGTGATGACCGGCACACAAGTCGTCCGCGTACGAACTTCGCGGAGACCGCTGCTTCATTGTTTGGTCCGGCAATGGGAGAAACGGGCCAGGTGGGGGCCTCGGAGGGTGGGGGAAAATGGCGGGGTTAAGGACTCATCGTCGCCAGGAGGTGGCCGACGAGGCGTTGGTCCGATCCCTGTTCCAGGAACACGGGCGGGCCATGCTGGCGTACGCGACGCAACTCACCAGGGATCGGGCCGCGGCCGAGGACGTGGTCCAGGAGGCTCTGGTACGCGCCTGGCGGCACCCGGACAGCCTGGTCAACGGCAAGGGATCGGTACGCGGATGGCTGCTGACGGTGGTCCGCAACATCGTGACCGACACCATCCGGGCACGCAACGCCCGGCCGACTGAGGTGCCGGAGACACCGGTGGACGTCGCGGTGGAACGGGACCACGCCGACCACGTGGTCAATTCGATGGTGGTCGTCGACGCGCTCAATCAGCTCTCCCCGGAGCACCGAGAGGTACTTGAACAGGTTTACCTACTCGGGAGTACAGTTGCCGAAGCCGCCAAGGCATTGGGTATCCCGCCGGGGACGGTCAAGTCACGCTCCTTTTATGCACTCCGGGCTTTACGCGAAATTCACTCGGAGCGCCCTGCCGGGATGGAACGGTCTGCCTCATGAAAACTCCGGACAGCTTGCACCCAGCCGATGACCATGTGGACATCGGCGGTTACCTGACGGAGTCGCTCGAGCCGGAGCAGGTCCGGGAGGTCGAAGAGCACCTCGCGGGCTGCGCGGAGTGCCGCGCGGAGGTCGACTCGCTGCGCGAGTGGGAGAAGGCGCTCGGTGCCGTACCCGATGCGATGTTGCTGGACGGACCGCCCGAGGGCGGCGACCTGTTGCTGCAGCGGACCCTGCGCCAGATCCGTACGGAGTCCGCGGGCAGGCGCAACCGGCGCAGCGCATGGGTGAGCTCGGCCGCCGTGGTGGTCGTGGCCGCCGCGATCTCGGCCGGTGTCGTGGTCGGCCGGGTGACCAACGACCCGCCGTCAACCGAGGGCCAGTCTCCTCCGGCCCCGTCGGTCTCCACAGCCGCACCCGGTACCAGGTTCGCCACCGCCACCGACGCGACCACCGGGGCCAGGATCACCGTCGCGGTTTCCCCCCTGCCCGGCTGGGTACGGCTCAACGCCGCGGTCTCCGGCATCCCGGCCGGTGAACTCTGCCGGCTGGTGATCGTCGGCAAGGACGGCACCGAGATCCTCGCCGGCAGTTGGCTGGTGTCGCAGAAGGGCGAGGACGAGGGGACCACGCTCGACGGCACCGCGTTGATCGACCTGACCCAGGTAGCCAAGGTCGAGGTGGAGAACACCAGTGGCAAGAAGTTCACCAGCGTGCAGCTCTGACCGTACCGACCCGCACGACGATGATGCCCACGCCGGCCGGCGTGGGCATCATCGTGTCAGCACCGGGAACTACCGGTACTTGGCGGTGCAGGTGGCGGTTCCGGGGGCGGAGAAGCCGTCCCGGAACGCCTCGACCCGGGCGAAGCCGGAGGGAACGCTGGCACCGTCGACGTCCGCGGCGATCAGGCTGTCCGCGGTCAGCATCTCGGCCACCGCCTCGTCCAGGTCGCCGGGGGAAAGCCGCAACGCCGCACCCCGGCCCGCCACGATGCTGCCGGCCCAGACCCCGGTGAGGCACGCCGTACGCTGCCCGGCGGCGACCCCGCGCAACGGGTAGCCGGCCACCCGTTGCAGCGACAGCGCGTAGCGCGAGGCGACCTCGGCGAAGGCGGCGAAGTCACCGATCCCGCCCCGGCGCCCCGGCTGGGGCGCGGATCCGATGCGGACCAGCGCGTCGAGGTCGAGCCCGATGGTGTCGGTGCCGGGGCAGTAGGCCGCGGGTCTGGTCGGTGCGGCATCCGGACAGCCGTCCAGCACCGCACCCACCGTCGGCGGCTCGGCCCCGGCCGGCGCGTACGAGTTGCGCAGGGTGGTCATCAGCGCCCGCAGTGCGTCCGGATCGTCGACCGGCAGGTCGGCGGCACCGTCGTCGCGTACCCGGTCGTCGCTGGCCTGCTGGGTGATCCGCCGACGGACCTCGGCCTCGTCGATCTGCGCGCACCGCCGGGGCCCGTCGCCGAAGCCGAACTGGAAGGCGGACACCCGGTCGAACGCGTTGCCGTGCGCGCCCTGCGCGTCGAATCCGGTGCCGGCGGAGTCGCGGATGAAGAACAACGTGGACATGATCTGGTTCAGGCCGGGCCCGGTGGAGAGCTGGAAGTGCGGCGCGTTGCCCTCGGCCACCCACCGGAAGAAGCTGCCCGCGTAGCAGTCGGCCTGCTGTTCCTTGACGATGGAGGCGGTCTGCGCACCGGTGGCGCCGAGCCGGAACTGCACGGCGTGACCCAGCTCGTGGGCCAGCACCGCCACCACCGACATAGGACCGAACGAGTCGTCCAGGGTGGGCAGGAGCTGACCCCGGTCCCAGGCGACGGTGTCGTCCGTCGCACAGTAGAAGGCGTTGACCAGTCCCGCCGTGCCGGTCCCGCACACCTGGGGACCGGCACCGCCGGAGTCGTACGAGACAAGCCTGGTGACCGGCTCGAACCGCTTGCCGAAGTTCGCCGGCAGCACCTCGGTCCAGTATTCCTGCACGTCGTCGACGGCGTCGAGCGCCAGCCGGTCGATCCGTCCGCCGTCGCCGCCGTCGGCGGTCAGCCGGGAGCCGGCGACGCCCCGCCGCGGGCCGCTGTCACCGGTGGTGATGTCGAGCCCGGCGACCTTGGTCGCGCTCCAGCGTTCGACGCCACCGGTTCCGGCGACGGACTGCGTACAGGCCGCCAGCAGGGTCGCCGCCAGCAGCACCGGCATCCACCTCGGTGGACGAGCCGATCTCGTCATGTTCACGTACCCTCTTCGATTCCGTGGTCTACGGGCGTACGCGTCCGCCGCACGGGGGTTCGCCGGCCGGGCCTGGCCCAGGGGCTCGGACGCGCACGAAGACGGGTGTGCCGGGCTGGCGTGGAGCCAGTCCGGCACACCCGGGGCAAAGCTGGGATCAGCCGAGGAAAACCGAGGCCACGGCGTTGTCGAAACCGATCGTGGCCAGGTCGGTGACGTCCCCGTCGATGACCTTCGAACGGCCCTTGCAGTTGGCCTCGGACCAGATCTTGAGCGAACCGGGAGCCGCCACCGAGGACGTCACGCCGGGCCGGCTGAGGTTCTGGCAGCCGGTGCCGCCGACGCCCTGGGAGGCGCCGTTGTCGCTGAAGTTGGCGTCGTCGAAGAGGACGGCACTGGTGGCGGGCGGGGTCTGCGGGTTGCCCGGGTTGGCGTCCGGCGTGGTGTCGCCGCCGGCCGGTACGCCGGCCTTCGTGCCGGTCGGCGTCACGCCGAACCAGGTGCCACCGACGCCGTTGCCCAGGGTGTCACCGGGCTTGGTGTCCTTCGCGAAGCGGTAGACCGGCCATCCCCCGATGGTGACCTGGCGGGTGCCGTCGGCACGCTTGACCGTACCGACCGCGGACTTCTTGATGCCGGCGATGAAGATCTTGCCGCCCGGCGCGACCGTGACCGGCGGCCAGGTCACCGCGCAGGCGTCGTTGCAGTTCGACTTGGACGGCTTGGCGGTGTCCTTGTCGAACCGGTAGAGGGTCAGGCCCGCACCGTTGACCACAACCGGGTCGAGGTCGCCGGCCTTGCCCGCGGTGAGCTGCACCCATTTCTGCGCGGCCGGGATGGCCGCACCGGTGGCGGTGCCACCATTGGGGACCGCCCAGTCGCCGGTACCGGCCGGGGAGTTGTTCGACTTGGCGGTGCCGGAAAGCAGCGACAGGTCCGTCGCCCCGGTGCCGTCACCCTGGCCGCCGGCCTGGGTGGTGGCCGGCGCGGCAGGAGGCTGCGCTGCCGGCGCGCTCTCGTCGGAGTCGCACGCCGACAGCATCGCCACACCGGTGGCCAGCAGGACAGCGAGTGGCACGAAACGCTTGCGCAACATCTGAGTTTCTCCAGTGTCTACCCGGCTCCAGCACATCCGGAAGCCGTTCGGCATCCACACGGAGCCGGTGCGCGATCGGTTCAGTCGGCCTTCGGTGCCGACCGGAGACGGCACGCGCCGGGTGTGCCTCTAGCATCTAGCCGCATGCGCACCGATCCCGTGATCATCGACGGCCTGGCCGGGCCCGTTCAAGTGACGACGAACCTGCTCACCGGTAGGCACTCGATGACCATCGGCGGGCAACCGACGGTGGGTACCCGTCGAGGTCACTACAACCTTCCGACCGCCGATGGGCAGACCGTGCCGGCCAGGTTGCGGGCCAGCCTGCTCGACCCGTACCCGACGATCGAGGTCGCTGGTGTCAAGTACCGCACCGGACCCGCAATCCCGCTCGCGCTGCGGATCCTGGCGCTGCTCCCGTTCGTCCTCGTGATCGCAGGCGGGCTGCTCGGCGGGGTGATCGCCGCAGCCGGCCTGGTGGCGAACTTCGGCATCGCGCGCGGTTCGCAGTCGACCGCCGTAAAGGCGATTTTCATGCTCCTGGTCCTCGTGGGCACATTCCTGACATACACCGCAGTCGTCACGCTACTGCTCCTCTAGGCGCAGCCGCTGCTCCTCTAGGCGCAGCCGCCGGCAAGGCCCCGCGCACACCAGTTCGTCACCAATGCTGGTGTGCCGCTTCCCCGTGCCGGCATAATTATCGGCCTTGCACCGACCCCTCACCCCCTGCCCCCACGCCCCCTTGGAGCACCCTGTGTCGGCAGAGTTCGCCCTGCGTGAGGCCCTCAGGCGGGACTTCGCGCGCAACCGCGACGGGCTCACCCGCGCGGTTCTGGTCGTCTTCCGCTACGGGCAATGGGCGGACCGGCGAAAGGGGGCGGCCAGGATCCTCCTCGCCCTACCGCACAAGGTCGCCAACCTGCTCCTGCTGCGGCTCGCGGTCGGCTGCGATCTGCCTGCGCAGACGACCTGCGGACCGGGGCTGCGCCTGCACCACGCCGGACGGGGCGTCGCCCTCCACCGGCGGGCGGTCCTCGGCGCCGACGTCACCCTCTTCCACGATGTCGCCATCGGTCAGCGCGACAACAGCGGCGAGCCGGTGCTCGAAGACGGTGTGGTGGTGGGCGTGGGCGCCCGCATCCTCGGCCCGGTCCGGCTCGGCACCGGGGCGCGGGTGGGCGCGAACGCGGTCGTACTCGACGACGTGCCGGCTGGCGGAACGGCCCTCGGCCCCCGCGCCACGATCCGCCCCGCGAACCGGAGCCAGGCCGAACCGGAAGGCGCCACCGCTTCCTGAGCGGGGCGGCGGGCCAGTGCTCCGGCCCGCCACAGCCAACGGCGTAGCGGTGGTCGTCCGCCGGGGACGACCACCGCCATTGCGATCCGAGCGAGTCTCCGACCTACGTGATGCAAAGGATGCCCAGGTCGTCCACCCACGCGGCCAACGTCGTACCGCTGGCGTTGCCGATCAGCGAGACCCGGACGAGCACGTCGGTCGGGCCGTGTTTCCACTCGGTCGAAACGAACGTGTACGGGGCATCGCCGCTGAGCACGACGGTCTTGAGCGCCAGGTACGTGAAGTTGACCGGGTTGATGATCTCGAAGTTGACCTGCTGGGTGGCCAGGGCCGGGTTGACGTGGATCCCGGCCGTGCAACTGGTCGTCGGCGGCAACGTGACCCGGCGGCCGACCGAGGAGAAGCCCGCGCCGCGCATCGAGACGAATCCGGAGCGGATCCCGTTGTGGGGTTGCGACAGGCTGACGCCGCCCGTCCCGTCTCCGACGTGGGTGAAGCTCCAGTTGGCCGCCTGGGTCCCCTCGAAGCCGTCCTGAACGGTGATGATCGCGGCGCTGGCCGGCGAAGCGGTCATCCCGATCAGCGCGGCGGTCAGGCCGAGCAGGACCGCCAGGACCGCCGCCCGACGCGGTGTGCGCTGGGCCGGCCGGGTGGAGGACCGCCGGTCCGCACCTGGGTTGAAGATGGTTCGCATTGCTGATCACCTCGTGATCTGGCTGGTGGGGAGCCCTGTGACACCCCGCTGACCAGATGTCTAGTCGGCGGATCGTTGTCCGGCTTCGGGGCCGACTCGCGGACAATCAACCCCGCACAACCCGGCTGCCCGCAGCTCGCGGGTCGAAGAGGCGCGATATGCCGGCGAGGGCCGTCCGCCGGCCGTAGCGTGGACAACGTGAACGACTCTCACCTGACCCGCCGGCTGCTGCTCACGGGCATCGGTTCGGCCGCGGTGGCGGCCGGACTGTCCGGCTGCGGGTCGTCCACGGCGAGAACGCCGACGCGTCAGGTGGCAGCCTCGCCCCGGGCCTCCACCGGCCGGCCAGCCGGGTCGGCGACGTTCGACGAGGCCACGCTCCGCCGGAAGATCGCGAGCCTGCTCGTGGTCGGCTTCCGCGGCGAGACGGTCGGCGCCGACGACTGGATCGTGAAGGCGGTCAGGAACGGCCTCGGCGGGGTGATCCTGTTCGACCGCGACCTGGAGACCGACGCCGCCCGCAACATCACCTCACCGGCTCAGGTCACCGCCCTGGTCAAGAGCCTGCGGCAGGCCTCGCCCGGACGGCTGATCGTCTCGATCGACCAGGAGGGCGGCAAGGTCGCCCGGCTCAACCCGAGCAACGGCTTCCCCGCCACCAGGTCGGAGGCCGAGATCGGCGCGGCGAACTCCCCCTCCACCACCCGGACCTGGGCGCAGGGCCTGGTGCACGACCTCACGTCGATCGGCGTCAACCTCAACTACGCACCAGTGGTCGACCTGGACCTGAACCCGAACAATCCCGCGATCGGCAAGCTCGCCCGCAGTTTCTCCGCCAACCCGGACGTGGTGGTCCGGAACGCCACCGAGGAGATCCAGGTCCATCGGGCGGCCGGCGTCAAGACGAGCATCAAGCACTTCCCCGGCTTCGGCAGCGCCACCGGGAACACGGACTTCGCCGTCGTCGACGTCAGCAAGACCTGGAACAGGAGCGAACTCGTACCGTTCCAGCGGCTGATCGACAGCGGAACCGTCGACTCGGTCCTGGTCGCACACCTGCTCATCAAGCAGCTCGACCCGAGCCGCCCCGCGTCCCTGTCACCGGCGGTTGTCACCGACCTGCTCCGCGGGCAACTCGGCTGGCAGGGTCCCGTGGTCAGCGACGACATGCAGGCCGTCGCGATCACCAGCAAGTTCGGCCGGGACGAGGCCGTCGCGCTGGCACTCGAAGCCGGCCTCGACCTGCTCGTGTTCGGAAACCAGCAGGTGTACGACACGAAGATCGTCGACGAGACGCTCGACAACGTCGTCAACCTGGTACGCACCGGGCGCCTCACCGAGGCGCGGATCGACCAGTCGGTGACGCGAGTCAACGCCCTCCGCCCGAAGAGCTGACGTACGCGGGCGACCTATCGGCCGAGTCGGGCCGCGTTGAGCAGTTCGAACAGGTCCCAGACCGCCTCACCGGTCCAGAGCAGCGATGCCACCGCCAGTGACACCGGCAGTGCCCGCAACGCGCGCGAGCGGACAGGCGGGTGGGGGTGCAGCAGCTCCGCCACGCGGCGTGGCACGACGCCGCCGGCCGCCGCGACGTGCAGGCTCTGCGGAACGTCCTGCCTGCCGGTTGCGGCGAGGGCGGCCACACCGATGGCGTGGGCGACCGTACGGCGACTGCCGACCTCGATCGCGGCCTGCTCGTCGGCGGCCCGTTCCACGAGGTAGTCGACGTGGCGGGCCACCCACCACAGCGCCGGGTGGGTGGCGGCGGCCAGTTCGGCCAGCCGGACGAGCCGGTGATGACCCGCCGCCAGGTGGGCGTGCTCGTGGGCGAGCAACGCGTCGAACTGCCGATCGGTGAGCAGCCGACGCATGCCGGTGGTCACCACGACATGACCGGGGTGCCCCGGCACGGCGAATGCCTGTGCCGACTGGTCGGGCAGCACCACGAGCGGGCCGTCGGCGGGCGGCACGACGTGACCGAGGTCCAGCGCCCGGCGGTGCCGGCGCCAGCGCCGGGCGACCGACACCACGCCGATCACGAACAGTACGGCGCTCAGCCACGGCGCCCAGGAAACGTACTCGGTGTCGGCCGCGACCACCGGGGACGACCACCCGAACGTCCGGCCGACAGCCGGCACCTCGGCGATCGCCTTCAGGGCGAACACGCCGAGGTTGGTCATGCTGGCTGCACCGACGGCGGCGGCGGACCAGGCCACGATGACCGCCGCGACCGACGGTGGCAGCCGATCGGCCAGCAGCCGTACCGCCACCACGATCAGTGGCGGAACCACGACCACCGACCATACGAGATGATCGAACATGCCCCTCCGTCCGGACCGGACGAGTGTGCCACGCCAAGCTGGAGGACCCGACGGAGGCGGTAAGGGGCAGCCGATAGAGTCGACCGCGATGAGTACGACACCGCCCGCCGCCGACGCCGAGCCGTCCGAGAACGGACGCCGCCGCTCCGGCCAACTCGAAGCCCAGGTGGTCACCATCCTCGTCGAGGCCAACGGCCCGTTGACCCCCGGTGAGGTCCGTGATCGGCTCGATCCCGCTGGTTCGCTGTCCTACAGCACGGTGGTGACCACGCTCAGCCGGCTGTTCGAGAAGGGTGCCGTCAGCCGGGAGCGCGACGGTCGGGCCTACCGTTACGGTGCCGTACGCGACGCCGCCGGCCTGGTCGCCGAGCGGATGCGCCGGCTGCTGACCGCCGAGCCCGATCGCACCTCGGTACTGCGACGGTTCGTCGGTGCACTCGACGAACGGGACGAACGGATCCTGCGTGCTCTGCTCCGCGAGGACTCCGACTCCTGACGTCGGCCGGTTGGCGAAGGACGAGAGTCCCTTTGGCGAAGGACGCCAGTCCCTGGGGTTCCGATTTGGTGGGGCCCGCTTCCAGATCCGTCGCCCGAGGCGAACCTCCGCCCGCAATTGAAGAGAAATTGAAGCGGGGTGGGGCACGCTGGCCGCATCGGGGGGTCGCCGCCTGAGCTGGGCGGGACGGAGCATCGTGGGCGAAGATGGGTGCTGAACGTGGGCATGGTGCTGCTGTCCGACCCGGCCGTGACGGCGACGCTGGTACGCGAGTGCGGTGAGCCGTTGGTCGACCTGCGCGACGTGGAGGCGTTGCGGCTCGACCACCGGCTCGCCGACTTCGACGGCGCGTACGCACGGCTACGGGTGGGTGTGGTCGACCGCCTGGTCACCGCGCAGACCCTGCTGCCGTCCGGGATCCGGCTCCTCGTCGTCGAGGGGTACCGACCGATGGCGCTGCAGGAGCAGTATTTCGAGGCACACGTACAGCGGTTGCGCGAACGTACGCCGGACGCCGAGGAGTCGGCGCTGCGTCGCCACGCCAGCCGGTACATCTCCCCGCCCGCGGTGGCGCCGCACGTCGCCGGGGCGGCGGTGGACCTGACCCTGTGCAGCGTCGACGGCGACGAACTCTGGATGGGTACGGCGGTGAACGACACCGACACCACCGCCTGCCACACCGACTCGGCCGACATCGGTGCGGAGGCGCGGGCGAACCGGAAGCTGCTCTGCGATGCCATGCGCGGCGCCGGCCTGGTGAACTATCCGAGCGAATGGTGGCACTGGTCGTACGGCGACCGCTACTGGGCGTACCTGAACGATTCCGGCCACGCCCCGTACGGCCCGGTGAGTTCCTGACCTGACAGAGCGGCCCCAGCGACGGCACTAGCATCCAACCAGGGACGTGGGTGGAGGCTGGAGGTCGACTTTGCTACAGGTACGGCTGCTCGGCCCGGTCACGGCCCAGTCCTCGGACGGGCCTGTCCCGCTGGGTGGCAGCAAACCGCGGGCGTTGTTCGCGGCCCTGGTCCTGGAGCGGGGACGGATCGTACCGGCGAGCCGCCTGGTCGACGTGGTCTGGCCGGACAACCCGCCGGAGAGTGCCCGAGCGTTGATCCAGACCTACGTCTCCACGCTGCGCAAGTCGTTCGCCCGGCACGGTCATCCGGATGTCATCGGTACCCATCCGCCCGGCTACCTGGCGCGACTCGACGACGCGACGGTGGACGCCGACGTCCTTGCCGGACTCGTCGACCAAGCCAGGGAGAAGGCCGGGCTCGGCGACCACGGTGGCGCGGCGGACCTGCTGCGCGAGGCGATCGCGCTCAGTCGCGGACCGGCCCTGTCGGGTCTGGAAAGGTCGCCGCTGGCCGCCGAGGCCCGACGGCTCGACGAACTGCTCCTGGTCGCGCACGGCGAACGCGTCGCGGCCGAGCTGAACCAGGGTCGTCTCGACCATCTCGCCGAACTGACCGGCCTGGTGAGCCGTCACCCGACCAACGAGCGGCTGCGTGGGCAGCTCATGGTCACGCTGTACCGGCTGGGGCGGCAGACCGACGCGCTCGCCTGCTATCGGGAGGGCCGGTCGGCGCTGGTCGAGGAGTTGGGCATGGAGCCGGGCCCGCACCTGCGGGAGCTGCACGAAGCTATCCTGCGCGGCGACGGCGAGGTGCTGCACGGCGACCGGGTCGAGCCCGAACCGGGACCGCCGCCCCTGGTGATACCGGTACAGGTCCCGCTCGCCCCGTCGGACTTCACCGGCCGCGAGGTGGAACGCGACTCGCTGGTCACCGCGTTGCGGGCCACCGCACCGGGCACGCACGTCCTGGCCGGGCAGGGTGGCAGCGGCAAGTCGGCGCTGGCCGCCCGGGTGGCCCAGCAGGTGCGGGAGTCGTTCCCGGACGGTCTGCTCTACGCCGACCTGCGCGGGATGACCGACTCCCCGGCGACACCGGACGAGGTGCTGGCCGGCTTCCTCCGGTCGCTCGGGGTCGGCCTGTCGCACATCCCGGATTCCGCCCGCGAGCGGACCGAGTTGTACCGCAGCCTGGTCGCCGGGCGGCGGATCCTGGTGCTGTTCGACGACGCCGCGAACGAACGGCAGGTACGGCCTCTGCTGCCGGCCGGACCGCAGTGCGCGGCGCTGATCACCTCCCGGGACCGGCTGGCCGGGCTGGCCGGCGCGACGCTGACCGAACTCGGTGTGCTCACCGACGAGGAGGCGTGGGCGCTGCTTTGCCGGATCATCGGCGCGGAGCGGGCCGCCGGGGACGTCGCCTCGGCCCGGGGCATCCTGTCCGGCTGCGAGAATCTGCCGCTGGCGATCCGGATCGCGGGTGCCCGGCTGGCCACCCGCCGGCAGCTACCGCTCGGCGTGCTCGCCGGGCGTCTGGCCGACGAGCGCCAACGCCTCGACGAACTCGCCGCCGGGGACCTCGCCGTACGCTCCAGCATCGCGCTCAGCTACCGGGCCCTGGACGAGCAGGCCGGCGCCGCGCTGCGTCGGCTCGGTTTCTTCGGCATCCCCGAGTTCGACGCCTGGGTGCTCAGCCGGCTGCTGGACACGTCCGAAGCAGCCGCGGAGCGGCTGTTGGAGTTGCTGGTGGACGCGCACCTGGTGGAATTCACCGGGGTCGACCCCACCGGCGTGCTGCGCTACCGGCTGCACGACCTGGTCCGCCTGTACGCGCGGGAGCGGGCCGACGCGGAGGAGCCGGCCGAGGCACTGCGGGACGCGGTGGTCCGGGCGGTCACCGGTTGGCGGGCCGTCATCGACCGCATCACCACCACCTTCCCACCGGCCGAGGTCGTCTGGCACAAGCCCTCCGGGCCGCGCTTCCCGGTTCCGGACGAGCTGGCGCGACGGGTGCTCGGCGACGCCGCGGGCTGGTTGCAGCGCGAGGAGTCGGTGCTGGCGATCGGGCTCGAACGGGCGGCGGCGATCGGTCTGGACGAGCTGGCCTGCGACTTCGTCTCGGCGCGGATGGCGCTGGAACTGGAGGGGGCGAACCGCTTCGAGTTCCGGTCCCGGATAGTGAACGCCGCGCTGGAGGCCAGCGTGCTGGCCGACAACCTGCACGGCGAGGCGGACATGCTGGCGGAGTTGGCCCACCTGCGCTACGCCGAGGACCGCTACAGCGAGTCCCGGCAGCACTTCGGTGAGGCGCTGAGCAGGTTCCGTGCCCTGCGGGACGTACGGGGGCAGGCCTCGGCGCTGGCCGGGTTGGGTCTGGCCTGCCGGGAGCCCGGGCACCTGGCCGAGGCGCTGCACTTCCTCAACCAGTCGGCGGCGTTGCTGCACACCCTGGACGACGCCGTCGGCCTCGGCTACGTGCACCGGGTGCGCGGTTCGGTGCTGCTGGAGCAGGGCAACTTTCCGGCCGCGCTCGCCGACCTGGAGCTGTCCATGTCGGCGTACCGCCGTACCGGCAGCCGCCGCGGGGTCGCGTACACGCTGCGCAGCCTCGGGCTCTACCACCGTGCCCGGGGTGAGTACGACGAGGCGCTGCGGGCGTGCGCCGAGGCCGCCGAGATCTTCGCCGAACTCGGCAACGACCTGATGCACTCGTACGCCGTGCGCGCGTTCGCCACCACGCAGTTGCGGATGGGCTTGGTCGACGAGGCGCTGCCCCGGTTGGAGTGGGTGCTGTCGGTGGCCCGCGACGCCCGGGACCGGTGGGGGCAGGGCGTCGCGCTCCGGGTGCTGGGGCAGCTCCACCTCGCCCAGGGCCGGCTGGACCTGGCGGAGGACCTGCTCGACTCGGCGATGTCGCTGTGGGACACCGTGCAGGCGCCGCTCTGGCGGGCGCGTACCGAGTATGTCCTGTCCCTGGTGTACCGCGCCCGGGGTGACCTGGACGCGGCGGACCGGGCGTACGCCAGCGCGCGCCGGGTCTTCCACGACCGCAACTCGCGTGAGTACGTCGAGCTGAGCACCGCGCCAGCACCGGCTTCGGCCGGTCCGACGCTCCACTGAGGCCACCCACCGCATTTCCGGGAATCGATGCACGGCATCGATTCCAGTGTTGACGTGCCCGTAGCACGTCGGTAACATTCGGCCAAAGCGCTGCAAGATTACGACAAAGACCTGCTTGTTTTGCCGCTTGCATCTGCAATTTCCAGTGGGGCCGCTCCCTGCGGTGTTTCTCCCCCGTCCCGGAGAGGCCCGGTGGTGCCGTCGCTCTCGCCTCCCCCACTTCTACCGACCGGCCCGCCCGTAGCCCACGGGCTCGACCGGTCACCTGCCGATCCACGCCCGACCCCACGCCCATGGGGATCCACACACACGCGTAAACGTCCCTCCACGCGACAAGGACAGCAGATGAGACGAAGCAATCCGATCCGGTTGGTGGCGACGACGGTCGCCGCCGCCATGATCGCCACCATGGGGTGGGCGGCCGTCGCGAACGCGGCCGCCCAGCCCGACCCCTCAGTCGGTCAGACGGCCACGAACGCGGTCATCGCCCCGAACGCGGTCGTCAACCTCGCCCAGGGCCGCCCCACCCAGGAGAGCGGTCACGCCGACGTCTACGACTCGGCCCGAGCCGTCGACGGCAACCAGGGCAGCTACTGGGAGAGCGTCAACAACTCCTTCCCGGAATGGATCCAGGTCGACCTCGGCCCGTCGGCCGTCGTCAACCGGGTCGTACTGAAGCTGCCCACCTCCGGCTGGGGCACCCGTACGCAGGCGTTGAGCGTGCAGGGCAGCACCAACGGGTCGACGTTCACCGACCTGGTCGGGTCGCAGACGTACACCTTCAACCCGGCCGTGAACGGCAACTCGGTCACCATCAACTTCGGCCAGGCCACCACCCGCTACCTGCGGATCAACATCACCGCCAACAGCGGCTGGCCGGCCGGGCAGCTCTCCGAGTTGGAGGTCTACGGGCCGGACACCGCCGCCGACACCACCCCGCCGAGCGTTCCGGGCACCTTGTCCTACACCCAGTCCGGTACGACGATCACCCTCAACTGGGGCGCGTCCACGGACAACACCGGCGGCAGCGGCCTGGCCGGGTACGACGTCTACCGCAACGGCGCGTACCTGCAGTCCGTCGGCAACGTCACCACCTTCGGCGACACCCAGCCGGCATCGGCCACCGTGTCGTACTACGTACGGGCCCGGGACGTGGCCGGCAACCTGTCGGGCAACAGCAACACCGTGACCCGCCCCGGCGCCGGTGACTCCATCGCGCCGACCGTGCCCGGCACGCTGTCGCAGAGCACCTCGGGCACCACCATCACCCTGAACTGGGGCGCCTCCACCGACTCCGGCGGCAGCGGCCTGGCCGGCTACAACGTCTACCGGGGCGGCAGCCTGATCGCGACCCTGGGCACCGTGCTCACGTACCAGGACACCCAGCCGACGACGGCGACCGTCTCCTACTACGTCCGGGCGCGTGACGGCGCGGGCAACCTGTCCGGCAACAGCAACACCGTCACCCGGACCGGCACCCAGCCCCCCGGCTGCACCAACGTGGCGCTGGGCAAGACCATGATCGCCACCGGCTCCACCTTCAGCTTCACCCCGGAGAAGGCGAACGACGGCTCGCTGACCACGTACTGGGAGGGCGCGGCGGGTTACCCGCAGAGCCTGACCGCGGTCCTCGGTGCGAACCACGTCGTCACCTCGGTCAACGTGAAGCTGAACCCGGATCCGGCCTGGGGCACCCGTACCCAGAACTTCCAGATCCTCGGCCGCGACCAGGCCTCGACCACCTACACCAACCTGGTGTCGGCGGCGAACTACCAGTTCGTCCAGGGCAACAACGTGGTGAGCGTGCCGGTCGGCGCGACCACCGCGGACGTGCAGCTGCGGTTCAACTCCAACACCGGCGCCCCGTCCGGCCAGGTGGCCGAGATCGAGGTGTGCGGTACGCCGGCGCCCAACGCCGACCTGATCGTCAGCGGCACGACCTGGACGCCCACCGCGCCGACCGAGGCCACCCCGGTCACCCTCACCGCCACCGTGCAGAACATCGGCTCGGCGGCCGCCGGCGCGACCACGGTCAACTTCAGCCTGGGCGGCGCGGTCGTCGGCAGCGCGCCGGTGAGTGCCCTCAACGCGGGTGCCTCGACCACCGTCTCGTTCAACGCCGGTAACCGGGCGCTGGGCAGCTACGTGGTGACCTCGGTGGTCGACCCGACCAACACCGTCATCGAGCAGAACAACGGCAACAACAGCTTCACCGCACCCTCGCAACTGGTGGTCAGCCAGGCCCCCGGTCCGGACCTGCAGGTGCTGAGCATCAGCTCCAACCCGCCGAACCCGGCGGTCGGCGCGGCGGTCACCTTCACCGTCGCGGTGAACAACCGCGGTACGACCGCGAGCGGCGCGACCACGGTCACTCGACTGTCGGTCGGTGGTACCACGCTCAACACCAACACCCCCTCGATCGCCGCCGGTACGACGGCCAACGTCGCCATCACCGGTAGCTGGACCGCCACCAGCGGCGGGGCCACCATCACGGCCACCGCCGACGCGACCGGGGTGGTCGCCGAGACCAACGAGTCCAACAACGTGTTCACGCAGTCGATCGTGGTCGGCCGTGGCGCGGCGGTCCCGTGGGTGTCGTACGAGGCGGAGGCCGGCCGTTACCAGGGTGTGCTGCTGGAAACCGACCCGCTGCGCACCTTCGGCCACACCAACTTCGCCACCGAGTCCTCGGGCCGCAAGTCGGTACGCCTGAACAGCACCGGGCAGTTCGTCGAGTTCACCTCGACCAACGCGTCCAACTCGATAGTGGTCCGCAACTCCATCCCGGACGCGGCGGGCGGCGGTGGCATCGAGGCGAGCATCAGCCTGTACGCCAACGACACCTTCGTGCAGAAGCTGACGCTCTCGTCCCGCCACAGCTGGCTCTACGGGAACACCGACCAGCCCGAGGGACTGACGAACACCCCCCAGGCCGACGCCCGGCGGTTGTTCGACGAGTCACATGCGCTGCTGGCGCAGTCCTACCCGGCCGGCACCAGGTTCAAGTTGCAGCGCGACGCGACCGACACCGCCTCGTTCTACATCATCGACCTGGTCGACCTGGAGCAGGTCGCGGCACCGCTGAGCCAGCCGGCCGGTTGCACCTCGATCACGGCCTACGGTGCGGTCGCCAACGACGGGCTCGACGACACGACCGCGATCCAGCGGGCGGTCACCGACGACCAGAACGGTGTCATCAGCTGCGTCTGGATCCCGGCCGGACAGTGGCGGCAGGAACAGAAGATCCTCACCGACGACCCGCTGAACCGGGGTCAGTGGAACCAGGTCGGCATCAGCAACGTCACGATCCGTGGCGCCGGGATGTGGCACTCGCAGTTCTACACGCTGACCGAGCCGCAGGACGTGGTCGGCGGGATCAACCACCCGCACGAGGGCAACTTCGGCTTCGACATCGACAACAACACCCAGATCTCCGACATCGCCATCTTCGGCTCGGGCCGGATCCGTGGCGGGGACGGCAACGACGAGGGTGGCGTGGGCCTGAACGGGCGGTTCGGCGACAACACCAAGATCACCAACGTGTGGATCGAGCACGCCAACGTGGGCGCCTGGGTCGGTCGGGACTACGACAACATCCCCGCTCTGTGGGGACCTGGCGACGGCCTCGAGTTCAGCGGCATGCGCATCCGCAACACGTACGCCGACGGCATCAACTTCACCAACGGAACGAGCAATTCGAAGGTGTTCAACTCTTCGTTCCGTACCAACGGTGACGACGCCCTGGCGGTCTGGGCCAACACGGCCGTGCGGGACCGGGTCGCCGACAACACGCACGACAACCACTTCGTCAACAACACCATCCAGCTGCCCTGGCGAGCCAACGGCATCGCGATCTACGGCGGCTACGACAACTCGATCGAGAACAACCTGATCTACGACACCATGAACTACCCCGGCATCATGCTGGCGACCGACCACAGTCCCCTGCCGTTCTCCGGGACCACCCTGATCGCCAACAACGCGCTTTACCGCACCGGTGGCGCCTTCTGGAACGAGGATCAGGAGTTCGGCGCCATCACGCTGTTCCCGGCGACTCTGGACATCACCGGCGTCACCATACGTGACACCGACATCTACGACTCGACCTACGACGGCATCCAGTTCAAGAACGGCGGCGGCAACATGCCCGGCGTCGTGATCAGCAACGTACGGATCGACAAGTCCAACAACGGTGCCGGAATCCTGGCGATGGGTGGCGCCCGTGGTAGCGCCACGCTCACGAACGTGACCATCACCAACTCGGCCGATGGCGACATCGTCCGAGAACCGGGATCGAGCTTCGTGATCAACGGCGGATAGCCCTCCGGCTACCACCGCAGAGGTGGCGTGCTCCCGGACGGAAGATCAGCTCGGGAGCACGCCCACGGACGGCACACCGGCACCGGCCCGGCCCACACCGGTGCCGGTGTGCGCGTCCGTACCGCTGTCGAGGGCCGCCTTACCAGCGGCGCGTGTGAGCGCACCGAGCCCGACACCGAGGGCGAGCAGCACCAGGGCGTTGCGGACGAGCAGCAGCGCGGTGCCCTGCCAGTACGGGTCCGCCGACACATGTTCGTAGAACCACGGGAAGAGCACGCTGGTCAGCCCGGTGGCGACCAGGATCAGGACGGCGCTGACCCGTTGTGTCGTGTCCCGGCGGGTCAGGCAGACCGCGGCCGTCCCGACCAGCCAGAGCATGTACTGGGGCGAGAAGACCCGGCTGGTCAGCACCGACACGAGGACCGCCAGCAGCGCCACGTCGAATCCGAGCGTGGCGGTCCAGGTGATCCGGCGACCCCGTACCAGCCACCAGAGGGCGAGGAAACCCAGGCCGGCGACGGTCAGCAGCGGCAGCACGACCGTCGCCACGCGCACGTACGGGTGCTGGAACTCCATCGCCCCGAAGACGTAGACGACGGTGATGGTCTCGTCCCAGAGCCGCGCCAGCACCAGCGGGGACGCGCCCACCGACTCGATCTGGAGCCCCCGGTCCGACTGGTTGTTCGTGAAGCCGTACCAGCCACCGGCGAAGGCGAGCGTGAGCGCACCACCCAGTACGGCGAGCGCCGCGACGAAACCGGTCAGCATCGGGCGAAGCCCGCGCAACGGTCTGGCGCTGATCAGCAGCAGCACGGGCCAGACCTTGACCAGTCCCCCGATGGCCATGGCGGCGCCCGCGACGACCGGACGGCGGACGGTGGCGGCGAGCGCGACCACGGCCGAGGCCGTGACGAAGATGTCGTAGCGGGCATAGGTCAGCAGGTTCAGACACGGTACGACCACGGCCCAGGCCGCGGCACCGAGCAGCAGCCCGTCGCCCCTCGCCAGCCGGAACAGGGCGAGCAGGATCAGCAGGTCGGCCGCGAGTGCCGCGACGAAGAAGGTGGCCTCGTACCCACCGACGGAGTCGCCGCCGAGGTGGCGCAGGAAGACGAAGATCGCCGCGGCGCCGGGCGGATATTGCCACATCGGGTCGCCGACGGGGACCTGCCAGTCGAGCAGCGAGTCGCTCCAGCGGTAGTACAGCTCCACGTCGGCGAAGACGCCGCCGAAATCGGGAGCCTTGACGACCTTCGTGTAGACCAGCACGAATGCGGTCCTGGTGAAGATCCATACCGCGAGCACAGCAACCATTGACCGGCGCCGTCCGCTCAGGTCCATTGCCCACCCTCGTGTTTCGGTCGTCGGCGCGGGGCCTGGTGTTTCCGCAGACCCGCTTTCGGCTGGTGCATTGTAGACAGACGAATGTTTCCGGAGAATGCTCCGATGCCGTGACAAAGCAACAGCCGACGATGTTGACGTCGCTGGCTAACGTCGGCTCCGCTGAGACGGCCGATGAAGGGACAACGGATGTTCGGTTCTGCGCGGTTCGCGAAAATGCGCGTCAAGGGTTTTCCGATGCGGTCGATCCGGCTCGTACTCGTCGGCGCCCTGGTCGGAGTCGGCGCGGTGGCGATCGGCCCGGCCGCGCCCGCGGCGGCCGCCCTACCGCTGGAGAACTGCTACAACAACGAACGGCCACAGCACGGCGACGGCGCCTTCTGGTCCGCCCCCGGCAACCAGCACACCCCGTGGGCCGCCCCGGCCGGCATCCAGGACGGCGACATCTTCCGGATCACCGCCTCCGGCTCGGTCCGGGTCGACTACTGGGGCACGTCGAAGAACATCGTCGGGGAGTTGCCCGCCCCCGGCCTCGGCAGTGGCTGGCCGGCCCCCGACTCCCCCAGGTACGCCCTCGTCGCCAAGGTGACCGCCGGTCTGATCTGGTCGACCCGGACCGGACGCCTCTACCACGCGAACGAATGGTTCCCGGTCGGCGCGGACAGCCGCTGTGTGCAGTTCCAGGGCTGGGACGTCGGCATACCGCAGCTCGTCTTCTCGTACAACGACCCGAACCTGGGCGACAACGGCGGCGGCGCGCAGGTGGCCGTCAAGCAGTGGTGGTGACGGGTCACCTCGGGTCTCACACGGTCGACGGGTCGGCCGCCCGGCCGGTGTGCTCGGTTCCGGCCGGCACCCGGCGGGCGGCAACCAGGCCGAAGGCGGCGGCGGTGAAGAACATGACGGTGCCGTAGATCACCGACGGCATCGCCATCCGGGTGTTGTCGAGCAGCGCCGGACTCATCCCGATGGTGATGGCCAGGGTGGCGTTGTGCAGGCCGATCTCGAACGAGGAGGCGACCGACTCCCGGTGCGCGACGCGCAGCGTACGCGGTGCGACGTACCCGATCCCCAGGCTGACCAGGTTGAAGACCAGGACGATGACGATGACCTCGCCGATGGTGGCGGCGATGTCGTCCTTGATACCGCTGAGCGCGCCGGTGATCATCACGACCAGGACCACGATGGACAGGATCTTCACCGTGCGTTCCATGCGCAGGGCGAAGTCGGTGAACCGGGCACGCACGGCCATGCCGATCCCGATCGGGATCAGGACCAGGGCGAAGACCTGGACCACCTTGTCGAACTGCAGACCGATCGAGCTGTCCGAACCGACAAAACCGGCCACCGACAGGTTCACGATCAGCGGCAGGGTGAACAGCGCCAGCACCGAGTTGATCGCGGTCAGCGACACGTTGAGCGCCACGTTGCCCCGGAAGAGGTGGCTGTAGAGGCTGGCCGTGCTTCCGCCCGGTGAGGCGGCCAGCAGCATCATGCCGACGGCCAGTTCGGGGGCCAGGTCGAAGGCGACCACCAGCCCCAGACAGATGGCCGGCAGGATCAGCATCTGGCAGACCAGGGAGATCACGACCACCCGTGGGTACCGGACCACCCGGCGGAAGTCCTCGGCGGTCAGGGTGAGCCCGAGCCCGAGCATGACGATGCCCAGTGCGACGGGGAAGAGCACGAGCGACAACCCGGAACCCATGACGACCCGCCTTCCGATGAGGCCTGCGAGATATCCCCGGATCCTCACACCGGCGCCGTTCGGCACGCATCTCACGACGTGCGCAAACCCCTGTCGGTACGCGTCGCGAACGGTCACCGACACCCGGTACGCAGGACATTCGTCCTACGGATCACAGGATTTCTCAGCCTGCCGCCGCCCCCTGTCGTCTCCGTAGCGTCGGCGTTGTCGAAATCGCGAAAGGGAGACACTGTGATGCCGGAGACGATCAACCTCGATTCGCCGACCGTACGTCGGCCCCGCCTGCGCCGTACGGTCACGCTGCTGGTGGCGGCGGCGCTCGCCCTCGCCGTCTGGGTGGTCAGCGTTCCGCTCGCCGGGCTCGACCTCACGTTCGGCTCGGGAGCGCAGGAACAGACGGTCAGCCCCGCGTCGGTCGTGCTCGTGCCGCTGCTGGTCGGTGGCGCCGGTTGGGCACTGCTAGCGTTCCTCGAAGGCCGCTTCCGCGGCGGTCGCCGGGCCTGGCTGATCACGGCCTGGACGGTGCTCGTGTCGTCCCTGCTCGGACCTGTCACCTCCGGCGCCTCCGGCGGCGTGCTCGTCACGCTGCTCTGCATGCACGTGCTGGTCGGTGTGACGCTGATCGTCGGGCTCGCACCGACGTCGGCTCGTTGAGTGGATGTGGCGATGAGTTCGGACGACAGCACGATCGGATGTGTCGAGAGCGAGCCGGCGCTGGCGTGGGTCACGCGCCACCCCGGCCCCTGGTTCGCGCTCGTGTGGGCGCCCGTACTCCTGGTGGCGCCGCTCATCGACGCGCTGGTGGACGGGCAGGTGTGGCGGGCGAGCTACCTGGTGGTGCTCGGCGCGGCGTACGCGGTGACGGTGCGGCTGCCGTTCCGGCCCGGTCTGCGTACGCGGCGCCGCGCCGAGGCGGCTCTCGTGCTCCTCACGGTGTTGTGCACCGGTTACCTGGTGGGCTGGCGTACGGATCGGGAGTTCATCTTCCCGCTGCTGGCGATCGCCGCCGCCGTCGCCGTACGGCAGCGGTGGGCGTTGAGCCTGATCGCGTCGCTCACAATCAGCGGGGCTCTGGTCCCCGGCCTGGAGAGCGGGTCGGTGGAACTGGCCCTGTCGCTCGGCTTCGCGACGTTCTTCGCCGGTGCGGCGACCTTCCTGGTGCAGTACCTCGTCGGCGTGGTCGGTGAACTCACCCGCACCCGCGAGCAGCTCGCCCGGGTCGCCGTCTCCGAGGAGCGACTGCGCTTCTCCCGTGACCTGCACGACCTGCTCGGACACACGCTGTCGCTGGTGGTGGTGAAGGCGGAGGCGGTCAGGCGGCTACTCGACCGGGACCCGGACTCGGCGGTCGAGCACGCACGTGACATCGAGACGATCGGCCGGCAGGCCCTGACCGAGGTACGCGAGGCGGTGAGCGGGTACCGGACCGTACGCCTGGTCGAGGAGCTGGCGAACGCACGGACCGCGCTGGCCGCCGCGAACGTCCGGGTCGACGTGACGTCACCGGCGGTGGAGCTGGACCCACGGGTCGACTCGCTGCTCGGCTGGGTGGTGCGGGAGGGTACGACGAACGTGCTGCGGCACGCCGCGGCCACCAGTTGCCGGATCGAGGTGCGCTTCGATGGCAGGGTCGCCAGCGTGGAACTTGTCGACGACGGACACGGCGGTACGGCCGGAGCCGGCAGCGGCCTGCGCGGCCTGCGGGAACGGGTGGAGGACGTCGGTGGCGAGCTGACCGTGACAACAAGCACGACCGGCTTCCGCCTGGCGGCGGCCGTGCCGGTGGCCGTGCTGTCGGGGCAGTCCTGATGGCGGCCACGACGAGGATCCTGATCGCCGAGGACCAGGGCATGATGCGTTCGGCGCTCGCGAGCCTGCTCGACCTCGAGGAGGACATGAGTGTGGTGGCGACCGTCGCGCGCGGCGACGAGGTGGTGGCCGCGGTGCGCCGGGAGCGGCCGGACGTGGTGCTGCTCGACATCGAACTGCCCGGGCGCAGTGGCCTCGACGTCATCGGCGAGGTGATCGACGCGTTGCCCGGCAGCGTCGTCATCGTGGTCACCACGTTCGGCCGCCCCGGTTACCTCAGACGCGCGCTCGAATCCGGGGCGAAGGGCTTCCTGGTGAAGGACGACCCGGTCGAGGAACTCGCCTCGGCCATCCGCCGGGTCCTCGCCGGTGAGATCGCGGTCAACCCGCAACTCGCCGCGCAGGCGCTGGGTGCCAGCCCGAACCCGCTGTCGGACCGGGAACGGCAGGTGCTCAACGCGTCCTCGGGCGGTGCCACGATCGCCGACATCGCCGCCGGCCTGCACCTGTCGGCGAGCACCGTACGCAACTACCTGTCGTCGGCGATCGGCAAGACCAACACGCGCAACCGGGGTGAGGCGTTGAGCCTGGCCCGCGACCGCGGCTGGCTCTGATCGCGTACGGCCGGGTCGCTGACGCCGCAGCGACCCGGCCGTACGGGCGTCATCGGCGGGAGTCGGCCACGGGCGAGCCCGCGGGACGCAACTCGGTGGGAATGTCCAGCCCCGCCGCGCCGAGCACCTCCTCGGCTTCGGCCTGCGCGGTGGTGAGCACACCACGCGGGCTGCGGGACAGGCCGAGGGCGACGAGGACGGCCCCCGCGGTGGCACCGACCGCCGCGATGGCGAAGATGACGACGTACTGCGACTCGTGCGGCAGCGGTACGGGCGACCCGGCGATCAGGTTGCGGGTCAGCATGGTCACCACCAGGGCGCTGGCCAGTGAGCTGCCGATCGAGCGGGCAATCGAGTTCACACTGTTGGCGATGCCGGTCTCGGCCGGCCCGACGTGCTCGACCAGCAGGGCCGGTAGGGCGGCGTAGCCGAAGGTGACGGCGGTGTTGACGGCGAAGGAGCCGACGATCACCTGCCAGCTCGCGCTGTGCAGCACGGCGAGGGAGAGGTATCCGAGCGCCGCGAGCAGCAGCGCTATGACCAGGGTCGAGCGGGCGCCGTACCGGGCGACGAGTCGACCGCCCAGCGGGGCGGTGACCACACCCGCGGCGGCACCGGGCAGCAGGTAGACGACGCTCGCGGCGAGCACGGTCGAGCTGAATCCGTAGCCGGCTAGGGTGGGCGGCGCCTGGACGAACGACGCCACGGTGAGGAACACGACGAACAGCGACACACCAAGGAACAGGCCGGCGACGTTCGCGACGATCAGTGGCCGGTGGGTCAGCATCCGGATGCTCACCAGCGGGTGGGTGAGGCGACGTTCGACCAGCACGAAGACGGTGAAGGCGACGGCCGCACCGACGAACGAGCCGATCACGCGTACCGAGCCCCAACCCCAGTTGTTGGCCTGGGCGAGCGGCATGAGCAGGAGCACCAGGGCGAGGCCGAGGATGCCGGCACCCGCCCAGTCGGTGCGGCCGACCGCGGTGGGCTCCCGTCGCGGTACGACGTACCAGGCGGCGGCGAGTCCGATCGCGCTGAGTGCGGTGCCGAGCCAGAAGACGCGGTGGTAGTCGGCCCCGTCGCGGGTGAGCAGTCCGGTGGCGACGAGCCCGATCCCGGCACCGATGGCGAGTGTCCCGCTGACGATCGCCATCGCGCCGGTGAGCCGTTCCCGTGGCAGTTCGTCGCGCAGCACACCGATGCCCAGTGGGAAGAGGGCGAAGGACGAGCCCTGCAGGACGCGGGCGAGCAGCAGCAGCGGCAGGTTGTCGGTGGTGGCGGCGAGCACCCCGCCGAGCAGCACCACGGTCAGCACCCCGAGCATGACCGGCCGCCGGCCGCGCAGGTCACCGAGCCGCCCGAGGATCGGCGTCAGTACGGCGGCGGCGAGCAGGTTGGCGGTCACCACCCAACTGGTGGCATTGGCGCTGGAGTGCAGCGACCCGGCGATCGCCCCGAGGACCGGTACGACGAGGGACTGGAGGGCAGCGACCAGCAGTACGCCGTACGCGACGACGGGTAGCACGAGACGGGAGACGCGCGGCCCGTCGGAGGTGGTCAGCATGTTCGGGCTCTCTTTTCGCCTGGTTGAAGCACCGAACGTAGAACCGCAGGCGCTCGTTTTTCAACACGGTGTCGAGAAAACTCGTCGTGACGTCGATCACCGACGACGGCGGGTATAGTGGCCGCATGCCAGCTTCCGGAAGCCGTCGCGGGCCGACCAAGGGTGATCAACGTGAGCGCGCCCTGATCGACGCCGCCCGTACCGTGCTGCGAAAGAAGCCGCTCGCGCAGGTGACGATCGACGAACTCGCGGCGGCGGCCGGCATCGCCCGCTCGGGCTTCTATTTCTACTTCGAGTCCAAGCAGGCGCTGCTCGCCGCGCTCTGCGAGACGGTGCTCGGCGAGAGCGAGCAGGAACTGGCGGAGTGGGTCGAGTCCGACGGCCTCGACCGGGAGGCCCTGCGACGCGGGCTCGCGCGCTCCCTCAAACGGTGGCAGATCGACGGGCGCTGGTTGTGCGAGGCGTTCGTCAACCCGTTCCCCGGGCCGGAGATCGTCGAGATCCGGGAGCGGGTCACCGCCAACGGCTGCACGGCGATCACCCGGCGCGTCGAGCGGGACATCCGGGCCGGTGTCACCGTGGTGGGCGACCCCACCCTGCTGGCTCTGATGGTGGTGAAGCTGAGGCTGACGATGTTCGCCCACGCCTTCACCAGCCCCGACGAGCAGACCGACGACGACCTGTTGGATTCGCTGACCGACGCCACGCTGCGCCTGCTCTACGGAACCGTGCCGACCGGTCCGACCGCGATCGGAGAACCACTGCCGGCGACCGTCTGAACAAGCCCCGGCAGTGGGTCCGGCCCGACCGGCGGCCACCGGAACGACGCCCCGGCGACCGGGGACGGAAGGTGACGTCCACTGTCACAACGGTGGCCTTGCGTTGACTCGGGCGGGCGGTATAGTCCGGCGGTTGAGCCGTGTCCCGGCGGCGTGTCGTACGCCCGGGCCGGGCTCCGATCGTATGGAGGATGGCGCATGTCCCAGAGCGCGGAGCTGTTCGACCTACGCGAGGGCACCTCGCGGCCGGGCTTCGAGTCCGCGCTGCGCGGCTACGACAAGCGGCAGGTGGACCAGTACGTGTCACAGTCGACCGCCGACATCTCGAAGCTGACGTCCGAGCGCGAGTCCGCGTACGGCCAGGTCCGCGGTCTGACCGTGCAGGTCCAGCAGCTTCAGGCGGAAATCGCCGACCTGCACCAGCGGCCACCGCAGACGGACCGGGCGTCGTTCCGGCAACTCGGACCGATGGTCGAGCAGATCCTGGCCCTGTCCGAGATGCAGGCCGAGGCGATCGTCAACACCGCCGCGCAGCAGGCGGCCGACTATCAGGCCGAGGCGGAACGGGTCCTCACCGAGGCCCGCGAGCACGCGGACAAGCTGATCGCCGAGGGCGAGGCCGCCCAGGAGCAGGCGATACAGGAAGCGGACCGGATCAACGAGCAGAGCCGGCAGCAGGTCGAGCAGGCCCGGGCCGAGGCCGAGTCGATGCTGGAGGCGGCCCGTGCCCAGGTCCAGCAGGAGATCGAGGCGGCGCGTACCCAGACCCAGCAGGAGCTTGGGCAGTGGAAGGCGCATGTGGAGCGGGAGATCACCGAACGGCAGGCGGCGGCCGAGGCCGACCTGACGCGCTGGCGTTCGATGGCCGAACAGAAGAACGCGGCGCTCCAGGCCGAGGCGCAGCAGTACTCCGCCGACCTGCACCGTCGCGCCGACGAGCAGGCGGCCGCCCTCGAACAGCAGCTCTCCGTCGCGCAGAAGGAGATAGAGGCCCGGCAGCAGGCGCTGGCCCAACTCCAGGCCGCCCAGGAAACCGCTCAGCAGCGGCTCGCGCAGTCGCGTCAGGAACGGGCGAGCACGGAACGCGACGTCATCCAGCTACAGCAACGCCTCGGCGAGGTCCGCCAGGACATGACCGCCGAACTCACCCGCCTGGACGACGCCCGCCAGGCCGCCGACTCCGCCGAGCGGCACGCCATGGAGGTACGGGCGCGAGTGCAGCGCGAGGCGAAGCGGGTGGCCGACCGGGCCGCCGCCGCCGTGATGGCCGCCGCCGCGATCAGTGCCGAAACCGGTGAGTACCGGATGGTGGCGGTCCCGCCGGGCGGCAACCGGGCCGTCGCCGAGCCGGTCGAGCCGGCCGGCGACCAGAACGCGCAGCCGGACCAGCAGGAGTTCAACGGCGACCACACCCGGCACTGAACATCGGATCGCCCAGGACGCCGCCTCCCGTACCGGACGGGAAACCCACGTCCGGTACGGGAGGCATCCCGTGTCAGGTTCAGCCGCAGTGCACGTCGGTGAGCGTGTAACCCCCGCTGCCGACGACCTGGCCACCGAGCTGGTACGTCCAGATGTCGGACGTACGGCACACGTAGGTGGCCACGCCCATGCCGCTCGCGACGTACTGCGGTGACCCGCCGTTCTGGCTGCGCAGCAGTACCAGGTACGCCGGCTGCCAGCCGTTGTCGCAGGCGAAGCCGCCGGTGACCTCGACCTTGCCGGCGTAGTTCGCGATCGAGTAGATCCCCTGACAGGGCGCGGCCTGGGCGGCAGCGGCCGGTACGAGTACGGCAGCGGCGGTGACGGCCGCCGCGGCGAACAGCTTGACGATTCTCACGGTGATCCTTCGCGGGTGGGAGCGGATGGGATCGCCCGCGCGGATGCCCGAGGTGGCTGGCGCCCCGCGTACCGACCCACGGGCTGCCTCAGCGGTTGCCGCATCGGCGGTAGTGGATCGATGGCGACGCTGTGATCGTAGGTTGTCGAACAATGCGCTGCAATATCTAAATCGAAAGATGCAAATTCTCGACTTGGCCACCGACACCTGCGCCTCCGTACCCGCCCGCGCCGACGGCCGGCGGCCGTTGACAAAGTCGGGCCTGCGTCGTTAGGGCATAGGAAGTGGCGTGGGCGGGCTGGCCGAGCGTCGATGTGGACGGCCGGAAGAGGTGGCGTAGATGTACGGGCGCTCCAGTTGAGCAGACTTCCGGCGTCGGCCCAGCGTGTGCGCTCCGGGGTGGAACTGGCGGCGGTCGGCGTCATCGGTATCTGCGTCGGAGTGCCGGTGAGCGTCCTCTACTCGCCGATTCTCGGCCCGCTGGCCGGTTGGGACGCCGCCGCACTCGCCTACCTGATCTGGGTCTGGGTGATCATCTGGCCGATGGATTCGGAGCAGACCGCACGCCTGGCGGTACGACAGGATCCCAACCGCACGGTGCGCGACCTGCTGCTGCTGGGCGCATGTCTGGTGAGTCTGGTCGCGATCGGCTTCGTGCTGGCCGAGGGCAACCCGCCTGACCTCGCCAAGCCCATCCGGATCGGCGCGGCCGTGGTGAGCATCGTGCTGTCCTGGAGCGTCGTGCACACGGTGTTCACCGCCCGGTACGCGCGGATCTACTACACCGGGCCCGACGGCGGGATCGAGTTCCACCAGACACCGCCGCCCCGGTACGCCGACTTCGCGTACGTGGCGTTCACCATCGGCCTGACCTTCCAGGTCTCGGACACCGACCTCACGACCACCGAGATGCGCAGCACCGCGCTGCGGCACGCCCTGCTGGCCTACCTGTTCGGGGCCGTCATCATCGGCGCCGCCATCAACCTGGTCGCCGGCCTCGCCCATCCGTGAGCAATCGTGCCCTCTCAGCTGGGCCGGACCCGCTTACGACCGAGTCCGATCTTCCGACCCTGCCGCCTTCTGATCTTGGCACCCTTGATGCCGCGGGTGTCCGCACCCACGCTGCGGGTCGTGCTCTTGCCGCCCCGCTCGGTCTTCAACGGGCGTTTGCGGCCTGCCTTGCTGGCCTTGCGCCCCAGCATGACCCCCACCTGGGCGGCAAGCTCCTCGGCGCGCTGGGCGAACGCTATCCGCCGACGTTTTGTGCTGTTCCGTGCCCTGCTGAGCCGTCCGGTCGGTCCGCTGCTCTTCGCCGCACGGGCCATCGTCACCACCACCTCCGCGTTGCCGGTGACCGCGGATTCCCGTCCTCCCCTCGGCCAATCCCCCACCAGCCGCACCGCTTCAGGCCACGGGGGCACGGGTGATCTGCAGCGTGCGCCGACGGGCGATCCCGGCCAGCGCGCTCGCGTCGACGATGGCCGCCCCGCCCGGATCGTTGTTGAAGTAGACGTACACCGGATCCCGGTCGCCGTAACCGGCCTCGATCCGGTCCAGCCAGGAGCCGAGGGCGGCACGGCCGTAGCGCGGCCACGGTTTCGCCCGGCCCTCGTGCAGCCGCAGATAACCGAAGGCCGCCGTACGCCACAGCGGGGTGACCGGTCGGCTGCGCCGGTCGGCCCAGCACAGAGCGGCTCCGCGTACCTCCAGCACCCGCCGGGTCTCCGCGGTCCACCACGACGCGTGCCTCGGCTCGACCGCCACCCGTACGCCCGAGGGGAACTGGGCCAGGGTGGCGTCCAGCGCGGCAACGTCGACGCGCAGGTTCGGCGGCAACTGGAGCAGCACCGGTCCGAGTCGGCCCCCGAGCGCGGTGGCCCGGTCGAAGAACCGGGCGACCGGCTCGTCCGGCTCCCGCAGACGCTTGATATGGGTCAGGTAGCGGCTCATCTTGACCGCGACGCAGAAGTCGCCGGGGGTGCGCTCGCGCCACTGGGCGAAGGTGTCCCGCTCGGGCAGCCGGTAGAACGCGTTGTTCACCTCGACCGTGGCGAACCGCTCCGCGTAGTGCTCCAACCAGCGCCGCTGCGGCAGCCCGGCCGGGTAGAACCGGTCGCGCCAGTCGCGGTACTGCCATCCGGACGTGCCGACGAGAATCATCTCCGCCCATCATGCACCCCGCAACGCCCGTGGACGGCGAGCGCTGTCGCACCGGGCGGCAGGGACGGGCCGGTTCAGGTCGGGTCGAGCGCCAGCAGGTCGGCCAGTTCGTCGACACACCGGCCGACCAGCCGCAGGACCGCCCGGTCCAACCGGCCGACCCGGTCCGGGCTGGTGCTCACGGCCAGACCGGCGAGCAGGTCACCAGCCCGGCCACGGACCGGGAACGCCAGACAACCCCGGTCCCGGCGCAACTCGCCGAGCTGGCGGGCCGCCTGTTCGCTGCGTACCCCGGCCAGTTCCAGGTCGAGCAGGTCGGGTCGGGTGATGGTGGCCGGGGTGAGCCGGGCCAGCGACACCGGCCACAGGTCCCGCCGCTCGGCGAGCAGCAGCTTGCCCACGGCCGAGGCGTGCAGATGCCGGGCCAGCAGCGCCTCCGGGGACGGTGGATGGTCCGGATCCGGGTCGACCAACCGCAGCCGCCCGTCGCGGTAACGAACCAGGTGCACGGCGAGGCGTACGCGGGTGCGCAGGGCGGTCACCACCTCCGGCACCCCCGGCGGCAGCGCCTCCCGGGCGGCGGCACCGGCCAGCTCGATCACCTTCCGGCCGAGCGCGAACCCGCGCAGGTCCGCGAGCCGGACCAGGTACTCCTCCCCCACCAGCAGGTTCACCAACCGGTACGTGGTGGCCGGCGGCAAGCCCAGCGCGGTGGAGATCTCCTTGGCGGTCACCCCGGGACCCGCCCGCGCGACCTCTTCCAACACGGTCAGCGCGGACACCACGGCGGCCGGCTGGCGTCCCGCCAACTCGGCCGGTGGGTGGCGGGGAGGCTTGGTCATCCGGCCGGCCTAGCCCCGGCCGACCGGCGACGCGCCGGGCAGGATGTCCTCGACGGTGGCCTCGTCGAAGAAGCCGACGGCGACGTCCGGCACCCGCCGACGTACCCGGCCGAACCAGAGCAGGCCGAGTACGAGCAGACCGGCGAAGACGGCGACCAGCACGGCTCTGCCGTCCCGTACGGTCTCCGCCCAGAACCCGGTGAAGACGGCTCCGAGCAGCACCGCACCGAGCAGTCCGGCGATGCTCGCCCACCGGGTGTGCTCTCCGATCCGGCGCAGGAACACCGGCATGGCCAGGCAGACGAGCACGTACGTGAGCAGGAAGCCCTGGGTGGCGAGGACGGACAGCGCGTTCGAGATCGACCGGATCGGCAGACCAGCCAGCCAGAGCGCGCCCGGCGTGAGCACAGCGGCCGGGATCACCGTCACGGCCGCCACGTACGGCGTCCGGTAGCGGGGGTGGGTACGCCCGAAGACCGGCGGTGTGACCTGCTCGCGCCCCATCGAGAAGAGCACCCGGACGGCCGCGTTCGCCGACGCCATCGCGCAGGCGAACAGCGACGAGACCAGCCCCAGTTGCAGCAGGACCGGCAGCAGCGGGGTGACCTCCGCGACCGCCCGGCCGGCCAGCGCGGAACCGTCCACGGCGGACCCGCCCTGGTGCCGGCTGAAACCGTAGATGTGCAGGCCGGCGGCGGCCACCATGAGCGCGCCGCAGACGGCCGGGGTCCAGAACACCACCCGGGGAACGACCGCGTACGGCCGCCGGGCCTCGACGCTCAACGCACATCCGCTCTCGAAGCCGACCAACCCGGTGATCGCGATCATCAGCGCCGCGGTGACCGCGCTGGCGGTCAGGTCCGGTGCGGCCAGGGTGTCGGCGATGCCCACCCCCCGGTAGGCGGTGACCGCGAGCGCGGTGAGCACCACGCACACCGAGGCGGCCTCCAGGGTGAGGGTGACCATCGCGGAGATCTGGATGCCACGTACCACGCAGGTGGCGAGGATCGTGCCGAGCAACATGGTCAGCAGCAACACCGTCCGCTCCTGCTCGACGACGGAGATCAGGCCCGCGTCGGCGAGCAGCGTCGCCAGCCGCCGGGAGGACCCCAGCAGGCACATGGCGACCAACGACAGGTACGCCAACAGCAACGCGCAGCCGGTCAGGAACGCCGTACGGGGTGACAGTCCCTTGGCGACGAAGGTGTAGAGCGAACCGGCCGCCGCCATCCGCCGCGCGAACTGGGCGACACAGGACCCGACCAGCACCATGGCGAGGGTGGCCAGCAGGTACACCGGGACGACCGCCACACCGAGCCAGGCGACCATCCCGCTGGCCGCCATCATGCCCGGTGACGGGGCGACGTTCGCCACGGCCTGGGCGGCCACCGGCAACGCCGACAGACGGCGCCGGTCCAGGCCGGTCTCCGACGACGGCTGGCCGAGCGGGCGGGCCGGACGGGCCAGCGCGCCGGCAATCGCGTCGTCGAGAGCGCTCACCGTATCCCCGTTCACGTGCCGGTGGGCTCGGCCGCCCCTGTAGAGATCTTGAAAATAGATACGCCTCGTTTCTTCGTTGTTAACGGGCGGTACCGGCCTGAGCGGACCGAACGAGAAAGGGTCCGACCCCGTTCGCGTTCACCGCGTCCCGGCATATTGCCGGGAATTGATGGACGCGCAACCCGTACCCGGCTTGATCCACGCAGGGTGGACGACGTACCGGGTCGGCGATCGCCTGGTCACGGAGGCCGGGCTCGACGCGGAGCCCGACCCCGGCGCAGCAGATCGAAACCACGCTTCCCGCAGGAGTGTCTATGCAGCGTGTCGAACCCACGGATCCGGCGACGCCCGGGTCGCCCTGGCGGAACCGAGCGCAACGGCTCAGATGGGGCCTGGGCATCGCCGTCACGACCGCGGTGGTGGCCACCGCCGCGGTCTCCCTCAGCGCCGCCGCGACCGCACCGACTCCCCCACCGGCAACGACCGGCCCGGCGGCCGGGCAGAACCGGGTCGAGACGGACAGCGGCCCGGTCACCATCGACGACCCCACCCCCGGACCGGCACCGGCCAAGGGCACCGGTCGCGATCCCATCACCCCGGACGAACGCGCCGCCGCCCGCGAGGTCGCCGCCGCCGCACTGTCCGCCGGCACCGGTGTGACCGGCGCGGCAGGTCCGGAATACCTCTCCACCGAACTGGTCGACGAACGCTCCGACGGTGCCCGACGGGCCGCCTTCTACTACTACAACTACACCGACAACACCCTGGTCAAGCAGGTGGTCAACCTGAAGACCGGCAAATTGGAGAACAGTTTCGCCGCACCGGGCATCCAACCACCGACAAGCGTTCGGGAAAGCACCGAGGCGTTCCGCATCTTCCTCGCCAACGACCTGAGCGCCGACTTCAAGTCCCGGTTCCGCAAGGCCACCGGCACCGACATCACCGACGTGAACCAGGTCCTGCTCAGCACGCCCAGTTACGTCGCCGCACCGGCGGACCAGGGCGCCCAGCAGTGCGGCAAGCACCGCTGCGTGCAACTCGTACCGCAGGTGCCCGGCGGCGTGTTCATCGACATCTCCGACATCGTCGTCGACCTCTCCGGGCGCGTCGTCGCCCGCCTGAAGTAGATGGAGGGCTCTTCCCAGATGCGAAACAGGAAGCTGACGGCGCTGCTCGGCGCCGCGACCACGGTCACCCTGCTCGGCGCGCTCGCCGCGGCGGCACCGGCGACGGCAGCCGACGAACGTTGGACGTACTGCGACGCCGACGCGATGGTCAAGCAGGAACTGCCGAACGGTTCGCTGTGGCAGCTCTGCTGGCGGATGGACGACCGTACCGGCCTGGTGCTGGAACGGGTGGCGTACCAGGGCAAGCGGGACGCCAACCCGATCACGGTGCTCAACCAGGTCACCATCGCCCAGCTCAACGTCCCGTACGACTCGGGCGCGAACGAGTGGAACGACATCACCTCGTACGGGTTCGGCGGGCGTTACCTGCAGCAGATGTCCGCGGTGGACTGCAAGGGCGGCTCCCGCCGAGGCGTCTGGACCGAGGACGGCCAGTCCGAGACCAAGGTGATGTGCGTGAAGGTCGAGGACACCGGGCTGGCGTACCGGTTGCAGGGCGAGACGCCCGAGCAGCCGATCGCCAAGCAGGGCCAGGACGTGGTCCTGCGGACCATCGCGAAGGTCGGCTGGTACGAGTACATCACCGAATACCGGTTGCAGGACGACGGCGCGATCGCCGTCCGACTCGGCGCGACCGGGGACCTGGCGCCCCGCGACTACACCACGGTCGACGACGGCTGGCCGCTCGGCGCGGGGCAGACCGACTTCGCCACCAACCACTACCACAGCGCCTTCTGGAAGGTCGACTTCAACATCGGCGGCCGGGGCCAGGAGAAGGTCGAGCAGTACGACACCGCACCGACCGGTGAGAACGGCACCCGCGCCGCGATCTACCACACCACCAAGACCGCCGTCGCCACCGAGGCACCGCTCAACACCGCGTTGCGCCGCTGGTGGCGGGTGGTCAGCCCGACCAGCAAGAACTCCGACGGCCACAACCGGTCGTACGAGCTGGAACTGGGCGCCAGCGACGCGTACGAGGCGCACCCGGAAACCCAGCCGGACGTCACGTTCACCCAGTACAAGCCGTGCGAGAAGTTCGCCACCTTCAACCTCGACCCGGAGTGCGCGGGCCGGGGCATCCTCGACTACTCCGACGGCGAGTCGCTGACCGACCCGGTGATGTGGGTCCGGGTCGGCTACCACCACGTGCCGCGCGACGAGGACCAGAGCCCGATGCCGGTGCACTGGCAGGGATTCGACCTGCTGCCCCGCGACTACACCGCGACGAACCCGATCGGCCCCGCGTCCCGCCTGGACGTCAACGGCCGGCCGTGACCGTACCCGGAACCGAGTGACCCGGTGGTCCCGCTCGCGCTGGTCCGCGCGGGCGGGACCACCGGCCGCCCCGACGGCGTGGCCGACAACCCCCGTCGGGACGGCCTGCGAGCCATGGGGACGAGCTTCGAACCGAGCGGATTGTGGAGGAAGCATGCGCAAGGCAACCGGGATGCTGGCCCTGACGCTGGCCGGGCTGGTCATGATGGGCGGCGGTTGCGGTCGGGGCACGGATCCGGAGCGGGTCGCACCGGCTCCGGCGGCGGTGGCGCTGCCCGATCCGGCGGTGCCCTCCGGCCCGCCGGCGCCCGTGTCCGGCCCCGCGCTGTCTCCGGCGAGCGGTGCTTCTCCGACCGGTGCCGGAGGCGGTGCTTCGGCGAGCCCGCCCAACGGGGTGGACCTGCTCTTCGCCCGGATGATGATCCCGCACCACGCGCAGGCGGTGCGGATGAGCCGGGACCTGCTGACCAAGTCCGGGGTGTCGCCGCGAGTCGTCGCGATCGCCGAGTTCATCGCCCGCGACCAGCAGCGTGAGGTCGACGAGATGAACGCCTGGTTGGAAAGCTGGGACCAGCCTCGGGTCGACCCGGCCGATCCGGCGACGGCGAGGGTGCACAGCGGCGAGGGCCACGGCATGCTCACCGAGGCCCAACTCGCCGAACTCGCCGCCGCGCAGGGACCGGCCGCCGACCGGCTGTACCTGACCCGGATGATCGAGCACCATCTCGGCGCGATCGCGATGGCGAAGGGCGCGGTCTCCGCCGGGCGGAACGCGTACGTGCGCAACCTGGCCAAGCACGTCGTCAACGAGCAGGGTGCGGAGAACGAGGCCATGCGCCGGTTGATCGACGCATGAGACCGACAGCCGGGTCCGTCAGAAGCGGCGGAGTCGGGGCCAAAGCTGCGACCAGGGCATCGTCAGATCACGACAGACCCACACAGGTACGCCCTGCTCCTCGTTGTCCAGGCCGTACCCGTTGTCGTGGCGGGCGGCGAGGGTGACCGTACCGCAGTAGGAGGCCAACTCCTCGGCGGTCCACCAGCCGACCACGATCACCGGGCCCCGGGCGCTGTCCGGCGGTGGACCCCAGCGCCAGTAGTTCACGTGCCCGCTGTACGGGGTGGGCAGCCCGAGCGGGCGCCCGTACCGGTCGAGCGCACCCGCCTCGCCATAGTTGCCGGTCAGCAGGACCGCGTCGGCCCGCTCCCGCTCCGGCAGGGCCCGGTGGACCCCGGCCACCGTCGCGGCGAGTTCCGGCCAGCCGACCGTCTCCCCCGCGTCGTAGTTGACCTCGGCCTGCGGGGTGTCCGGCAGCCACCGGATCGGATAGACCGGCAACGCGAGCCCGACGGTCGTCACCGCGTGCACGGCCAGCAGCACCACCAGCCCGGTACGGCGCAGCCGTGGCCGTACCCCGCGACGCAACCAGCCGACCGTCACCACCGCACCGGCCGCGACCAGCGCGGGGTACGCCCCGACCGGGTAGTACTCCCGCCCGCCCGTCGCCAGCACCAACACCAGGACCAGCAGGTACGTCCAACCGAGGAAACGGTACGGCCGCGCGTCCGCGGAACGCAGCAGCCGCCACAGTCCGGCGACCCAGATCGGCGTCAGCAGCGGACCCAGCATCAGCAACTGGGCGGGTACGAGCCCGGCCCGGCCGCCGAAGTCCGCGTCCTCGCGGATCACCCCGGTCATGGTGAGCTGCGGCCAGTCGTGGGTGGCCTGCCACCAGAGGTTCGGCGCCCAGAGCGCCAGTGCCACCACCGCCGCGATCCACAGTGCCGGGCGGCGCAGCACCTCCCTCGGCCCGCTGATCAGCACCGCGCCGAACAGGGCGGCGACGAGGATCAGCGGCAGGTTCTTGACCTGCAACCCGAGGCCGACCACCGGGCCCAGGGCCAGCAGCAGCCGGTCGTCGCGGGTGCGTACCCAGCGGGTCACCAGCCAGCCGACGGTGATCCAGCCGAGCAGGTCCAGCGGCGTGGTGTTGAGCAGGTGACCGGAGATCATCACCACCGGTACGGCCGCCCAACCGACGGCCGCCAACAGTTGCGCCGCCCGTCCGCCACCGAACTCACGGGCGAGCAGACCCACCAGCAGCACACCCAGCGTGACGGCGACCGTGCTCGGCAGTCGCAGTGCGACCAGCGAGCCGCCGGAGACGCTGTCCATGAACCGGGCGAGCAACGGCACCAGGGGCGGCTGGTCGTCGTACCCCCAGTCGGGGTGCCGGCCGGCGACGAGGAAGTACAACTCGTCGCGGTGATAGCCGTACCGCCCGCTGAACGCGAGCATCAGCGCGCCGGCCGTACCGGCCACGGCACCCAGCAGGGGCCAGGCAACCGGCGGCGGCGACACGACTGCCGTCCCCCCGGCCGTCGGCACGGTACGGGACGTGGCGGACCCGGAAACGCCGGTCATTGCGGCAGCGTATCGACGGCTGCCAGGCGTCGGCAGGGGCTGGAACGGAACTGCGTGAACCTGCAACCGGGGACCGGGCCGGCGGGGAGGACTGCGGGGTCAGGTTGGGGCAAGCACCAACGGGTACCAGCACCCGGTGAGCAGACCAGTCGACGACGCCGGTGTCCGATCGGGCACCACGCGCGCCGAGGGTTTCAGCGACGGGGTCCTCGCGATCGTCATCACGCTCCTCGTCCTCGACCTGCGGGTTCCGGAGGTCGAGAACGGTCACCTGCTTTCCGGACTTCTCAAGCAGTGGCCCGCATACGGGGCATACGTCGCGTCGTACCTTTATGTCGCCGTTGTATGGCTGAACCACCGGGCGACGTTCAACCGCATCCGGATCGCCGATCGGGGGCTGCACTGGGCGAACCTGTTCGTCCTGTTCAGCACGGCGCTGCTACCGTTCCCGACCGCCGTCGTGTCCCGCGCGCTACAGGACCACAACCAGCAGGACCAACGCGTGGGCGTCGCCTTCTACGCGCTGGTCAGCGCGTTGCTCTGCGTGAGTTGGCTGGTGTTCTTCCACTACCTGAGCCGGCACCGGGAACTGCTCGAAGAGGGCGTCCACGACCGCCTGTACCCCAGCGAACGGCTCCGGGCACTGATCGGGCTCATCCTGTACGTCGTCGCCGGCCTCGTCGGTTACCTGGTCGCGCCGATCGCCAGCCTGGGGATCTTCGTGCTGCTGCCCGTGTTCTACGGAGTCACCAGCGCCGGCCTGTACAACGCGGCGCCCTTCGCCCGCCGACTCGTCGACCGCCCGCCCCCGCCGCAGACCTAGCGGGCGGGTCAGCCCTCGACCAGTGAGGAGAGCAGGGCCGCGGCCTCGCCCGGGCGGACCAGCACACCCGCGTGGCTGACATCGAGCGACCGGACGTCGAACCGGTTACCGGGGGTCAGCGCGTCCGCCTCCGCGATGAACCGGTCCTGGAGCGCAACCGGGACCGACCGATCCGCGGTGAGCCGCACGTACGTGCGCGGGATCCGACCCCAGGTGTCGGCGTCGACCCGCTCCTCGCCGGCGTCCAGACTCTCGTCCGGCTCCAGGGTGTTCAGATAACCGCGGAACTCGTCGTCGGTGCCGTCGGCCAGCGTCGCCTCCCGCAGCGTCGCGAGCAGTTCCGGATCGGCGGTACGCCAGTTGAAGCGCAACGCACCAAGTCCCCTCGGATCCGCGGCGATCAGGCCACCGACACCCGCCAACGCGGTCGACGCGTTCTCCGCCGAGGCCTCATATCCGGCCGGGGTGTCGACGACGCAGCACCACGCCGAGATGTAGACCAATCGGTCGACCAGTTCCGGGGCCGCGTTGCCGACCCCGGTCAGGGTGAGCCCACCCCGGCTGTGACCGACCAGGATCACCGGCCCGTGCTCGCGTACCCGCTTCACCACGCCAAGGACGTGGGCCACGTTGTCCGCGTGCCCGACGCCGGCCATCGCGCTCCGCGCGGTCGCCAGGCCGGTGAGGTCCTGCGGCGCCTGGTACGCCACCGGAAACGTCGCGCCGAAGCCGTGCCCGGGCAGGTCGACGGCGAGCGAACGATGCCCGCGCAGGGCCAACTCCCGCTGCATCGGCGCCCAGGCGAACGAGTTACTGGCGGCACCATGGACAAGAACAAAGGTCGGAGCGGTCATCCGGAAATGATGCCACCGTCCGATCAGGTCCACGCCCGCGTGGTCGTGGTGACCGTACGGTCGGTGTCGGCGGCCTGCTCGATCGCGAGCGCGATCAGGTGATCCTGCGCCCCCTCGGCCAGCGGGTACGGCGCGGCTCCCGCACCGCGTACCCACGCGGCCATCGCCTGGAGCATCGTGGCGGTGGCGATCTCGTCGTCGTTCCACCGCTGCCCCGGATAGGGGTTGCGGTACAGCACCTCGGAGCCGAGCGTGATGGCCCCGGTGTCGAAGCCGTCGAGGTCGAGGTCGTGCCCGGTCTGCCGCCGTACCAGGGGCGAACGCACGACCGTACGCGGCGCGGCCAGGTGCACCACCTCGTCGTCGCGCAGCTCGCCGTGGGTGCCGCGAACCAGGATGCGCCGAAACCGCAACTGGTTGCGCGTCTGGTTGTCGGTGAAGTCGTACAGCCCGGAACGCCCCCGGCCGAAGTCCAGCGTGGCAATGGTGGTGGTGGCAGGCTTCGGCACCGGGTCGTCGGTCCAGCCGGCCCGGTTCTGCGGGTCGAGCAACGGCGCCGTGGTACGCGAAGCGCGCACGGTCGCCGGGTCGTGACCGACGTCGAGCAGACCCCGGATCAGGGAGACCGCGTGGTACTGCTGCGTCGAGGACACCTGCACCTGGGTGGGCGTACCGATGATCCCGGAACGGACCGCCGCCAGCCGTGCCGCGTGCGCGGGCATCAGCAGGTACTGCTCGGCGACCTGCACCAGCCCGGAATCGCCGACGGCCTCCCACAGATCACGCAGTCCGGGCAGGTCCGGCGCGGGCGGCGTCTCGGTCAGCACCGGCACCCCGCGGGCGACCGCGTCGACCAGGATGTCCGGGTTCGCGGCCCGCGGCAGGGCGGTCACCACGAAGTCCGGCCGGACCGAATCCAGGCAGTCGGCGAGCGAACCGAAGGCCGGCACCGGCAGCGTCCTGGGCGTACGGACCACCGCGCCGACGCAGGTCACGTCGGGCAGCGCGGTGGACAGCCGCCAGAACGCCTCCGCCCGGTACCCGAAACCGACCAACACGAACGACGTCCGGCCCGTCATCCGGCCACCCTAGATCACCACCGCCCCGGCGACCCCGGGAGTACGCACGACCGGCGCCGCAGTCTTTCCCACGGCCACGGACCGCCCCAAGTACATCAGCCGGATGTATACCTGCCACGATGGCATCGTGGCACTGACGCAGCAGCAGGTTCAGCCGCACATAGCCCGCTTTCTCGCCGTGATCGAGAAGACGTCGGGCTGCTGGTATCTCTCTGGCCGCGCACGCAGCAACGGCTACAGCACGATCCAGATCGACGGCACCAAGACCAGTGGGCACCGCTTCGCATACGCCGCTTTCGTCGGCGACATACCGGGACGCTACGAGATCGACCATCTCTGCCGTGACCGAGCATGCGTCAATCCTGCTCACCTTCAGCTCGTATCTCGAGCCGAGAACCTTCGCCGTCGAGATTCATTCGGCAAACCCCTAGGACACTTGCCGGTATTCGACCGACTCCTTGCACGTCGACACCTGGACGTGGACGGATGCTGGATATGGACTGGGGCGAGGGTGCGCGGCTACGGCGTGGCATCTATCGAAAATCGGACGCAGTACGTGCACCGGGTCGCCTACCAGCTGGCCATCTCCCCGCTCAGCGAAACGGTGACGATCGACCACCTATGTCGCAGACCAGCCTGCTTCAATCCCGAGCACCTTGAGGCAGTATCACGAAGCGAAAACAGTCGTCGGGTTCCCTTCAGCGAGCGGCGTCCTCGGACGTGCCGAAACGGACACTTGCGCGAGAACGCCGACATCAACCCAGGCGTGTCATGCACTGTATGCAACCCTGAACGTTCAAGGAAGGGTTCGCCCCGCCGAACCCCCAGCGATATTGAATCTCGCTGCCCGAAGGGCCATACCTACGCAGAGACAGGTCGATACCCATCCGGTGGATGCATTGCCTGTCAGTTAGTCAAAGATGCGGCCCGACGCAAGGGCCCACGGCCGCCAGTTCAGTTCTGTCCTCGCGGTCACGATACATTTATGGTCGGTAGAACGAGCGGCAATGGCGAGTGCCGCGAGTGCGCTAGGGAGTACGCCCGCAGAAGGTACGGCTACCAGCGCACTGCGGCGGAGCTCGCGAATAGTTGCCGCAATGGGCACGAGCGAACGCCCGATAACACTCGCATCACCAAACGAGAACGGAAGGGCAAGGAGCGAACTGAGCGGATATGTCTCGACTGCCGACGTGAGGCCGTGGCGCGCTATGAGGCGAAGCGTCGCGAGAAGCTCGGTCAGCCGGGCTGATACCGGATCGGGCCGCCAGGCGGGGAACCGGCGACCGGTGCCGCGGCCGTTCGTACGGCCACGGCACCGGCCCGCCCTCAGTAGGTCACCCGGACCTGCATCTGCCGCCAGGTCTGCGGGCCGACCACCCCGTCGACGGCGATCCCGCGCATTTCCTGGTACCACCGCACGCCCGCCTCGGTTTTCGCGTCGAAGACACCGGTGGGCCGGCCACAGCGCTGCTCGCCGATGAACCGCTGCACGAACGCGACGTCGTCCCCGGTCATCGAGCGGCGCAGCGTACGCGAACCGGGTGCCCGTCCGGTGGGCTGCGGGGCGGGTGCCGGCTTGGTCGCCTCGCGCAGGGCGGCGACCGTCTGCGCGCCGACCGCCCCGTCCATCGCCAGCCGGTGTGACTTCTGGAAGCTCCGTACCCAGGTGTCGGTTTTCGGGCCGAAGTCGCCGTCCACCGTCAGCTTCGCGCCCAGCCGGTTGGCGAGTGTCTGCAACTCGCGTACGTCGCTGCCCTGGCTGCCCTTGCGCAGCACCCGGTCGCCGAGCTTCGGCACCACGGCGTCGGCGATCCCCCAGCCGCGGGTGCTGGTCTCCAACGAACGGGTGTGGCTGACGCTCACGTGCAGGTGTTTGTCGTGCGGGTTGCTGCCGGTGTAACGGGCCGCGGCGAACTTCCGGGTTCGGCTCCAGATCGTCCGGTCGAAGATGACGTACTGGGTGGACGGGTGGGCGATGCACATCCGTACGACCAGCATCGGGTCGATGCCGTCCCTGTCGATGTCGAGCGCGTTCACCGACCGGTTGTCGGAGTCCGGCACATGGTCCGATTTGGTGGCCTGGTGCGCCGCGTCGCCGATCCAGCCGTCCGAGGCCCGGTCCCGGTGCGGCCATCGGCGGTCGACCTCGTCGCGGAGCACCTTCAACGTCGGCGCCAGATGGTAGCCCGCCGCGAGGCCGGGCGGCTCCTCGGCCGGCTGTTCCTGTTCCTCCTGGTCGTAAAGGTCGTACTCGACCGGCTCCCCGATCCGGCTCTCCGGGTCGTCGTCCTCGTACATCCGGTCCGGGTCAACGGTGGTGACGGGGCTGCTCATGGTTCCTCCTTCGGTTGTCGGTGGATACGGTTCTGCTGTCTCAGTCGTCGGTGGGATCGGTGATCACGTCGAAGAGCAGGCCGCTTGCGCCCTCGCCCCGGCCTGGCCGCTTGCGCCGCCCGGTCCAGCTGTGTGTCGAGCCGTCCGACCAGCGGGCCCGCTGACGGAACCGGGTGACGTGCAGCCCGTCGCGCGGCACCTCCTCCTCGTGGATGAGCAGGTCGCTGTCGGGTTCGAGCAGTTGACCGAGCGGTCGGGGGACGACCGTCTCCCCGTCGCGCCGCCGGGGTACGCCGCCCCGGCGGTACCGGTACGCGCCCTGGGTGGGCTCGACCGGGAGCAGCGGAAACCAGTGCTCCGGGACGGAGGTGGCCAGCCGGTAGTGGGCGCCGGCTGGCTCGTCCCCGGCGGGTGGGGACGGCTCGGCCGGTTCGGCGTTCTCGTGGCGGCGCAACGGCCGCCCGGTGGCCCCCTCGACGGTGGTTTCCACCGCCCAGGCGACGTTCGCGATCTCGTCGCGGAACATCCGGACCTCCTCCACCGGAGCGCTGTCCAGGCTGTCCGCGATGGCCGGCGCGACCAGCAGGAAGTCGGACCGTCCGTGGTTCGCGGTCGCGCCGGGGCCGGTCACCGTGTGCCGGAACAGGCTCCAGTCCTGGCCGTCGTCGGGAAGGGCGCCGGCCATCCGTACGAGGGTGCGGAAGCCGAAGGTGTCGGTGACCACCAGGGAGCGGATCTTCACGACGCTGGCTACCGGGACGGTCAGTGGCAGCAGGTACCAGTCGTTGCTGTAGACGGTGGCGTACTCGACCAGGAGCAGCCGGTGCAGGTCGGTCGGTTCGGCCTCGACCCGGCCGAAGTCGACCCGGGCGTCCTCGAACTCCCACCACCGGGGCGCCGGCATCCCGGGGTAGCTGGCGGGTGCGGGCAGCACGGTCCGGACCCGGATCTCCGTCTCCGGGCCGGCCGGCACGTCGGTGGTGGCCGTGGTGTCGTGGCTGAAGGAGTGCCAGTCGAGCCGGCCGCCGTCGTATTCGTTGGCGGACAGGACGGTGGGGCCGTCGGTGGTGGGTGCGGTGAGGTCGAAGCGGTACTCCATCCGGTCGGCCTGCCACGCGGCCGGGGATACCGCCGGGTCGGTTCCGGCGAGGTCGAGCCGGTCGAGCCAGTCCAGCCAGGTCTGCGCGCATTCGGTCAGTTCGGGCAGGATCGACGTCGGTAGCGTCGGCCGGGGTGGTGGTGTGCCGTGGTCGACGAGGGCCCGCAGCACGGGCAGCAGCGCGGCGCCGCTCGCCGCTCGCCGGCCCATGACGGCAAGCCACCGCCGGCCGCGCTCGTCCAGCGCCGCCGACCGTTGTGGGTCGACGACCACCGGGTACGCCTGCGCGAAGAGTGGGCCGTAGGCGGCCAGGGTGGGCCGTTCGGCGAGCAGCCGCAGGAAGTGTTGACCGGTCCGGGCGGCGGTACGTGGCTCGGTGAGCTGGCCGCCGGAGCCGGCTTCGACCACCGACTCCAGTGGCCGGCCCCGGTCGTACGGTTGCTCCGGGCCGCCGTACGGTCGGTAGGTGGTGACGGGGGTGACCTGCGCCTGGATTCGTACCGAGGCCGGGGAGCCGGCGTCCTCGCCGGTGAACTCCCCGAGTTGCCACTGCCGGGCGAGCAGCCAGAGCGGGTCGTGCACCCGGGCCTGTAGGCCGGGGGCCAGGTTGTCGTTGCGGGATCCCGGTTCGATCCGGGTCCACGAGGTGACAGAGGGCATCTGCGCTGCTCCTTAGCCGGCCGGAACGGTACGGGTGAAGTCGGTCGAGGCGGTTTCGCCGTCGACGTTGAGCGGGAAGTAGAGGGCCGGCAGGAATTGGCCGACCTCGCCGAGGGTGGCGACGTCGACGGCTCGCAGCGGGGCGAGTTCGAGCGTTTCGACCAGGGTTTGTTCGAGGGCGTCGCGGGTCCAGACCGGTGCGTCGTCGGCGGGGACGGCGAGCAGGATCGCCTGTGGGGCGACCTGTCCGGGGGTTTCGGCGTGGAACGTCACCCCGGTGGTCTCGGCGTCGTTGGGCAGCACCTCCACCCATTCGTCGACCATCAGTCCGCGCAGCGGTGCGGCCGGGTCGAGGTCGGCGGGTGCGTCGACCACGAGGGAGAGGCCGACTCCGTCCGGCCGGGTGCCGGTGAACTTCAGTGCCAGCCACCGGTCCCCCGGTTTGTACGGCAGTTGGGCGACCCGCAGCGGCTGTTGCCGGTCGGGGTGGATCGCCTGGGTGTAGCCGCGTACGGCTTCGAGGCGGTCGGCGCCGGGGCGGACCGGGGCGGCGTCGGTGAGCCAGTCGGTGGCGCCGTACGGGTCGCCGCCCTGTAGGTCGGTGCTCGCCGCGAGTGCGGTGGCGAGTGCGGTCGCGCTGGTGAGGGTGAAGCGGGGCAGGACCCGGAAGTCCGGTCCGAAGACGGCCCGTAGTCGGGCTGTGTCGTGGTCGCGCTGTTCGGCGGCGGTGGCCGTACCGCGGTTGACGGTGAGCGTGGCGAGTTCGGCGGTTCGGGCGCCGACCTCGGCGGCGACCGTACGGGCCCGGGCGAGCAGGGCCGCCGGGGTGGCGTCGGGGCCGACGTACGCGCCGAGTACGCCGATGCCGGCGGCGACGTCGAGTGCCGCTGCCAGTTCGGTCGGGTCCTGCCCTGCCAGGTCGAGGTGGAGTTGGGTGAGCAGTGCCGCGGCGGTGTCGGCGCGGGTGGTGAGGTCGGTGTCGGCCACCGTCTCGTCGGGTTCGTCGCCGCCGGGTGCCAGGTCTGCTGGGGTGAGCGGGCGGGCGGAGCCGACGAGTTCCCGGACCGCGCGGGCGATCTCGGCGAACTCGTCCAGCCCGAGTACGTTGTCGGTCCACTGGGGAGCGCGGCCGGGGCGTACCCGGTCGGGTCGGGTGCGGTCGGCGCCGGTCGGTGGGCCGTCCGTGGCGGCGGCGTCCAGGATCCGGGCGGCGAGTTCGCCGTCGGCGGTCGGCTCGGTGACGTCGGCGAGGGCGAGCAGGTCCAGTGCGGAGCGGCCGAGCCGGTCGAGGGTGATCTCGCTGGTCAGCGTCGTCTGTCCGGCCGACCATTCGATCTCGCAGCGCACCGATGCGGGTGCCGGGAGCAGCCCGGCCACCATGGCTTCCAGGTGGGGTTCGGCGGCCGAGCGGGGGCTGGGTCCGGTGAGCGGCCACTGCGCGGTCCGGTCCGGCCAGTTGTTGGCGACCAGCGCGATCCGGTGGGTCAGCGCCATCCCGGTACGCGGGGTCCGCGCGAACTCCAGTTCGGATGCGGGTACGTCGCCGCGTGAGGCGGCGTCGAGGGTGGCGCCGCTGCGCATCGGGTTGCCCTGTGCGGCGTGGTGGACCCCCTCGGCGAGCAGGGCGTCGGCGACCGCGTCGATCGCCTCGCCGAGCGAGCGGAGCACGGTGGTGATGGCGTCGTGGTCGGCGCTGCCCGGATCCGGCAGCGCCGGGTCACCGGCCCAGTCGACCAGGTCGTCGCGCCAGCGTCGGTGCAGGTCGAGGCCGTCCACGACGGTTGTCGCCGCCACCGTCTCCCGTGGTCGGGTGTCGGTTTCGATCCGGGTGACGTGCACGGGTGCGATTTCCCGCAGCCGGGGCAGGTACTGCTCCAGTACCCTCGGGTGGTCCTGGAGTTGGCGTTCGAACCGGTAGCCGAGCAGTTCGGTCAGCGGCTGGCCCTGGCGTACGCCGTCGAGCAACCAGCCGGCGAGCCGGACCCGGTCGGCGGTCAGGTCGACGGCGAGGGGGTTGTCGCCGGTGCCGGTGTGTGCCCGGTAACCGGCCCGGAGCACGGCGGCGGTGACCGCCTGGGGCAGCGACGGGGCGTGTACGTAGCCGGCGTCCGGTGCCCCCTCCCACAGTTGGCCGCCCTCGTCCGGCGGCGCGTCGAGCACCGGGGCGGGGGTGACGGTGCGTGGGCGCAGGTTCTCGACCCAGCCGTAGCCGCCGAGGTGCACCCCGCGCGGCCGGGCCGCCCGCATGGTGGCGAGCCGTTTGGTGGCGAACGAGGTCAGCCACGCGTCGAGCCGGTACGAGCTCAGGTCGATCGCCTCGGCGAGCAGTCGTTCCAGGTCGGCGGCCGGGTACGCGGCCAGTGCCCGGGCGCTGTCCCGGAAGGCGCTCAGTTCGCTGTCCGGTGCGGCCCGCAGGTGGTCGCCGACGGCCCCGGATCCGCCGCCTGGCAGCGGGATGACCCGTTCGAGTTGCCGCCAGAGCGGCCAGCTGACCCGGTCGGGGCGGATGTCGACAAGTTCGGCGTCGCGGTACGCGTCGGCGGGCAGCGGTGCCGTGGCGGCCTGCAGCCGGCGGGCGCCGGTGGCGTACTCGGCCAGTGCGGACTGCCGCAGCATCCGGTAGAGCAGCGGGGTGGCGGTGCCGTCGGTCTCCGCCCGGTCGCGCAGTTCGTTCCAGGTGCGGACGGGGTCGCCGAGCCAGTTCAGGTAACCGGCCGGGGTCGACGGTGCGGGCGGGTTCACCAGCTGCCCGCCGATGCGGTGCGCGCCCTCGGCGAAGACGGCGCTGGCGACGCGGGGTTGCCAGGGCAGGTCGAGGTCGGTCAGGAGCTGGTTCGGTGCCAGTGCCTGCCGCTCCCGCCAGCCTTCGTCGAGGTCGAGTCGGAGGAACCGCCACAGGTAGGTGACGTACTCCATGCCGAGCAGGCTGCGTACCCGCCATTCGCGGCCCAGTGGTGCCTGGGCGAGGATGCGCAGCAGCACCTCGCGCGGGTCGCCGGGGCCGCCGATGCGGGGTACGCCCGGCAGGCCGGTGCTCGCGTCGGTTTCGGTCGCGGACGGTTTCCACACCTGGTCCCGGAGCGTTCTCAGGAAGTCGACCAGGGTGTCGTCGCGGGGGTCGTCGCCGATCCACCGGTTCAGCGCGGTCACCGGCAGGATGCCGTACGGCTGTTCGGCGATGCGCAGGGTCGGCACCGGCCCGGCGGCGCGTACGTGGTCGACGAAGTGCTGCCGGCCGTACCGGATGTCGTCCTCGCCCACCACGCCGGTGAGCATGTCGCTGAGGAAGTATCCCCAGGTGGCGGCCCAGGTGACGGTGTTCATGTGCCGCGCGCCAGCGGACTGGGACACCTCGGCGAGCGCCGGGTCGGCGGGCGGGCCGTCGGGCCGGTGCTCGGCCCGGACGAGTGCCCGTGGCGAGGTGGTCGCGGCGGCGCCTCGGGCGAGGTGGAGCGGGTCGCCCGCCTCGGCGACGGGTGCGACACCGAGGGCGAGGGCGGTGATCGGCGAGTCACCGTCGACCTGTGTCGGTGCGTGCTGGTCGTGGCCGACCCGGATCAGTTCGGCGTATTCGGGGTCGCCGGACCGGTAGCCGGACCGGGCGCCGGCGGTGCTGTTCGTCGGCGTGCCCGGGGCGACGAAGCTGAGGCCGTGGGTGTGGAAGTGGGCGTCGAGCAGTTCACCGAGGATCCGGCCGCCGCGTGCGGGGATCCCGTCGACCTCGGTCGTCGGGTCGTCGTCCACGCCGAAGACCAGGAGGCGGTCGATGCCGCCGTCGGCCATCGCCGGGGGCAGCGGGATGCGCAGCGCCATGCCGGCGTCGACCGCGGCTGGGAAGTCGACCAGCCAGCGGCTGTTGTCGTCCACGGGCGGCTCGTCGTTGCCGACGTCGGTGAGGTCGAGGTTGGCCGGTGGGCCGACGACCAGGGGCCGGCTGACCGGCTCGGACTGGGCGTACACCGGTGGCACGCCGTCACGCCAGAGGGTGACCTGCCACTGGCTGGGCAGGGCGCGGGCGACCGGCGCCCGGTCCCACGGGTCGGCGCCGCCGGGCGCTGGCGGGAACTCCGGGTCGTGGGGCAGCGGCTGGTCCGGCGGTACGGGCCGGTCCGGGCGGCCGGTCTGCGCCGGTTCCATCACCCGGGCGATCCAGGCGGCCCGTTCCGGGTCGACGAGCTGGCACAACCGGTGCCAGGCGGTGACCTCGTCGGTCGTCTTGCCTGCGGCCCGCCACACGTCGGTCCAGTACTGCTTGCCCCACGCCACCTCGTCGTCGGTTAGTTCCGGCTGGTGGGTGTCGACGTGCAGCACGTCGGGCAGGATCCGCAGCCACAGCTCGGTGGTCCCGTCGTCGGTGTTGTCGACGAACCGGGTTTCCAGGCGTACGGGCAGCAGCGCTACGGGCCACTCGGTCGGCAGGTTCCAGATGGGGTTCGGTGCGGTCATCACGCGTCCTCGGCCAGTTCGGGCAGGGATAGCAGGTTGTTCGGCAGGTCGCCGTCGGCCTCGGTGGTCAGGTACGGGCGGCCCTGTCCGGTGCGGGAGACCCGTACGCGTACCCGGTCGCCGACCGGGCGTTCGACCAGGAACCGTTCGTGCCGGGCGATGGCGGCGATCACGTCGTCGGTGTCCATCCGCCACGGGGTGCCGTCGGAGCGGGTGCCGGCGAGGGCGACGATGCGGTGTTGCGGCAGCCCGTCGGCGCGTCGGACGATCGCGTCCACCTGCCAGGTGTCGTCGATCGGCGGCACCATGTCGGTGGCGTGCACCGCGACGAGGACCGGTGGCTGGTAGACGATCCGCGCCTGGTGGGCGCCGTTGTGGTTCCACTCGACCTCGTCGAGGCGCAGGTCGGCGAGCCGGCCGCCGAGTCGTACGTGCCGCAGTGCCCGGTCCGCCGCCTCGTTGCCGGACAGGTGCCGCCAGTGCAGGTCCGACCAGGTGGCGGGGCTGCCGCCGTACGGTGCTCCGGTCGGTGCCGCGTTCAGCCCGAACCGGGCGTCGACCGGTGGCTGCCGGAACACCACGAACCAGCCGGCCTTCTCGTCGTCGCCGATGGCGTCGGAAACGCTCAGCGGCAGGCCGAAGAAGTGCATGTCCGGGTCGAGCCGGCCGGTGAACTGCGGTGACCTGGTTTCCGGCAGCAGCCGGCGGCTGCCGTCGGGTGCGTACTCCGCCTTCTGTACGTAGATCTCGGTGCCCGGGTAGCGGCGCAGCAACTCGCCCCGGACCAGGACCACGAGTAGGTCCCCGGCGCCGACGGCGGTGGCGTTCTCGCCGAGCTGGTTGTCGTCGGCCCAGCCGGCGATCGGCGGCAGATCGGAGAGCGGGCCGACCGACGGTGACGCGGAACGGACGTCCCAGAACTGGCGGAAGAAGGTGGCTCTCGGGTCGGTCGGGAAGCGCCGCCAGAGCATCTCGCGGGCGAGTTCCGAGTTGAGCCCGACCATGAACGACTCCACGAAGGAGGCGTTGACCCGCAGCAGGGTGACGGTCTCCGGTGGGATCTGGGACGCACCGGGGAAGAGGATCTCCGGGGAGAGTTCGCGTACCGCCTCGTACATCGGTCGGGGGAAGCTCGGCACGACGACCAGCTGGTCCAGGGTTTCGAGGGTGTCCGTACCGGGCAGGGCCAGCCGGGCGGTCATCCGCCCGGTGATCCCGGCGACCGGGTGCAGGGCGGTGGCGACCCGGGCCGCCATCGTGGCGGCGTCCACCTGGTCCGGGTCCGACTCGTCGACCAGGTCCTGCGCGGCGAGCACCTTGGCCTGGTGCCGGTCGGCGGCGGCGGCGAACGCGTCGCCCATGTTCCGGCGGACCGTGACCAGGGCCGGGTTCAGGTCGGCGATGGTGATCGCGGCACCCTGCCCCTGCCCACCGAACCAGCCGGAGACCGGGGCGTCGGCGGACCATCGCCGGGCCACGCCGTAGTGGTTGAGGTCCCAGCCGACCCGGTAGTAGCCGCGGTTCTCGGCGCCGGAGCTGTCGACGTGGAACAGCACGAGGTCCGGTTGGTGGGTGCCGGTGACGTCGACGACGGCGATCCCGGCGCCCTGGTGCTCGGCCGGTAGCGGGTCGCCACCGGCCTCCTTCTCCGGCGCCCACCCGCCGACCACCTGGCCACGGGGGTTGATCCGCCGACCGACCCGGTAGACCGCCCGGGTCTGACCGCCGCGCGGTTCGAGGGTGAGTACGACGATGTCGGGGATCCGGTCGTCGTCGAGGTCGGCGACGGCCACGCCGACACCCCGGATCGGGCCGGAGGTTGCCCAGGGCACCTGCACCGAGTCCGACCAGCCCCCGGTGACCTCGCCCTGGTCGCCGAGGCGCCAGCCGATCCGGTAGTAGATCGTCGGGTTGGCCCCGCCGGTCGCGTACGCGAGCACCAGTTCGGGGCGGCCGTCGCCGTCGAGGTCCGCCAGGGCGAGATCGGCCCCTTGCACTTCGGCGGCGACCTCGTTCGGGATCCGGTGGACCGGTCCCCATCCGCCGCTCACCTCACCGGTCGGGCCGAGGTTCCAGCCCACCTGGTAGCAGATGGTGTTCGCGCCGGTCGGGTTCTCCACCCACATCAGGACCAGGTCGAGCTGCTGTCCCCGCCCCTTGAGGTCGGCGACCGCGACGCCCAGCCCCTGGGTTTCCGCGCCGATTCCGCCGGGTTTGGCGAGGTGCGGTGACCAGCCGCCGCGTACCTCGGCCTCGAAGCCGAGGTCACGGCCGATGCGGTGGTAGACGGTGTTGTCGCCGGCCGGGTTGTCGACGTGGGCGGCGACGAGGTTGGACAGGAAGCCGAGCGGCAGCGCCCAGCGCAGGTGGGGCGCCGGTTCCGCGCCGACGGGTCCGGCGCCTCGGGAGTCGAGCAGCGGCAGCGGGTCGCCCCACCGCCAGTTGTCACCGTCCTTGCGTACGGGGTGGACGCGGCCGTCGCTGGCGCTGACGAAGAGCACCGATCGGGACGGCATCGCGGCACCCGGCGGCTGCATGACCCTGGTGCCGGGCGGGGTGCCGAGGTTGCGCCACGCCCACGCCCCACCGGCACCGATCCGGCGCCGCTGGTGCAGTCCGCCGTCGACGCCGCCGACAAAGAGCGACGTCTCCTCCCCGACCTGCATCACCGCGTACGTCATGTTGGCCAGGTCGACACCGGAGGGCTTGCCGTGGTCCTGCCAGTAGGCGCTGGTGCCGGACCAGATCCGTTCGAACAGCCGGCCGTCGCGGGTCTTCACGAACACGCTGGTCGTACCGAGGGACGGGCCGAGGTCCGCGACCAGGGTGTCGGCCGGGCGGCCGTGTGGAATCCAGAGCCACCGGGTGCCGTTCCAGCCCCGTTCCCACAGGTTGCCGGCGTCGGTGACGACGAAGAACCGGGTGCTGCCGTGTGCTGCTCCCGGATTTGCGGTGAGCCGTTCGGTGCCGCCGGGGTTGCCGTGGTCGACCCAGCTCCACAGGTCGCCGTCGCGGCGGCGTTCCCAGAGCCGGCCGACCTTGTCGTTGGTGTTGCCGTTCGTGGTCTGGGCGACGAACATGCTCTGGTTGTTCAGCACCAGGGAGGGGGCGCTGCCGAGCCCGTAGGTGTTCGGCGGCGACGGGTGCTTGCGCCACAGCCAGCGGTCGCTCTCCCAGTAGTGCTCGAACAGGGCGCCGTGGACCGAGGCGACGAAGAAGCGGCGTCCGCCGTCCATGGCCGCGCCGGGTTCGACCCCGGCTGCCTGGGTGCCCGGCGGGGTGCCGTGGTCGGACCAGAGCCAGCGGCCACCGTCGTGGTAGAGCTCGAAGAGTCGGCCGTCGCCGCTGCTGACGTACGTGCGGCGGTCGTCGAGCACCGGACCGGGTCCGCTCAACACGCTCGCCGGCAGGCCGGTCGGTTGGCCCGGCACACCCGCCGGCAGCGGGCCGGTGTCCGGGTACGACACCGGCAGCGGCTCGACCGGCGGCGCGGGCGGCGGGGGTGGGGGCGGCGGAGGCGGCGGCGGGGGCCAGTCGGGGTTCTCCGGCGGCCACTCCGGGTTCTCCGGTGGCAGCCTCGGCGCGGCCGGGGCGGGCTCGGTCTGCGGCTGGGGCGGCTCCACCGCGGCGGTCGCGCTGGCCGGTGGCGGCCAGTGCCACCACCGGGCGTCGTCGTCGATCTGCGCGTCGATCCGGTCGAAGGAGACGTTGTCGGGCCCGGCGACGGTGTCGAACAGCACCGTACCGGCGGGTTCTCGTTGCGGCGGGGTGGCTCGTACCTGGTTGTCGCCGGCCGCTTCGACCAGCCCGTCCAGGGCGTCGGTGCCGAGCCGGCGGGCTACCGGTCCGTGCGGTCGGGCGATCCGGCGGAAGGTGGTCGACAGGGTCGCCGCCGCCGTCGGGTTGTGTTCGAGTTCGTCACCGATGCGCTTCTTGCTGCGCGGGGTGACGGTCACCGAGTCCAGGACCGCGCCGCTGACCTGGAGCAGTCGGCCGGGCGGCAACGGGCCGGTGTCCGTCGACGGCACGGCCGCGCCGCCCACCGGTGCCGCGCCGGCCACGATCCGCCGCTCGTACGTCGACCGGCTCGCCTCCGCGGCGAGCTGTGCCTGGCGCAGCGCCTCGTTGGCCCGCTGGACCTCGGCGGCCTGTTCCCAGGCGGCGGCCATCAGGGTTTCCTGCTGTTCGCGTACGACCCGGGTGCCGAGTGCGGCGGCGATCCGGTGCCGGGGGTCGAGGTTCAGTTCGCGCAGCCAGTGCGGGGGCTCGGCGTCGCCGGGGACCCGGTCCAGCTCGGCGTAGTGGCCGCCGTAGAGCGGTGGCCCGAGCCGGGTGGCGGTGTCGGTGATCAGCTCGCGCAGCAGCGCCTGCACTGGTTCGCGGGACTCGGCCGCCCACCGGCTCGGCATGGTCGTGGCGCCGCGCAGCGCGCCCTCGACGCCGAGGCTGACCGTGGGCACGGCCGGATCCAGGTCCGGCAGCCCGGATCGGCCGATCCACACCGGACGCAGCCCGACGTCGGTGCCGAGTGCCCGTGGCTCCAGCCGGCTGGCGAGCAACTGGAAGTCGCCGTCTTCGCTGGTGGAGAACTCCCACGAGTGGTAGACCGGCAGCGGTGGCGCGGCGCCCTCGCCGGGACGCCAGGCCGGGCCGATGGCAACGGTGTCGTCGACGTCCAGGCCGAGACCGGCGAGCCGGCCGGGTTCGAAGGCGGGCACCAGGCAGGCCCGGTAGGTGACACCGGAGGCGAGCCGGCGCGGGCTGATCAGCCGGGACAGGGTCCGGGCCGGGTCACCGTCCAGCACCGAGGCGACGGTGTCGGTGTCGTCGGCCGTGGCGACCTGGGCGTGTGCCCAGGCCCACGACTCGGCGAGGTCGGGCAGGTCGGCCCGGTCGCATTCCAGTACGGGCAGCGGCGCGCCGGTGTCCGTACGCAGTTCGGAGTCGGCCACCGGTACCACGACCAGGAACAGCCAGGGGCGCAGCCGTTGCCGGTGGCCCTTGCTCGCGGGGGTGAACAGCCACGGGAAGTCCGGCCGGTCGAACTCGATCGTGACGAGGTTGTTCGGTTCGAAGTCGTGCGCACCGGGCGGCGGGTCCATCCGGATCACCTGCCGGGTGTCGACCCCGCGTACGTCGCCGGGGCCGTAGAGCCGTACGTCGAAGTGCTCCTCGTCGCGGCCGGTCAGCCGTACGCCGACCTGGATCGGTTGCCGGGCCGGGATGTCGGACACGATCGGGTCCGGCGCCACGCCGGCCGCGGCCAGCCCCTGCCGGACGTACGCCAGAAAGTGCAGTTGCGCCGTCACCGGCGTGCCTCCTCGGGTTTGGGTGAACCGGTGACCGGCTCGATGAGACGCACCAGCGGTCCCGCCCCGGTGCGGTACGCGGCCCGCCCGGTGGTCCGGGTCGGCGCCAGCGCGGCCGGGCTGGTACGCGACAACCGCAGCAGCGTCGGCCCGTCCACGGGCTGGATCGCCGCGGGCTCGACCCGCCGAATCCGGGTGACGGACCCACGCCGCTCGACGGATCCACGCCGCTCGACGGATCCACGCCGCTCGACGGCCTCCGGCCGGTCGACGATGATCGGTTCCAGGTAGCCCAGCGGCAGCGGCGGTGGCGGGTCGTCGTCGAACCTCACCTCGGGCGCGCCGAAGCTGCGCCCCGCCTCCATCAGCTCGAACGACGGCGTCGACAGCTTCTCGTCGTCGGTCAGGTCCTGGAACTGTGCCCGCGCGAAATGCTCGTACGTCGCCTCGCCGGCACTGCCGTCGGCGTCACCGAACCGGACCGACTCGATGGTGAAGGTCCCCGGCGCGGTGACGGGTGAGGTGCCGTACCGGTTGATGTCCAGGCCGAGCGGTGCGACCTGCTGGGTGACCGCGATCGCGCCGAGCGGGTGGGCCAGCAGCTGCCGTCGGGCGACGTCGATCCGGCGCAGCGTCACCAGCGCCTCGTCGCGCGGCGGGAGCTGCGCGGTCCAGTTGCGCGGGTCGCCGAGTGCCTGGGCCAGTTCGCCGCCGACGTCGAACGGGGTGGGCAGCGGCGGTGGCGTACGCGAGCCGATCGACACGTCGAAGGCGACCGACGCGCTGACGAACAGCACCTTGAACTTGGCCTTGCCTCGGGCCCGCCACGGGCGTGGTCCGCTGAGCGTGACCTGGAGCGAGACCGCCATCAGCTCGCGGCTGCCCCGGCGCAGTGCCACCGCGGCGGCGATGTCGGCGATGAAGCCGAGCGGCGCCAGTTGCAGCAGCGCGTCGAAGGAGAGCATCCCGGCGACGTTGAAGCCGGCGGCTTCGGCGTACACCTCCAGCCGGGCGCCGAACTGGACGGTGTTGGAGGTCAGCGCGAGGTACGCCTCCAGCCGCAGCCGCGGGTTGTTCCGTTCGGACAGCGCGATGGCGAGGCGGCGCAGCGCCGGGAAGTTCGGCGGTGGTTGGAACCTCGGGTTGAAGCCGCCGGCCGCCAGGGCGAACGTGGGCCGGTCGCCCCAGGACATGCGCATAGCCATGTCGCCGCTGATCGGGAACCCGGCCACCTGGGAGTCGTAGAGCGAGGCGTCGATCGAGGCCTCACCGGCGTCGAAGTCGACGACACCCAGCACGTCCATATTGATCTTGACGAGGGGATGGTTGTCGTCCGGCAGGGCCATCCGCAGGCGCCCCAGCACCACCAGCCGCATCGGCGCCGGCAGTTCGAGCACCAGCCCGAGGTCGAAGGTGAGCAGGGTGGGCGTACCCCAGCCGAGGCGGGCCATCGGGCCGAGGACGTACCGCCCGACCGCGACCGGGAAGACCGAACCAGCGGTCGCCACCACCTCGGCGGCCCGACCCACCGGGTCGTTCGGGAACATCAGCGCGTTCAGCGACCCCGTACGCACCCCCGCGCGCAGCGCCTCGACGTCGACCGTCCGGTGTACGCCGAACAGCCCGCCGACACCGTTGAGGGTGAAGCCGAAGCCGAGCTGGATCGGGGTGAACTCGGCCGATACGAGAACCAGCAGGGAGAAGCCGTCGCCGCCGTCCGGCATCCGGACCGGCGAACCGTCGGGATTCCTGGTCGCCAGCACCCCCACCGCGGTCACCGCGACCGCCTCGAACCGCAGGCTCAGCGCACCGGCGTACTGGCCGGCGGCCTCGTCGACGAAGAGGTAGCCGCCACCGGCGACCGGTCCCGCCGCCAACGACATCCCGACGCTGGTCGGCGGCTTGAGCGCGAGCGCGGTGCCGGCGGCGTTGCTGCCGATGCCGATCCCCTCGGCCACCAGCTTGACCGGTCCCAGGGCGGCGGCGAGTACACCCCGCAACCGGATCCCTTCGGCGGGCAGGATCAGCCGCCCGTCGGACCCGATGCCGAACTCGTCGAACTCCAGCCGCGGCCAGCCGATCGCCCCGGCGCCGACCAGGACGGTCACCGCACCGGAGAAGAGCAGCACCACAACACCGTCGGTCGCCTCCAGCCGCATCGCCCGCAACCCGATCCGGGCCACCCCGGCCGCCTCGACGGAGACCAGCGCGGCCGGGTCGGTGGACGTACCCGGTGGTTGTGCGGCCGCGAGCGCGGCGCTGAGCCTGCGGCCGGCGGCGAAGCCGACCTCGACGCTGACCCACTTCTCCTGATCGGACTGCTCCAGCGCCGCCAGCCGCAGGTCGGCCGCGAGCCGGGCGACACGTACGACGTTGCGCTCGATCTCAAGGGCGAACGCGCGGAACCGGAACGGGAAGCCGAAAAGCTGCCCGGTGACCGGATGCTGCGGGTCGGCGGCCACGGCGAACTTGCCGGTGAACCCGTCCGCGTCGATCGCCGCGTGCTCCAACTCCAACCGCAGATCGGCACCGGGGTCGGCGTCGAGATACTTACCGGGCAACGTGACGGACAGCCGGTCGATGGCGAGTCCACGGAAGTCCTCGCGGCCCTCCAACCAACCGGGCGGGTCGATGCCGCCGAAGACCGGCCGCACCTGGTCGGCCTCGACCACCACCTCGGTGTCGGCCACGTACGCGGGGGCCAGCGACGCCCCGCCGAAGCCCTCCAGGCTGAGCCCGTCCGGGGAGACCCGCAGGTCGGCGGTGACACTGATGCTGGCCGGACCGCCGGTCGCCACATCCCGCAGTACGTCACCGCGCAGCCGCAGCGACAGGGCGACGTCTTCGAGCAGGATCGACGGCTCCGCGCCGAGCGTGACGGTGGCCCGTACCCCCGTCCACCCGGCCCCGGCGGAGCCGAGGACGAGCGCGATGACGTCGCTGTCCGGCGGAGTCAGCGCCAGTTCACCCTCGAAGGCCAGTTCGAACGCGACGACCAAGCTCTTGTCCTCGACGGCGGCTTCCGCGCTGAGGTAGTAGATCCCGTCGAACGCCCCGGCCGGCAACAGGTCGACCAGGGGGAAGTCGGCGGCGGCGATCGCCTCGCCGAGCGGGTGCAGGGCGCGCCCGTTGACATCGATGGTCACGACAGTCTCCGCTCTCGCCGGGCGTGGCCGGCAGGTGGCTGGTACATCCGCTCACTCCTCCCAGTTGGCGGCGACCCAGATCTGCTGGTCATCCCCGCCCCACGTGATGAGCCGTGAGCCCGCGGCGCCCGTGATCGGCTGGACGTCCTCGCCGAACTGGTCGATGGTTCGCAGTCCGGTGATCGCCCCGGCGCTGTTCCGCTCGTACCCGGCGAACACCAGCGAGTGCCCGTACCCCTGCATCGGGTGGGGGTTCGCGCTGGTCTGGGTGGCCTTGATGCCCTCGAAGTCGGTGTCGAAATGCCAGAACTGGAGCAGGGCACCGGGATGGAGCCCAGCGGTGGCGAGGCCCACGATCCGGTCGAAGTAGACGCTGTCGGCCTCGCCTGCTCGGCGTACCGGGTCGAGGTGGAACCCGGCGGCGAGCCCGGTCGCGACGAGCACCCCCGGCCCACCGCGTCCGATCACCGCCGGCGGGAAGTTGCGCTTGGTCCCCTCCGCATGGAACGAACCCATGATCGTCTGCCAGAGCCGGTACGCCATCTCACCGCCGTCGTAGGCGGTCGCGCGGTGCGTGCTGCCGCCGATCTCCTGGGCCGGAACCTCGTCCGGGAAGAAAGCCCGCAGCACCGGGACCAGTCGTGGCGCGCCGATGTCCGGCGCGAGGTTCGGCAGCGGCTGGTTGTTGCGCAGGATTCCGGCATGTGCTGGAGTGCCGGCCCAGGCGTCGTCCATGAGCTGGCGGGTCCCCGGCCCGGTGACGCCCCGGCCGAAGTTCAGCCGTCCGCCGCAGATCCGGTTGTCGGTCAGCGCCCGCACCGACCGTCGCATCGACATGTACGTGCACCTGCCGCCGCCCGGACTGTCCCGCGGCTCGGCCAGCATCGCCTCGCCCATCGGAAGACGCAGTTGCAGATGCGGCGACGGCGTGACGGTTAGGTCGTACGCGAGCGCCACCGTACCCGCCGGCTGCCGCCACACGTCGGCGGTCGCCCCGTCGATCCAGCGCATCCCCCCGGCGATCGAAACCCGCAGATCCCGTACGGGTGCGTCGGCGGGGTACGACCAGAAGAAGACACCGTGGGCCGGAAGGCGTTGGACGGCCAGCGGATTGCCCGCCGGATCGGCGACGGAGATCCGCTGCGCCGGAAAGTGGACCGAACACTCGGCCACCGGCTGCCAGGCGCGGGTGCAGCGCAGCGCGTGGTAGACCGGCGTGGACCCGCCGGTGGCCAGCACCGCATCGGGTACGGCGGTACCGGCGGCGGCGTCCGTCAGATGCGGACGCAGCACCCGGTACACGTGCCGGGCGGGTACGGCACCGTTGGCGCTGTGCGCCGGGTCGTCCTCGGCCACACCCGCGCTGAGTACGTTGAACCGCTCCCGCAGCCCGTCCTTCGGCGATTGTCGGATCGCCGCGCTCACCAGCAGCGTGACGTCGTGCTGCGCGCCGGTCGGATGCACCGTCGGCATCGGATGCGCGATCCGGTCGTCGGTGGCCGCTGTGGCGCCGGCCCTGATGGTCGGCTCGTACCGTCCGGCGAGGAACGCCGCCACCGCGTGCTTGGCCCAGCGCGGATCGCTCGGCGGGATGGACGGAGTGCCGCCCAACCGTTCCGCGCGCAGCCCCGTACGCAGGGTGCTGAACAGGAACTCCTGGGAGATGCGTACGGGCCCGTACCAGACGACGTTCGGCAGCACAACCAGATCCGGGTCGAGTTCACCCAGCGCCCGGGCGGCTTCCGGGTCCACCGTCAGCCGGAGCATGCCGAGGGTGCGCCAATTGGCGTACGCGGTCCCGGTGAACTCGACGTCGTCGGGCGCTGGGGTGACCCCCGGAGCCGCAGGATCGGCAATGAACCGCAGTTGCCCCGGAAAGAGCGGCCGGACCTGCGGTACGGGGCTGCCGGCGGTCATCCGGAACGCCAGCCGCATCGCCTGCGGGTACGGCTGTCCGGCAACCGGCGCCGACGCGAAGCCGACGTCCGTGACCCCGATCGACGCGGCGTCGATCCTCCCCTGGTCGGCCGGGGAGAACGGAAACAGCAGGAAGCCGTCCCTCACCACGTCCACCCCCCGCGCCCGGTCGTCGTCGTGAGGACGGACGCGATGCTGCCTACGGTCCCTGGTCTGTACCGCAACTGGACCCCTTCCCTCGATCTGTGCCGAGTAGAAGGACACCGGAGGGCCGTCCCGGTTCACCAGTGACGGCAGTCCCGACCGGGCGGGACAATCGCCCGCACCGCCTGCCCGGTCAGCGATGGCGCGCTCGTCCTGTCGGATCGGTTACCGAAGGCGACGGGCCGTTGACTGTCGTGATCGTCGGCTATTACTGTGCCGCGAGGTGCCGACCGACGTTCGACGGGGGAACATGAGCGGCTTCTATGTGGATCCAGCCGGTCTCAACGGGCTCTACAACCTGCTCCACCGAGCATCCGGCGACGCCGAAGAGACATTGCGGTACACGAATACACATTGTCAGATGGAGTTCGACGAGGAGGGCCTGCTGTTCTATCTCGGCGGGCCGCACTCCGAGGCGTACGAGGCGATGACGAGTGCCCTGGCACGGCTGCAGAGCCTGACCAGTAGCGCAGCCACCCAGATCAATCTTGCCCAGCGGGACTACGCGACATCCGACCACAACGCCGTCGCGCGAATCGATCAGGGCTATCCGAGTGCTGCGGATCCGGACATGGTGCGGGGAACGTCGGCTACCGGCCGCCCGGATCTGTGGCCGGCTCCGCAACGGTCACTCTTCTCCGACGTCGCGCAGCCGGCCCGGCACCTGGTGCCGCCCAACTACGCGACCGGCATCGAGATGTGGCAGATCAACCCGATGACGGACCTGATCAGCCCGGCGGCCTGGCTGCGCCAGGTCAGCGTCTGGCTCTTCGACCACGACCCGTTCGAAGGCTGGGCCAAAGCTTTCAGCGGCGACTGGAACTCGTACGTGCACTGCGCCGCAGCCTGGCGGATCATCGGCAACACGATGCACGATCTCGGTCGTAACCTGACCACCGGCGCAGCGGAGGTGCCCAGCGTCTGGCGGGGCAACGCCGCAGAGGCCGAGCAGGAATTCCAGTTCGCACTCGGTGCCGCCACGATGGCGTTGCACCCCGCCTGCGACCGGTACGCCGACCTCTACCTACAGGCGGCCGAGGCGGCCAAACAGTTCTTCTCCGTCGTCAGCGGCCTGATCAGCGAACTGATCGACGTCCTTATCATCGTGAACTTGGCGGCGGTGATCGGCACGGCGACGATCGAGACCGGCATCGGAGCCGTCGCCGGTTACGGCGTCGCCGCGTATTACACCTGGCAGGCGTACGACCTATACCGGGAGATCTCGAACGTCTACGGGACCGCCGAGGCCACCTTCAAGGGCATCGCGGGTTCGATTGCGATGATCGACGCTGGCCTCGAGGTCGCCTCGATACCCGACCTGAAGCCTTACCAACACCCCGCCGGCTATCAGGGATAGGCCATGACAGAGGACATCACCCAGCAACCGCTCGCCCGCGCTGTCCTGGCCCGGCTCGCCCGGACTCGCTCCGGGGACGACCCGCTCGGATCACTGGCCCGTACCGTCCTCGCCGGGGATGCCGACCTGCGCACCGCGGTCACCCACTCCTGGCACGGCGGCGCGCTCGGTGAAGCGTTCACCGAGGCCCTGAACAGGCGCAACGAGCTGACGCCAACCGAGCGGGCCCAGGTCGAACGACAGGCACAGCAACTCCGGGATGCCGACGAGCAGCCGTCGGCCGACACGGCGGGTAACCGTGGCGAGGGCCCCGACAAGGAGGGTGGTCAGTGCTGAGCGTCCGGATGCGCTGGAGGATCGCCCTTCCCCTGATCGGCTTGAGCCTGCTGCTGGTCGCCCCCGCTCTGTTCGGCACCTGGGCATGGTGGTCGGACCACGGCGTGGCCTTCCGGGCGCTGAGCATAGTCATCTGCCTGGTCGTCATCGTGAACGTCGGTGTTGCGATCTCGATCGGCGTCAGGCCCGCCCGGGACGTCCCCTGGCTACGGATCGGGCTGGTCGCTCTCGGGATCCTGCTGACCTGCGGCCTGGCCGTTCTCCGCCGCGAGGTTCAGTAGCCGCGAGCGGGCGAAGCCCAGCGTTTTCCGACAGTGGACCAAAACCCCGATCACGGGATGATTCGGCAGGCCGCGTCGATCGGGGCCGAGGGGCGTACGAACCGGCCGAGGCCGACCAGCAGCGAGTCCTCGATGTGGAAGTCGCGTACCCGCAGCCGGTAGCGGGGTAGTTCCTCCTCGGTGGGGCACAGCACCTGCGACGCAACCCGGTCGACCGGGACGTACCGCACCCCGCCGCGCTCCTGGAGGATCACCACGTTCACGTCGTCCACGCTGATCACGTGACCACGGATGTCCTCGTCCCCGCCCCCGGTGTTCTCGACGGTCGTGACGGTGAGCGGCAGCACCGGCGTCGTGATCACCGGCACCGCCGCCCAGACCAGCATGACCAGCGCCGCAGCCTGACCGACGGACGCGAGCGGCCGGGCGATCATGGGCAGGATCGGGCCGGCGACGAACAGTGCGACCAGTGGTGGGACGGTGAAGAGCAACGCCACGACGTACTCGCCCTGTTCGAGGGCGTTCCATGTGGTCGGGAACACCAACCAGGAGTACGCCAGCAGTCCCGCCCCGATGACCAACACCCGGGTTATCCGGTGCTCGATCAGGCGTACCGGATCGAGCTGAAACGTGGCGGCGAGCGCCGGCAGGAGCAGTGGCAGGTAGAGGACCTGCCACGTGACCAGCGCCAGACCGAAGCAGGCGATCACGAACCAGACCGGTGCGACGTCGGCCCAGCGGGCGAAGATCGGCCGGCGCCGGCCGAGTCGCCCGTTCGGGTCGTGGTCGGCGCTGACCGCGAGCACCGCTCCGATCGCGAAGACGGCGACCAGCGCGGTGGACACCAGCCGGGTGGCGGTCGTGACGAATGCTGCGACCAGGTTGACCGGCCCGACGTTGGCGACCAGCAGCAAGGTGGTCTGCAACTCGCCACCGGCTTCGACGCCGAGACGCAGTACCGAGAAGATTGCGGGTGCGCCGACCGCCACCGCCCAGAAGGACTGGCTGGCCCGCGCGCGGCGTTCGGCGTCATCCCGCGGCAGTCCGGTCGGGGGTCCGGCCGTCGCCGTCGCGGCGTCCGTCGCTGGGTCACCGGCCACCGGTAGGTCTGAGACTGCGCGGGTCATCGTGGCGACCGCTCGTCGAAGTCGATGAGGTCCGGCACCTTCTCCGGCGCCGGCTGATTCCGGTCGGCGCCCAGCCAGGGTCCCAAGGTCTTGTTGTACGCCGTCCGCCACGGGCTGCTGCCGCCGTTGCGGCCGGCCAGGTAGCTCTTCTGCAGGAAGTAGGCGACCAGGTCCCGCAGCGCCGGGTCGGTGATCGGTACGCCGATGCCCAGCCGTTCGCTGGTACCGAACGGCATACCCACGATCTCGAACTCCTTCGGATAGCGGGACATGAACCCGGCGAGGATGGTCTCGTCGGAACTCATCGCGTCGTACCGGCCGGCCCGGATGCCGGTGACGCAGTCGTTGGTCGTCATCACCACAAGGGGAGAGACCTTGTGCCGCTCCAGCTCTTCCTCGCTGGTCGAGCCGCCGCTGGTGCAGATCCGGTACGCGGGATTGCGCAGGTCCTCGATGGTCTGGATCTTCCCCTTCATGGTCACCGGGATAAGCACTTCCTGGGTGGTGACGAAGTACGGGCCGGCGAAGCTGACCAGCTTTTCGCGCTCCTCGGTGATGGAGAAGCTCGACACCACCAGGTCGACGTCGCCACCCTGCAGGCTGGGAATGCGGTTCTCGGTCTCGACCGCCTTGAACTCGATGTCCTCGGCGGAGTACCCCAACGACGCCGCGATGTACCGGGCAACCTCGATGTCGAATCCCTTGTAGACGCCGTTGTCCACCTCACCCATCAGCGGCTCGGTGCCGGCCACCCCGATCCGCAGCTTGCCCTGCTGGTAGATGTGGGTCTGCTTCAGCTTCTCCTGCACCGACTGAAGCTTGGGGTCCTGCTGACTCTGGCAGCCGGCCGCCGCGGCGAGGGCCAGTGTGAGGACCACCGCGACGCTGGTGGCCAGGGACCGGTAACGGGGTGGCGCGGACGTCGGGTTCATCTGCCCGTCCTCAACTCGAAGCTGGAGTGAGTGCGCGGAAGCAGTCAGCGTATCGACGCCGCGCACGATCGGTCACCAGACGTTCACAAAGTTGGTCAGGCTGGTCGCAGCCGGGATTCTGCTGACTTGCGGTCTGGTTCTACTCCGCTACCCGAGACTTGCCGGCGGGTGCGCTTTGTCATGTGTTTTGTCGGAGCGTCAGGAAGGGTCGGACATCGGCGGGGTCTTGACCGGGTCGCGGGAGTCGGCGTGCCAGGTGGCGAGCAGGCGCAGGGCGGTGTGGGCGGCCGAGCCCGGCTGCGCGGTGTACGTGACCAGGGTCTGCTCGGGCGCGTCCGGCACCGCGAGCGCCTCGTAGGCGAGGCTGAACTCGCCGACGACCGGATGGTGGAAGTGCATGGTGCCGTGCGGCTTGACCCACACGTCGTGATCCGCCCACCACTGCCGGAACTCCGTACTCCGCAACGACAGTTCGCCGACGAGTTGCGCCATCAGCGGGTCGTCCGGGTATTGGCCGGCGTGCATCCGCAGGCCGCCCAGGGTGTCCCGGGCCTTCTGCGTCCAGTTGCCCCACAGGTCGCGGGCCGAGTCGTCCAGGAAGATCAGCCGGGCCATGTTGCGCTCCTCGGGGCCGAGCGCGTCGAGGTCGACCGAGAGCAGGGCGCTGGCCTGGTCGTTCCAGGCGATGACGTCCAGCCGCCGGCCGAGGATGTACGCCGGGACCTCGTACAGGGCGTCGAGCAGCCACTGTTGGCTCGGGCGGACCTGCTCCCGGCCACCACCCTGCCGCTGTGGCGGCCGTTGCCGCCGCACCGGCCGGGCGAGGTCGTACAGGTGCGTACGCTCGGCGTCGTCCAGGCGCAGCGCGACCGCGACGGCGTTCAGGATCGACTCGGAGACGTTGCCCAGCCGGCCCTGCTCCAGGCGTACGTAGTAGTCGACGCTGACCCCGGCTAGCTGGGCCAGCTCCTCACGGCGCAGCCCCGGCACCCGGCGCCGGCCACCGAAGACCGGCAGTCCGGTGTCCTCGGGCCGCAGCCGTGCGCGGCGGGACCGTAGGAACTCGCTCAATTCCGCACGAGGGTCCATGCCGTCCAGTATCGACTCGTCCCCGTGGTGCGAGCCTGGTCCTGCCAGACCTATGAACCGTGAACCGGGGTGGGAACCGCACCCTGGGCCCGGCCCGCTTCCGGACCAACGATGGCTGCACAGACCACGATCCTGGGAGCGGAAATGATCGGAACCGTTCTGGCCTGCGCCGCCGCCGCTGTCGTCGTACCCGTCGTCGGGGGCCTGGTTTACCGTACGGTGCTGCGGCGCCGGATCGCCAGGAAGCTGACGATCGACACTCCCGACGGCATCGTCGAGGAGCGGTTCGTCCGGATCGGCGGGATCGACCAGTGGATCGGCATCCGTGGCGAGGACCGGGAGAACCCGGTGCTGCTGGTGGTCCACGGCGGGCCGGGGTCGCCGTACTCGGTGTTCACACCGCTGCTGCGCCCGTGGGAGAAGCATTTCACGGTGGTGCACTGGGACCGTCGCGGCGCGGGCAAGACCCTGGGTCGTAACGGCAGGTCGGGCAGCGGCGAGATGACGTTCGAGCGGATGGTGTCCGACGGGATCGAGGTGGTCGAGTTCCTCCGCCGGCACCTGCAGAAAGACAAGGTGATCCTGCTGGCCGGCTCGATGGGCACCCTGGTCGGGGTCCCACTGGTCCAGCGCCGGCCCGACCTGTTCAGCGCCTACGTCGGCACCGACCACTACGTGGACATGGCCCGCAACGAGTCGCAGGGGCTCGGGTTGACCCTCGACCGGTTGCGCCGTGCCGGCAACACCAGGGCGGTCGCGATTCTGGAACGGATCGACCCGGATCCGTCGCGGTGGGACCTGGCGACCTGGGGCAGGAAGATGAACTGGACCATGAAGACCGATCCGGTCGAACCGAACGCCGTCACCAAGCTGCTGTTCCCGCTCGCGCTGACCTCACCCGCTCACACCCTGCGCGACGTCGTCCACCTCGCGTCGGGTTTCACGTACTCGCAGCGGGCGCTGTTCGAGCAGTTCATGTCGTACGACGCACGGCGTTACGGTACCCGGTTCGACGTACCGTTCTTCATCTTCCAGGGCGAAACCGACGTGCTGACCCTGACCACCCTGGCGCAGGATTACTACGCCCAGGTGCAGGCGTCGACGAAGGCGCTGGTGCTGATCGGCAACGCCAGCCACTTCGCCGCGTTCACCCAACCGGAACAGTTTCTCGGCGCGCTGCTCGCCCACGTACGCCACCTGTGACGCCTCAGGCGATGGGCCGGGTCGAACACCCAAGGCAACTGGCATCGATCAGCGTGAGTTCGTCCGGCTACCCTGGGTGGGGCTTTCGAAGATCGGAACCGGGTGCCGGAGGTAGGTGCGGTATGGGGGAAGCCGGCCGGGAGGCGCTGCTCCACTTCGTCGACGAACTCAAGCGGCTGCGGCAACTCGCCGGTGCGCCGTCGCTGAACGAACTGGTCGCGGTCGCCACCCGGTTGCACCAGCCGCTCGCCCGCTCCACCCTCAGCGACAAGCTCAATGCCAAGTCACTGCCGGAATGGCACTTCGTGGCCGCGTACGTGAGTGCCTGCTCCGCCCACGCCGAGCAGGTCGGCGTACCGCTGCCGGCCGAACTGTCCGACCTGGGCCGGTGGGATGCCGAGCACTGGCGGTTGCTGCGGGCCGCCGACGGCGTCCGTGCGGCTGAGCGGCTCAGTGGCGCGGCGCACACCGAGCTGGGTCGCCGGGCCGCGCGCGCCGAACAGCCGGCCGCCCCGGAACTCGGGAGCACAGGGCGCGACCGGCTGGTCCCCCGGCAGTTGCCGGCGGCGGTACGGCACTTCGCGGGACGGGAGCCGCAGGTCGCCGCCCTGTCCGACCTGCTCGCGGAGGCGGCCGACGCGCCCGGGGCGGTGCTGATCTCCGCGATCGGCGGGACGGCGGGGGTCGGCAAGACCGCCCTTGCGCTGCACTGGGCGCACCGGGTCGCCGACCGATTTCCGGACGGGCAGCTCTACGTCAACCTGCGCGGTTTCGACGCCACCTTGCCGATCATGAGTCCGGCCGAGGCGACACGGGGTTTCCTGGAGGCCCTCGGTGTGCCCGCGGAGCGCGTTCCGGTGGGGCTCACCGCACAGGCGGCGCTCTATCGGAGCCTGCTCGTGGGGCGCAGGATGCTCGTGCTGCTGGACAACGCCCGTGACGCCGACCAGGTACGGCCGTTGCTGCCCGGTTCGTCCGGCTGTCTGGTGGTGGTGACGAGTCGCAACCAGCTACCGGGGCTCGTCGCCGCCGAGGGTGCGCATCCGCTGGTCCTGGACCTGCTGCCGGCGGCGGAGTCGCGGGAGTTGCTGTCGCGCCGCCTCGGCGCCGCGCGGGTGGCCCGGGAGGCGGAGGCGGTGGACCGGATCGTCGCGTCTTCGGCGGGGCTGCCGCTGGCGCTGTCCATCGTGGCCGCGCGGGCGGCCACCCATCCGGACTTCGGGCTCGGCCGGCTGGCCGACGAACTGGAAGACAGACGGGGCAGCCTCGACGGCTTCACCGGTGGCGAGGCGGGTGCCGACGTTCGGGCGGTCTTCTCCTGGTCCTACCGTGGGCTGGACCCGGTCAGCGCAAGGCTGTTCCGGCTGCTCGGGTTACACCCCGGCCCGGACGTGTCCGTCCCAGCGGCGGCCAGCCTCGCCGGCCTTCCGGTCGCGGACGTACGGGCACCGCTGGCCGATCTGACCCGGGCGAACCTGCTGGCCGAGCCGCTGCCCGGGCGGTACGCGCTGCACGACCTCCTGCGTGCGTACGCGCTGGAGCAGTTCGAGGCGGACGCTCCCGATCGAGAGCGGGAGGCGGCCCTGACCCGGCTGTTCGATCATTACCTGCACACCGCGCACGGCGCGGACCTGCTGCTCTACCACCATCGTGACTCGATCGACCTGCCGGCCGTGCACGACGGGGTGGCAACGGTCGAGTTACGCGACCGGGAGCATGCGTGGGCCTGTCTCGGCACCGAGCATCGGGCGCTGCTCGCCGCTACCGCGCTGGCCGCCGCCACCGGGTTCGAAACCCACGCCTGGCAGCTGGCCTGCACGCTGAACACCTATCTGGACCGGCTGGGGGCGTGGCAGGACCAGTCCGGCGTACAGCAGCTCGCCCTGGAGGCCGCCACCCGGTCCGGTGATCGACTCGGCCAGGCCCGCGTCCACCGTAACCGTGCGGTGGCCTGCCTGCGCCTGGGGAGCTACGCCGAGGCCGGTGCCCACCTGCAGCAGTCCCTGGACCTGTACGGCCAACTCGGCGACGACGTCGGCAGTGCCCGTACGCGGCTGAACCTCGGCATCCTGGCCGAGCGCCAGGGCGACTACCGGCAGGCGCTCGACCAGGCACAACGGGCCTTCGACCTGTTCGAGGGCGCCGGTCACGCGCACGGCGCGGCGAACGCGCTGAACAACATCGGCTGGTACCACATCCAGCTCGGCGACCACCGGCGGGCGCTCGGTTACTGCGAACGGGCCCTCGCCGAACAACAGCGGACGGGCAACCGGTACTGGCAGGCCCACACCTGGGACAGCCTCGGCTATGCGCACCACCATCTCGGGCACCACCGGGAAGCCGTCGACTGCTACGAGCACGCGCTCGCGTTGTGGCAGGAGGCCGGGGAGCGCTACTTCGAAGCCACCACGCTGACGCATCTCGGCGACACCCACCATGGTGCGGGCGAAGCCGAGCGGGCCGGCGCCGCCTGGCGTCGGGCCGCCGACATCCTCGACCGGCTCGGCCATCCGGATGCCGCGCAGGTGTGGACGAAACTTCGCCCCGAAACCGACGGATCGTCTTGACCCCACACCGCCGGGAAATCCGCTACCAGCATGGCGTACGAAATCGGTGTCCGGCCGATTCCCGGACACCGGAAGCAGCACCGGAACAATAAGAGCAGCTCGCGGCAGCTATTCGGGTGCGGGTGTCCGGGCGGGATCCGGAATAGGTACACCTCGGAAGATCATATGGACTGCTACCAGGGATTTGTGGGTCCTGCGTTTACGGCATGACACTCCACAGGACCATTCGTCAATGGCTTCGCATAGCAATTCACGAATGGCTGGCACTTTCGCTGAATTCTCGCCACCGAGGCGATCCGGTGGGGAACCTGTGGTCCGAGGGTTCGCACCCGAAACGAAGGGAATTCCGTGAGCCAGAACCACACCAGACGCTTGCGCATCGCGGTGGCGGTCGGCGTTGCGGTGGCCACCGCCGTCGCACCGCTCGGAGCCCCACCCGGGCAAGCCGCGCAGATCGCGCCGTCGCAACTCGTCGGTTTCACCATCGGCGCGGACGGCCGCCTCTACCCGGCCTCGACGGGAGCATCGTCGGGATCGTCCGGCCCGGTCAGCACCGCGGTGATCGCGCCACCCGGAGCCGGCGTCAGCGCAGTACGCCAACCCGACGGGAACGTCGCCACGTTCGTCATCGGCACCCAGGGGGCACTCGTCGTCGGCACCACCAGCTCCGGCAGTTCCGGATTCAGGATCTTCAACGACGGATCCGGCGGCCTGGCACCGCCGGGCGGACAGGTGAGCGCGGTCAGCACATCGGACGGCGTACACGCGTTCTTCGTCGGCAACGACGGGGCGCTCTACGGCGCGTCGTATCTGCAACGCGTACTGCCGGGAGCCGGACCACGACGGATCTCCGCGACCGGGATCGCCCCGCCGGGCGCGGTCGTCTCCGCGACCCGGCAGGGCAACGTGCCGGGCGCCCTGTTCGTCGGCGCGGACGGCGGGCTCCAGTCGGTCTGGCGGACCGGCACCAGCACCTGGGCGACGGTCCCGGCCAGCCCGCCCGGCCTGGCGCCGCCCGGTGGCGGCGTCGCCGCGGCCTCCGCCGCCGCGGTGACCGCGTTCTTCACCGGTCTCGACGGTCGGCTCTGGCGGGTCAACTTCGCGGCCGGAGCCCTACCGGATCCGTGGGAGCCGGTGGCCATCTCGGGTGTCGGCGCGGCACCGGTCGGCGCCCGCCTCGCCGCGGCGCAGTTCACCACCGGCCAGACGAGCGTCTTCTTCGCGGGCGCCGACGGCGCGATCCGGGTGGCGACCAACCTCGCCGGCGGATGGATCGAGCCGGCGGTGGCCAGCCAGCCGGGAATCGCCCGTCCCGGCGGTCCGATCTCGCTCACCGTCGTCGACGACTACGTGTACGTGGCCTGGTGCGGCAACAACATCTGGTGGTGGTTCTTCTGGTGGTGGCGGCGCCCGATTCCCCCGCCGCCGGGGCCACCGCCGTGGGCCGGAGAGGTCTTCTCGTTCCCGACGACCAACCCGGTCCGGGTCGGCTTCGACACGTCGATCACCATGATCAGGTGAGCGGGTAGCTTTCCGCGCGCAACGGGTGCCCGGATCGGGCAGGGGTCCGGGCACCCGTGTCGAGCCAGACCGCCGGGGGCCGGCTTGGGTCGATCGCGGGACAGGGACGCCGAGCGGGCCATACGGTGACCGGAATGCGGATACTCGTCACCGGTGCGGCCGGGTTCATCGGATCCCACGTCGCCGACCTGCTCGTCGAGGACGGACACGAGGTCGTGGCCCTGGACGCGCTGCTGCCCCAGGCCCACGGCGGGGAGATACCGCCCTGGTCGCGGCGGCACGGGCTGGTCGTCGGCGACGTACGCGACGGCGGGTTGCTGACCGGGCTGCTGTCCAGGGTCGACGCGGTGTGTCACCAGGCGGCGATGGTCGGCCACGGGCTCGACCCCTCGGATGCCCCCGAGTACGCCGCCCACAACAGCCTCGGCACCGCCCACCTGCTCGCGGCGATGCACGCGGCGGGCGTACGTCGGCTGGTGTTGGCCAGTTCGATGGTGGTCTACGGCGAGGGCCGGTACCACTGCGCGGTCCACGGGGTGGCCCGGCCGGCTGACCGACGCCCGGCCGACCTCGCCGCGAACAGGTACGACCCGACCTGCCCGACCTGCGGCAGCGCGCTGGCCCCCGGTCTGGTGCCGGAGGACGCGCCACTGGAACCGCGCAGCACGTACGCGGCGACCAAGCTCGCCCAGGAGCACCTGGCCGCGGCCTGGGCCCGGCAGACCGGCGGCGGGGTCTGGGCCCTGCGGTACCACAACGTCTACGGGCCGAGGATGCCCCGGGACACCCCGTACGCCGGGGTGGCGTCGATCTTCCGGTCGGCGCTGGCCGCCGGGCAGGCGCCCCGGGTGCTGGAGGACGGGCGGCAGCGGCGCGACTTCGTCCACGTCGCCGACGTGGCACGGGCCAACCTGCTGGCCCTGACCGCCCCGCCGCCGGACGGGCTGGTGCCGCTGAACGTCTGCTCCGGTGAGCCGCACACGGTCGGGGAGTTGGCGTACGAGCTGGCCGCCGCGATGGACGGTCCGACGCCGATGGTGGTCGGTGGCGGCCGACCGGCCGACGTACGGCACGTCGTCGCCGACCCGGCCAGGGCGGCGGAACTGATCGGGTTCCGGGCCCGGATCGGGTTCACCGAGGGCGTCGCCGGTTTCGCGACCGCGCAGCTGCGGGCACCGGCGGCGATCCGGACGCCCTCCACGGTGGCCGGTTGACGGCTGCCGGACGCCCGTCAGTGGTGGGCGGTTGACGGCTGCCCTCCGGCGTGGGCCGTTGACGGCTGCCCTCGGGTGTGGGTGGTTACGGCCGATGGCCGCATCGAGCCCTGCGTCCGCTCCCGCCGGGTCCGGCCCTCTCACACGGTGACGACAACCTTCGCCCGGGCGTGCTCGACCTCGACGTACCGGATCGCGTCGGGCACCTCGGCCAGTGGAAAGGTCCGGTCGATGATCGGGACGACCGCCCCGGATTCGGCGAGCACGCCGAGTGTCGACAGGTTCTCCGTGCTCTGCTTCGCCGCGAGGAGGAGCAGTCGGTGGCCGACGAACCGGTCCAGCAGCTGCGCCCGGATCATCAGACCGACCGGCCCGAAAAGAGCGCCGCCCTCGGAGACGCCTCCGCCGGAGAGGACGAGGGTGCCGCCGGGTGCCAGCACCCGCCGGCACTCGGTCAAGGAACGGTTCCCTACCAGGTCGAACACCACGTCGTACGGGGTCGCGTCGCGGGTGAAGTCCGTACGGCTGTAGTCGACGACGTGATCCGCGCCGAGCGACCGGACCAGGTCCACGTTGCGCGTACTGCACACGCCGGTCACCTCGGCGCCGAACGACTTCGCGAGCTGTACGGCGAACGTGCCCACCCCACCAGACGCCCCGTTGACCAGAACCCGCTGGCCCGGCTGCACCCGCCCCACGTCACGCACGCCCATCAGCGCCGTGTTCCCGGCCAGCGGTACGGCCGCCGCCTGCTCGAACGTCAGGTCGGTCGGCTTGAGTGCCACCACGTTCTCCGGGGCGGCCACGTACTCGGCGAACGCGCCGTCGGCCTCGCCGTACACCTCGTCGCCGGGGCGGAAGCGCCGCACGTCCCGGCCGACCGACTCCACCCGGCCGGCGAAGTCCGAGCCCCGGATCCTCAGCTTGGGTCCACCACGACCGAACACGCTCGGATCCATCAGCCGCGCCACGTACGGGTCCCCGCGCATGATGTGCCAGTCGCGCGCGTTGACCGACGCCGCGTGCACCCGTACCAGCACCTCGTTGTCGGCAGGCACCGGCCTGTCGACCTCCTGGAGTTCCAGGACGTCGGGTGAGCCGTACCGGTCCTGGACGATCGCCTTCATCGCGTCTCCCCTGATCCGGAGCATCTGCGGGTCTGCGGCCGGTGACCGAAGGCATCGACCCCGATCACCAGGCTAAGGGCGGGACCTCGGGCCGCGCATCGGGGACGAGCCCGGATTCGCCCCTGACCTGCGGACGAACGGCACCGCACCCGCCCGTCGCGGCACCGGGTGCGGGTAACGACAATTCGGCGGCGGGTACCGTGTCCCGGTGTTGTCTCGGGGGATCGTGCTCAGTGATCGTTACCAGTTGGACGAACGCGTCGCCACCGGCGGCATGGGCGATGTCTGGTTGGGCACCGATGTCCTACTCAGACGCAAGGTCGCGGTCAAGGTGCTACTACCGGCGCTGGTGTCCGACGCGGAGTTCATCACCCGGTTCCGTACCGAGGCACGGATGATGGCCGCGCTGCGCCACCCGGGCATCGTGCAGATCTACGACTACGGCGAGGACGCGGTGGTCGACGGTCGGCGGGTGGACTACCTCGTGATGGAGTACATCGAGGGCGTACCACTGTCGACGTGGATTCGGGAAACCGCCGAGCTCGACGTCGGGCAGGCGATGTCGATCGTGACGCAGGCCGCGCAGGCGTTGCACGTCGCGCACACCGCCGGCATCGTGCACCGCGACGTCAAGCCGAGCAACCTGCTGGTCCAGCCGGACGGAAGCGTGGTGCTCGTCGACTTCGGCGTGGCCCGGTCCGCGAACCTGACCAGCATCACCGCCACCAACATGGTGCTCGGGTCGGCGCACTACATGGCCCCCGAGCAGGCCGCCGGTCAGCCCGTGTCGGCGGCGACCGACATCTACGCGCTCGGCGCGGTCGCGTACTGCTGCCTGACCGGACGGCCGCCGTTCACCGGCGACAACCCGATCGAGGTGGTGACCCGGCACCTGCAGGAGGAGCCGCCCGCGCTGCCGGAGGAGATCCCGGCGCCGGTGGCCGCCCTGGTGAGTCGCGCACTCGCCAAGGCACCCGCCGACCGGTACCCGAGCGCCGCCGCCTTCGCCGACGCCGCCCGTGCCGCCCAGGGCACCGCGCCGCTGCCCACGCCGATCGGCGTTGCCGACAACTCGACCACCGTCCCGTCGGCACCTCGGGCGGACCCGTCACCGGTCGCGGCGTCCGTCGGCGGCAAGCGGCGACGCCCCATCCTGCTCGGCGGTGTTGCGGCGGCCGTGGTGATCGGGGCGATCGGCCTGGTCGCCCTGCTTTCTGGGCCGTCCGACGAGGATCCGTCACCGACCCAGCCGGTGGCGAACGTGCCGGTCGAGGCGCCGGCCCTCGGTGCCGACCCGGCCCCGCCGGTCGTGCCCGCCCAGGCGGCGTCCAGCAAGCCGAGTCCCCCGCCGGTGACACCCGGCAAACCGGGTGCCCCGGTGACGGCACCGCCGACCAGCGCGCCGACCACGGCCGCCGGCCCGAAACCCTCCGCGAAGACCACCCAGGCCCCGGCCGCCGCCAACCCGCACACTCCGGGCGAGGTCTGCGGCAGCGGGTACCAGGTGGTCGACTCGGCGCCGCTGACCGGGACGAACGGAACCCAGTACGGGAAGGTTTACCTGCTCTACAACAACGGCAACGGCTACAACTGCACGGTGACCATGAAGACCACCTCGGTCGGCACCGGGTCGGCGGTGTCGGCGTACCTGGAGGTACAGGGCCGACCCCGCAGCACCGACAGCGGCTCCTTCGCGTACTACGCCGGGCCGGTACGCGCGCACGCCGCAGGCACCTGCGTCAGGTGGGGCGGGTCGGCCGGCGGGGCCAGCTACGACAGCCCCTTCGAGCACTGCGGCTGAGTCGACGGTCCAGGGAAGACCAGCCGACGTCCGATGATCAGCTGGAACGGGTCTCCGGCTCACCGCCGATCGCGACCGGGTGCCGCTGCTGCTCGGCGAGATGTTGGCGGATCGAGTGGGTCAGTGCGGCCGCCCATACCGCGCAGATGACGGTGTAACAGGCGTAACGAACGGTAGTCGACGCTTCGAACCAGTCACTGCGGAGCAACGTCCGACTGTTGGTCAGGACGATCATGCCGCCGACCGCCGAGCCGAGCACTCGGGGCGGGACCTTGCGTACGAGCCAGGCCGCGATGGGCGCCGCGACCACCCCTCCGATCAGCAGTGCGGCCACCCAGCCGAGGTTGATGTTCTCCGCACCGAGACCGACCAGGAAGCCGAGGCTCGCCGCGATGGCGACCAGGAACTCACTGGTGTCGATCGAACCGATGACCTTGCGTGGTTCGAGCCTGCCACTGGCCAGGATCGCCGGGGTGCCGATCGGTCCCCAGCCGCCGCCGCCAGTGGCGTCGACGAAGCCGGCCAGTAGGCCCAGCGGCCCGAGGAACCGCTTGCGCAACGGCTTGCCCAGGTTGCCCTGCGGCAGGCCGAAGGTGGTGAAGCGGACCAGGAGATAGCCACCGAGGGTGAGCAGGATCAGCGACATGATCGGGGCCGCCGTGTCGGTGGAGAGGCTGGACAGGAAGGTCGCCCCGGCGAAGGCGCCGACCGCGCCCGGGATGCCGATCCGCGCGACGACCTTCGCGTCGACGTTGCCGAATCGCCAGTGGGCGGCGCCGGAGGCGAGCGTGGTGCCGATCTCGGCGAGGTGCACGGTAGCCGATGCCGCGGCGGCATGGGCGCCGACGGCAAGTAGCAGGGTCGTCGAGGTCACGCCGTAGGCCATGCCGAGGCTGCCGTCGACCAGTTGCGCGCCGAGACCGACCAGGGCCAGCAGGAGGATTTTGCGCATGAGGTACCACCAGTTCGTCGGGGGGCAGGTGGATGCGGGGAGCGGAGCACTCGGGTTCGGTACGCGGGCAGGGCAGCGCTCGGCCGGGCCTCGCCGACCCGGTTGCCGCCGACGTGCGCCCGGCGGCGCCGGACCGGCGCGGGCACGGCGGGGCCGCCGCACAGGTGTAGGCACGGTCGTCCATCGGTGCCGGATGCACCACGAGCGGGCCTTTTATGGGCCGATTCACCTCCCTCCGGCTGGCGCCCAGACCTATTCGGCGAGGCCCTCCCGAACCATTTTCATACTCACTAGATAGGAATGGTTCCGCGAACCAAACCGACCAAACAAGAGTGCTTTCACAATTCGAATCGGCAACAAGATAGTGATAGACGTCACTCTTTTTGGGTGGCAGGTAACATTTCGGAAACCAAAGTAGGTCGGTATTTAACAGACTGGCCCAATATCGGCCAGAGTAGCGACCATCTCCTGACCAACTCTGACCAGCTCGTTAAGGACGGGCGTCAGATGTTCCGGCGCATCGACGGGCTCGCCGGAAAAACCCACAGGCCACCGCCATAGTTAGGGAGATTTAACTGAGCTGTAACCAAGCTCCCCTAACTTAATTGGAGCCCGAGATCGATTGACGCCTATTACCTTCGGGTCCACCTCGGTGATCATTTGATTCATTCGGTCGCGTCCGAGAACCGCCGCCACATGAAGTGGGAGTCCGATGAGCCCTGCACCGAACACGCGCGATCTCGTGATCGCGATCAGCGCCGGTAGCCTCCTCGAACCCAGTCCCCGGATCGCCACCGCCGCCCGCCATGGTGGCGGTCACGGCGTACTGGACCTCGCCTCCGGCGACAGCTGGACACTTACCTGTCTGGCACAGGCCACCGCCGGGTCGAACGAGCCGATCGGCGTACGGGTGCCGGCCGGCTGCGCCGCCGCGCCGGCTGACGTCGACCGGGCGGGGCACGGCCTCGTCGACCTCGTCGTCGTGCCGCTGGACACAGCCTGGCCACTGGCCGACATAGTCGACAGGTACCGGGTGCTGGTCGAGGTGACCAGCCTCGACGAGGCTCACCTTGCCGCCGCGGCCGGGGCGCACGGACTCATCGCGCGGGGCATGGAGGGCGGCGGCAGGGTCAGCGAGCTCAGCTCGTTCGTCCTGCTCCAGCAACTGGCCGCAGCCGACGGCATCGACCTGCCGATCTGGGTTGCCGGCGGCATCGGTCCCCGTACCGCTGTCGCCTGCCTCATCGGCGGAGCGGCCGGGATCGTCCTGGACAGCCAGCTCACCCTCATGCCGGAATCCGAGCTGCCGACGGACGTACGGGGCACGATCCGCCGGCTGGACGGGTCCGAGACGGTCCTGGTCGACGGCGTACGCGGGATCCGCCGGGGCGGTCCGCACGACAGCACCTCGCAACTGCTGCCGATCGGCCAGGACGGCTGGCTCGCCGCCGTCTTCGCCCGACGCTGGCCCGACACCGCCGCGGCCGTACGCGCAATCCGCGCCACGCTGCTCGAAGCGATCGCCGAACCGGCTGCCGGGGACGCCCTGGCGCCGGGCGCCGCCCTCGCCGGCACCCTCAATGTACGGATACCCGTGGTGCAGGGCCCGATGACCCGGGTCAGCGACGAGGCCCCCTTCGCGGCCGCGGTCGCCGCCGACGGTGCGCTGCCGTTCGTCGCGCTCGCCCTGTCCGGCGCCGAACAGTCCCGCCGGGTGCTGCGGGAGACCGCCGAGCGGCTGGGCGACCGTCCCTGGGGCGTCGGGGTGCTCGGCTTCGCGCCCGACGAGCTGCGCGCGGCACAGCTCGACGCGATCCGCGAGATCAGACCGGCCTGCGCGATCATCGCGGGCGGTCGCCCCTCCCAGGCCACCGTGCTGGAGCAGGACGGGATCAACACCTTCCTGCACGTACCGTCGCCGGGGCTGCTGCGGCAGTTCCTCCGGTCGGGTGCGCGCAAGTTCGTCTTCGAGGGCGCCGAGTGCGGCGGCCACGTCGGGCCCCGGGCGAGCTTCCCCCTGTGGGAGGCGCAACTGCTGGTACTCGACGAGTTCCTGGCGGACACACCGGACGACGCCGGGCGGTTGCAACTGCTGTTCGCGGGCGGCATCCACGACGCGCGGTCGGCGGCGATGGTCGCCGCGATGGCGGCACCCCTGACCGCGCGCGGGGCACAGATCGGGCTGTTGATGGGCACCGCCTACCTCTTCACCCGCGAGGCGGTGGAGGAGGGCGCCATCCAGCCCCTGTTCCACCGCCAGGCCATCGCCGCCACGGCCACGTCGCTGCTGGAGACCGCCCCCGGACACGCGACCCGGTGCCTGCCCAGTCCCTTCGTCGACGACTTCCACGGCGTACGGGAGGAACTGGAATCGGCCGGGGTGGAGAACCGCCAGGTCTGGGAGCAGTTGGAGCTGCTGAACGTCGGCCGGCTGCGGATCGCCAGCAAGGGCGTACGCCGGGAGGACGACGGGCTGGTGCGGGTCGACGAGGCGGTCCAGGCCGTCGAGGGGATGTTCATGGCCGGCCAGGTTGCCGTGCTGCGCCACGCGCCGACCACGGTCGCGCAACTGCACACGCAGGTCACCACCGAGGCACAGGAGTTCCACGCGGTACGGGCGGCCGCGCTGCGCGCCGAACTCACCCCGCCGGTCACGCCGGTTCAGGAGCCGCCCGCGCCGCTGGACATCGCCATCGTCGGCATGTCCTGCATCCTGCCCGGCTCACCCGACCTGCACAGCTTCTGGCAGACCGTGCTCGGCGGGGCCGACGCGGTCACCGAGGTGCCGGCCGACCGGTGGGACGTCGACACGTACTACGCGCCCGAGGTGGGACCCGGGCAGGCCGGGCGGATCAGCGTCTCCCGGTGGGGCGGGTTCATCGACCCGGTCCCGTTCGACGCGATCCGCTACGGGATTCCCCCGGCGGCGCTGAGCAGCATCGACCCGACCCAGTTGCTCGCGCTCGAGGTGGCGCATCGGGCGCTCGTCGACGCCGGCTACCCGTACGACGCGGACGGTGTGGACCACAGCCAGACCGGGGTGGTGTTCGGTGCCGAGGCCGGCAGCGACATGGGCCACGCCCAGACGCTGCGCACCATGCTCCCGGCGTACCTCGGGGAGGTGCCGGCCGAGTTGGAGGACCAGCTCCCCACCGTCACCGAGGACAGCTTCCCCGGCGTGTTGGCCAACGTCATCGCCGGCCGGGTCGCCAACCGTCTCGACCTCGGCGGTCCCAACTACACGATCGACGCCGCCTGTGCCTCGTCGCTGGCCGCGATGGACGCCGCCTGCAAGGAACTCAGCGCCGGCAGCAGCGACCTGATGATCTGCGGCGGCGCCGACCTGCACAACGGCATCAACGACTACCTGATGTTCACCTCCGCGCACGCCCTCTCCCCCACCGGGCGGTGCCGTACGTTCGATAGCACCGGCGACGGCATCGCCCTCGGTGAGGGGGTGGCGTGCGTCGTACTGAAGCGGTTGGCCGACGCCGAACGCGACGGCGACCGGATCTACGCCGTCATCAAGGGCGTCGGGAGCTCCAGCGACGGACGTGCGCTCGGGCTCACCGCCCCGAGGGCGAGCGGACAGCGGCGTGCCCTCGACCGGGCGTACCACCGCACCGGCGTCTCGCCCCGACAGGTCGGCCTGGTCGAGGCGCACGGCACCGGCACCGTGGTCGGCGACCGTACCGAACTGGAGACGCTGACCCGGTTCTTCGACGAGGCCGGCGCGAAGCCCGGTAGTTGCGCGCTGGGCTCGGTGAAGTCGCAGATCGGGCACACCAAGTGCGCGGCCGGGCTGGCCGGGGTGATCAAGGCAAGCCTGGCGCTCTACACCGGAGTCAAGCCACCGACGATCCACCTGACCCGCCCGAACCCGGCGTGGAGCCCGGAACGCAGCCCGTTCGCGTTCTACACCGGGGCCCGGCCGTGGACGGTGCCGGCGGCCGAACGGCTGGCCGGGGTGAGCGCGTTCGGCTTCGGCGGTACGAACTTCCACACGGTGCTCAGCGCGTACCCGAATGCCCCGGAGCCGCGACACACCCGGCAGTCCTGGCCGGCGGAACTGTTCTGCTTCCGAGGCGCCGACCGGCCCGCCGCACAGCTTCGGGTACGGCGCCTGGTGGAGATGCTCGCGACCCGCGACGAGCTGGGCCGGCCGTGGTCGCTGCGTGACCTGGCAGCGTCGCTGGTGGACGAGGCGGACCACCGCGCGGGTGCGGTTAGGATCGCCGTCGTCGCCCGCGACCGGGACGAGCTTTCCGCCCTGTTGGACCGGGCCCTGGCCGGCGAGCACGATCCGGCGCGCGGACTGGTCCAACCGCCGGACGAACCGGAACCGGGCAAGGTGGCGTTCCTCTTCCCCGGCCAGGGCAGCCAGCGACCCGGTGCGCTCGCCGAACTGTTCGTGGCGTTCCCCGAGTTGCGGCACTACCTGCGCCTCGGTGCCGAGTGGGCGGACGTGTTGTTCCCCCCGTCGGCGTTCGACCCCGAGACGGTACGCGAGCAGGAGGACCGGGTACGCGACACCCGGGTCGCCCAACCCGTACTGGGCATCGGCGGGCTGGCGGTCGACCACCTGCTGCGGCGGCTGGGCGTCCGGCCCGACCTGGCCGGTGGGCACAGCTACGGTGAGCTGGTCGCGCTCTGTGTGGCCGACGCGTTCGACCCGGAGACCCTGCTCGCGCTGAGCCGGCAACGGGCCGACGCGATCCTCGCCGCGACCGGAGACGATCCCGGCACCATGGCGGCGGTCACCGGCACCGCCGAGCAGGTGGGCCGGGTGCTCGCGGAGGCGGGACTGGCCGGCGAGGTTGTGCTGGCCAACCGGAACACGCCGACCCAGGTGGTGATCTCCGGGCCGACACCCGCGGTCGGGGCGGCGGTGGCGGCGCTGCGCGAGGCTGGGCTGTCGGCCCGGGGGCTCTCCGTCGCGTGCGCGTTCCACAGCCCGGTGGTGGCCGGTGGCACCGCTCGTTTCGCCGAGGCGCTCGCCGCCCGGCCCGTACGCGAGCCGGCGATCCCGGTCTGGTCGAACCACACCGCCGCCCCGTACGACGGTGACGCCGACCGGGTACGCGAGCAACTCGCCGCGCAGATCGGCGCGCCCGTGCGTTTCGTCGAACAGGTCGAGTCGATGTACGCCAGCGGCGCTCGGACCTTCGTGGAGGCTGGCCCCGGTCAGGTACTCACGAAGCTGGTCCGGGCCGTCCTCGGCGACCGGCCGCATCTGGCGGTCGCCGCGGAGCCACGTCCCGAGGAGGGGCTGCGCGGCTTCCTCGTCACCATCGGTCAGCTCGCCTGTGCCGGCGTACCGGTCCGCACCGGCTGGTTGTTCCAGGGCCGCGACACGGTGGACCTCGCGACGGTCGAGCCAGCTCGACGTCCCTTCTGGACAGTGGACGGCCAGCTCGTACGAGATCAGTTCGGGAACAGCCTGCCCGGCGGGATGACGCCCCCACGACGGATCAAGGAGTTGTCGATGACCGCATCGAACGGGACCACCTTCGGCGGCCGGGACGGCCGCGACGAGCTGTTGAGCGAGTTCCTTCGCACCAGCCGGGACATGATCGCCTCGCAGCGCGACGTGATGCTCGCCTACTTCGGCGACGGTGCGGGTGGGCGGCTGGTGTGGCAGCCCACCGAGGCGTACCCGCCGGTGGTGCTGCCGGGTCACGGGAGCGAGGTCGCACCGGTCACGGCAACGGCGGTGATGGCCGTGTCTCCGGCCGCACCGGCGGGCGCGGTCGACGTGGCCGCCGTACCGGTCGCCGCGTCCGGTCCCGATTTCCAGACCGCGATCCTCGACGTGATCAGCGAGCGCACCGGTTACCCGGTGGACCTCATCGAACTCGACCTCGACCTCGAAGCCGACCTCAGCATCGACTCCATCAAACGCGCCGAAGTCGCCGGCGAGGTCGCCGCACGACTACGCCTCGCCGTCGAAGGCGACGAAGCCGAACTCGAAGACCTCGTCAAGGCCCGCACCGTACGCACCATGGTCGCCTGGCTCGACCAGAAGATGCGGTCCGCGGCGGGCACGACCGTGATCCACGCGACCGCCGTACTCGGGCACGCGAGCGGGGCGACCCAGTCGAACGCTCTGGTCGCGACCGGCACGGTCGTGGTGACCCGACCCGACTTCCAGACCGCGATCCTCGACGTGATCAGCGAGCGCACCGGTTACCCGGTGGACCTCATCGAACTCGACCTCGACCTCGAAGCCGACCTCAGCATCGACTCCATCAAACGCGCCGAAGTCGCCGGCGAGGTCGCCGCACGACTACGCCTCGCCGTCGAAGGCGACGAAGCCGAACTCGAAGACCTCGTCAAGGCCCGCACCGTACGCACCATGGTCGCCTGGCTCGACCAGAAGATGCAGGCAGAGGGCGCCGCGGCACCGGCACGAGGGGACGGCACGGTGGCCACGATGAATCCGGCCGTCGCACCCGCGCCGATCCCCGCGGTGGCCGACGTCGTGGACGTCGTCGCGGAGGTCACCACCACCAGCCGGGCGGGGATCACGCCGAAGCGGCTCCTGCCCCAGGTGAAGGTGATCGCGGCACCTCCCGCTACGAACACCGGTGCACCGCTCGCCGGGCAGCCCGTCGACGTACTCGCCGGAACGAGTTTCCTCATCACCGGCGCCAGCCCGGCGCTGGCGTACCTCGCCGAGCTTCTCCAGGAGCACGGGGCGGGTGGGCAGACCGGTGTGGTGGACGGGAAGCAGGCCGGTCAGCTCGCCGGCTTCGACGGGCTGATCCTGCTCGACGGGTTGACCGGCACGGGAGCGCCGCTGCTGCCCGAGATCTTCCCGTTCCTCAAGCAGGCACTCGCGGCCGGTCCACGCTGGCTGCTGGCGGCAGGCCCGGTCGGCGGGTCTGACCGTACCGATGGGCTGGCCGGCCTGTTCCGTACCATTGCCAGGGAGTATCCGCAGGTCACGGCCAGGTACGTGGAGGTCGACGGGGACGCCGACCCGCAGCGGATCGCCCGACACCTGCTCGACGAGTTGCTGGTCGGCGGGGAAACACCGGTTGTCGTGCGGGGCGAGACCGAGCGGACGGCGGTCGACCTCGCACCGACGGCACTGGGAGCGGTGGCGACGAGCGGCGCCGGGCCGGCCGGTGATGGTGCCTCCGAGGCGGCGGCGATCGGCCTCGACCGGGATTCGGTGGTAGTCCTGGTCGGCGGGGCACGCGGGATCACACCGTGGTTCGCCCGCGCGGTGGCCATGGCGAGCCGCTGCCGGATCGAGCTGGTCGGCCGTACACCGCTGCCGACCGGGCCGGAGGATCCGGACCTGGTGTCGGCCCGGGACCGGGCGTCGTTGCGGGCCGCGCTCGCCCGTCGGGGTCTGCGGTCTCCGGCGGAGATCGAACGCACCACCCAGGCGGTGCTGGCCGCCCGCGAGGTCGAGGCGACCCTCGGTGAGCTGCGGGAACTGGGCAGCGAGGTGCGCTACCACGCTCTCGACGTGCGGGACGCGTCGGCGATCCGGGCTCTGCTGCTGGACGTCGAACGTACGCACGGGCGGGTCGACGGCGTGGTGTACGCGGCCGGCGTGATCGAGGACAAACTGATTGCGGAGAAGGACCCGCAGTCGTTCGCCCGGGTGTTCGGCACCAAGGTGGAGGGTGCCCGTTCGGTGCTGGCCGGAATCGACGAGCTGGGCTCCGCGCCCCGGTTCGTGGTGCTCTTCGGGAGCATCGCCGCGGCGTACGGGAATCGGGGTCAAGCCGACTACGCGGCGGCGAACGACGCGATCGACGCGATCGGGACCCGCTGGGCGGCGAGCACCGGCAACCGCTGCCTGACCGTGCACTGGGGCCCCTGGGCGCCGGGCGCCGGGCACGGCGGGATGGTCAGTGACGAACTGAGCCGGGAGTACGCCCGCCGCGGCATAGACCTGATCGACCCCGAGGCGGGCGCGTTCAGCCTGCTGGGTGAGTTGGCCTGGGGCGACCCGAAGATCAACTCCGTGGTCTACACCGCCTCGGGCTGGTGATCTTCCGAGAGGTGCGCCGCCTGACCTTCCAGGAGTCGCACCGAAGCCAGCGCCGTACACCCGGTACCCCCGTCGACGGTGGAGCGAGAGGTCGAAGATGAACACGAGCACCGATCGGCGCGACCCGGTCGCGATCGTCGGGATGGCGGCGGTGATGCCCGGCGCCGGCAATCTGGAAGGTTACTGGCGCAACCTGGTCGACGGGGTGGACGCCATCACCGACGTGCCGGCGCACCGGTGGGACGACGAGTTCTACGACCCGGAGCAGGCCCACCGACCGGACAGGATGTACTGCCGGCGAGGCGGGTTCGTTGACGAGTTCGCGAGCTTCGAGCCGCTGCGGTTCGGCATCATGCCCGCATCGGTGGCGGACATCGAGCCGGACCAGCTCATCGCCCTGAACGTGGCCGCCGCCGCGATCGACGACGCCGGTGGCGCGGACCGGCTACCCGGCGGCGACCGGGTGGGTGTGATCCTCGGGCGGGGCGGCATCCTCAGCCCCGCCCAGGCTCGCTACGCCCAACGGGTGCGGATGTCGAGCCAAGTCATCCAGGTGCTGCGGGAACTCATCCCGGAGCTGGACCAGAGCCGCCTCGACCTGGTACGCGAGAAGTTCGACGAGCGGCTCGGCCCGTACCAGCCGGAGGGGACGATCGGGCTGGTGCCGAACCTGGCCGCGTCCCGGGTGGCCAACCGGCTCAACCTGCGCGGTCCGGCGTACACCCTGGACGCCGCCTGCGCCTCGTCGCTAATCGCGGTCGACCAGGCGATCACCGAACTGACCAGCGGGCGGCTGGACGCCGTACTCGCCGGTGGGGTGCACCACGTGCACGACATCAGCTTCTGGTCGGTGTTCAGCCAGTTGCGGGCGCTGTCCCGGCGCGGGGAGAGCCGGCCGTTCCACCGGGAGTCCGACGGTCTGCTGATCGGCGAGGGCACCGGTGTGGTCGTACTCAAACGGTGGTCTGACGCGATCCGCGACGGCGACCGGGTCTACGCCGTCATCCGGGGCAGCGGGATTTCCAGCGACGGCCGCTCGGCGAGCATGTTCAACCCGGCCTCCTCCGGACAGGTGCTGGCCATCCGACGGGCCTGGGAGGTGGCAGGGCTGGATCCGACCGCACCGGACGCACTGGGGTTGCTGGAGGCGCACGGTACCGGCACGCCGACCGGCGACGCGGCCGAGCTGGTCTCGGTCGCGGAGGTCTTCGGACCGCATGCGGGAGACGGACCACGCCCGGTGATCGGATCGGTCAAGTCGATGATCGGGCACACCATGCCGGCCGCCGGCATCGCCGGCCTGATCAAGGCCACCCTCGCGGTGTACGAGGGAGTGCTGCCGCCCACGCTGAACTGCGACGACCCACGGTCGGAGATGGCGGCGACCCGGTTCGCCCCGATCGCGACCGCCCGTGCCTGGGAGGGCGACGGGCCACGTCGCGCCGGGGTGAACGCCTTCGGCTTCGGCGGCATCAACGCACACGTCATCGTCGAGCAGGCACCCGAACCGGCCGGCGTACGGAACCGGCCGGCCAGCGGGTTGCCGGCGACAGCGAACAGCACAGGTGCCGGCGGACCGGCCTCGACCGGGGCCGGCTCGACGGTCGAGGTGACCGAACCGGACCAGGTGCTCTGGCTCGCCGCGCCGGACCCGGTCCGGTTGGCCGGCCTGCTGTCCCGCGACGACCACGAGGTCAGGGCACTCGGCCTCGAACGGGCCCGGAGCAACCGCCCCGCGACCGGGGCCGAACCGTGCCGGATCGGCATCGTCAACCCCAGCGACAAGCTGCTGGCCGTCGCCCGCAAGACGGTGGCCCGCGGGCAGGCGTGGCGCGGTGGCCGGGACATCTGGTTCAGCCCGTCGCCGCTGTTGGCCGCCGGCACCGGTCGCCTCGCCTTCGTCTTCCCCGGCCTGGAGGCGGAGTTCGCACCGCGTACCGCGGACATCGCCGCGCACTTCCGACTGCCGGACCGGCAGTGGTCCGCGGCGGACCTGGGCCGGCACGGCGCCGGGCTGATCGAGGTGGGCAAACTGCTCGACGAGGCGCTGCGCCGCATCGGCGTGCTACCGGACACGGTCGCCGGACACAGCATCGGCGAGTGGACCGCCGCCGCGACCAGCGGCCAGATCAGCACCGCGGCGATGGACGAATTCCTGGAGCTGTTCAACGCCGACTCGGTCGAGGTGTCCGGGTACGTCTTCGCCGCGGTGGGAGCGGGTGCGGACCGGGTCACCCCGATGCTGGGCGACTTCCCGGGGGTGGTGCTCTCCCACGACAACGCCCCGGGGCAGTCCGTGGTGAACGGCCCCGAATCGCAGGTGGACCGCCTCGTCGAAACCCTGCGTACGGAGAACGTGCTGTGCCAGAAGCTCCCGTTCCGGTCGGCCTTCCACACTCCCGTGTTCGCCGACGGCCTGCAGTCGATCGGCGCGGCACTGCGCCGGTGGGAGGTGCACCCGACCCGGATACCGGTCTGGTCGGCGACCCTGGCAGCACCGTTCCCCACCGACGAGGCCCAGGTCAATGCCCTGTTCGTCCGGCACATGATGGAGCCGGTCTGGTTCCGTCAGACCGTGGCGGCGATGTACGACGCCGGGGTACGGGTGTTCCTCCAACTCGGTGCGGGACAGCTCGCCTCGCTGATCAGCGACAACCTGCGCGGGCGCGACCATCTCGCGATGCCGGTGAACGTGAAGCACCGCGGCGGGCTGGACCAGCTCCGGCGGGTCGCCACCGCGCTCTGGGTGGAGGGTGGCAGCCCGAACCTGACCGCACTCGATCCGGCACCGGCGAAGACGACCGCGAAACCGGTACGGCGTGGCCCGTCGATTCCGCTGGACCTGGGCGGACCACTGGTCCGGCTCGGCGCCGACGCCGCCGGTCTGCTCGGCGTGTCAGTGGGCGGCGTCGCGCCGCACCATCCGTCCGGTGTGACGGACTACGGTGCGACCAGTACGGCGTCCCGGGTGGCGAGCGCGGGCTCGGCCGTGCCGGTCGACGCGTCGGCGACGAGCGGCGTGGGGCGGCAACCGGAGCCGGCGGGTACCGGCGGTAACCCGGCGACGGCGCTGGCCGCCCTACACCGGCTGGCCGGGCGGTCCAGCGCGGCGGCGGAACTCGCCGCACTGTTGCAGGACACGGCGCGGGACGCGGTCAGCGTGCTGGACGCCGCCGCACCGGCGCTGCGACCACACCGCTCGGCGGCACCGGTGGTGCCGCCGGTGAGTGTCGCGCCACGCCCGAGCGTCCCGCCTGCCGCGCCCACCCGCACCGCCGTGACCGACACAGGGACCGGCAGCGGGGTCCACACCGGCAACGGCAGCGCGGCCGACAGCAGCACGGGCAACGGCAGCGCGGGCAGGGGCGGCACGGGCAACGGCAGCGCGGGTACGGCGCGGCGGATCACGTTGCGGGTCTCCGTCGAGACCATGCCGTACCTGAGGGACCACTGCTTCTTCGTCCAGCCACCGGACTGGCCGAACATGGAGGACCGGTGGCCGGTGGTGCCGGCAACCACCCTGGTCCAGCACATGGTCGACGCGGCGGAGCAGGCCGTGCCCGGCATGCGGGCGGTGGCCGTACGCGACGCCAGGTTCAACCGTTGGCTGATCGCCGAGCCGGGTCAGGACGTCGAGATCACCGTGAAGCCGTCCGGTGACGGGCTGGTCTCGGTCACCTTCGGCCCGTACGCCCGGTCGACAGTGGAACTCGCGGCGGACTATCCGGCGGACCCGCCCGAGGTATGGCGGCACGATCCCGCGACCGAGCGGCCGCCACGGATCAGCGCCGAGGAGATGTACGCGGAGCGGCTGATGTTCCACGGCCCCCAGTTCCAGGGAGTCACCGCCGTACACGCCCTCGGCGACATGCACGTACGGGGCGTGGTCACCGCACCCGTCCCGCCGGGCGCCCTGCTGGACAACGCGCTGCAGCTGATCGGCAACTGGCTCATCACCACCCAGCCGTTCCGTACCGTGGCGTTGCCCGTGGGCCTGGGACACATCCGGTACTTCGGGCCACCGCCGGAGCCCGGTACGGCGTTCGAGTGTGTCGCCCGGGTGCGCTCGATCGACGACGCGCAACTCGTCGCGGACACCCAACTGGTCGTCGGCGACCGGGTGTGGGCACAGATCGACGGCGCGGTCGACCGGCGCTTCGACAGCCATCCGCAGGCGCGGCCGGCGGAACGGTTCCCCGAGCGGCATCCGATGTCGCTGATCCAACCCGAGGGCTGGACGATGGCCTTCGACTGCTGGACCGACCTGGTCACCCAGGGCATGGCCGCCCGCGGCATCCTGGGCTCGTCCGCGTACGCGGATTACGAACGGCAGCCCGCCAGAGGCCGCAAGCAGTGGCTGTTGGGGCGGATCGCGGTGAAGGACGCCGTCCGGTTCCGGTTGTGGGAGGACGGCCACAGCGACATCTACCCGATCGAGCTGACGGTCGGCAACGAGCCGGACGGGCGGCCCCGGGTGTACGGACGTCCGGGCCGTGACCTGCGCGACTGTGACGTCTCGCTGGCTCACTGCGCGGAGATCGGGGTTGCCGTCGCGAAACCCCGTGACCCGGCGTCGCCACCCGACGCGCCGGGAGTCGGCATCGACGTCGCCGAGATCGCCGACCACCCGGAGAGCACCCTGCGCTTCGCCCTGTCCGACGTGGAGACCGCGCTGCTGGGCTCGCTCGGCGGCGACGCCGAGGACCGGCGGCGGTGGTTCACCCGGTTCTGGGCCGCCAAGGAGGCGGTCGGCAAGGCGGAGGGCACCGGACTCGACGGGCGACCGCGCCGGTTCGCCGTGACGAGTGCCACGGACACGGCGCTGACCGTCCAGGTCGACGATCGGGTCTACCCGGTGCAGCACCGTGAGGTCGGCAATCCCGACGACCTGCCGCCCCGACGCTACGTCGTCGCCTGGACCTGGGGCCCACGCATCGCTGCCGTGGCCGATCAACCGTGACCGGCATCCATTCCCGACCATCCGAAGGAGTAGCACCCATGGCCGCCTCGCATGCCGACATCCTCGCCGAGCTCACGGAGATCATCCACGCGGTGCTCGGGGACTTCGCCACCGATGCCCCGATCACCGTGGACACCACCTTCCGCGACGAACTCGGCATGGAGAGCATCGACGTCGTCTCCCTCGCCGGCCGGTTGCAGGCCCGGTACGGCAACACCGTCAACTTCGCGCATTTTGTCGCCAAACTCGATCTGGAGACCGTGGGCGAGCTGCGGGTCGGGCAACTGGTCGAGCACATCGCACGCTCCCTGGACGCGGTCGGTGCCGACCGGGACACATCGGCCGACGCCAGCCCGACCGTCGTCGAGGCGGTCCGCTCGTGACGATGATCCGGGCCAACGGCATCGAGATGCACGTCGAGCACCTCGATCCACCGGCCGGTGGGGTCGGCGCCGGCCGGGGTGACGGACCAGCCACCCTGGTGATGATCCACGGCATGGCCTCCGACAGCCTCGCGAGCTGGTACTTCACGCTCGCCAAGCCGCTGGCCGACGCCGGGCTGCGGGTGCTGATGTACGACCTGCGGGGGCACGGCCACAGCGAGCGCCCGCCGACCGGTTACGCCCTCGACGACTTCGTCGACGACCTGTCGGCGATGCTGGCCGAACTCGGCGTCCCCGGTCCGGTGCACCTGCTCGGCAACTCGTTCGGCGGCACGATCGCGTTCGGTTACGCGATCAGACACCCGGACCGGGTCGCCTCCATCGCGGCGATCGAGTCCTCACCGCCGACCAGGGCGTGGATGACCCGGGTCGCGCGCCGGCTGGACCGGGCCGCCGACCTTCTGCCCCGACCGGAGTCACTGGCGCAGATCAGCGCCGGGCGGGGGGAACGGGTGGCTCGCCGGGCCCGGGCCACCGGCGAAATGCTGGCGACGACGACCCTGGTCAGGGACCTTCCGGGCAGTGCCCTGCCCGGTTCCGCGCAGATCAGCGCGATCGGCGCACCCGTGCTCTGCCTGTACGGAGCGAACTCCGCGGTCGTCGAGCTGGCACCGACCGTGGTCCGGCTGTTACCGCAGGCGCGCACCGTCGTCCTACCCGGCGAGAAACACACCGTCCTGATCGACCGGCCGGAGGCGGTGCGCCGGCTCGTCCTGTCCTGGCTCCGCGAGGAGTGCGCCGTCGAGGTGGCCGAGGCCGCCACCACCCCGTGACAACCATCGTGCAGGAGGTCTTCGGATGGACACCCCGATCACCGGCAGGTCGATCATCATCAGCAACGGCCGGTGCGGCTCGACACTGCTCTCCGACCTGATCGCGGAGCAGTCCGAGACGCTCTCGGCGCAGGAGTTCTTCATGTCCGTCGCACCCTGGGCGCGCAGTTCCGAGGTGCTCACCGGTGCCGCGTACTGGGCGGTGCTGAGCAGTCCCAAGGCGGAACTCGCCACCCTCTTCCGGATCGGGCTACCGCCGAAGGAGGTGCGCTATCCCCCGACCGGACGGTGGGCGGACCGGATGACCGAGCTACCGCGGATCCTCGCCATCACCCTGTCGAAACTGACCGCCGACCCGGACCGCCTCTTCGACCAGCTCGCCGAGCGGGTGCCGGACTTCCCGACGCAGTCGGTGGGCGACCACCACCGGATGTTCCTCGACCTGCTGGCGGTGACGACCGGCAAGCAGCGCTGGGTCGAGCGTTCCGGCGGGTCGAGCCATGTCGCTCCGTACCTGTTGCGGGCGTTTCCCGAGGCGAAGGTGGTGTACCTGACCCGCGACCGGGAGGCGACCGCTCGCTCGATGAGCCGGCACTCGTCGTTCCAGCTGATCCAGCTGCGGGTGGAGTTCCTCGGCCGGTGCGGATTGGATCCGTTCCGGATCGAGCCCGGCCAGTCGGTGCCCGAGGATCTGGAGCGGTACCTGCCGGACCGGCTCACCGCCGACCTGCTCCGGGAACGCGGACAGGACCTGCGCCGCTACCTCGGACTGAGCGCGTTCCTGACCAGCCAGGCCGAACAGGCGCTCAGCGACCTGCCCCCGCGACACCTGCACCGGATGAGCTACGAGGACCTGGTCGCCGACCCGGTCGGGCAACTCGGCCTGCTGGCCCGGTTCCTGGAGTTCGAGGACTGGGCGGACTGGGCGCGGCGGGTCGCCGGACGGGTGGTCGCACCCGCCAGGTCCCGGGAGGTCGCCGCGGCCTGACCGCGTGCGTGCCCCATCAAACGTCATGACTCCGTCGAACGAGAGGAACCATTGGTGAAACCATTCCGGATGTCGGGCCGGCGACCGCTCGCCGCGGCCGCCGTGCTGGGAATGCTGTACGTGCTGGCGGCGCCGTCGCCGGCCGCCGCCGCCCCGCTCGGAACGGACGTGCCGGGTACGTCCGGACACCAGCCGACGTACGAGCGGAAGCTGATCGGGAAGGGCACCCCGGACGAGTGCTTCGCCGGTGTCGGTGTGGCCTATCCGCCCGGTCCCCCGTGCGCGACCGGGCAGTCCAAGGTGAACCAGTCCTACCTGTGGGGCATGACCCAGACCGAGCAGAGCCTCTGGTTCGGCACCGGAGCGAACGTCAACTGCCTGACCAGTGGGCGCAACCTGCGCAACACGACACCGAACCTGAACGACGACTGGGTCTGCGAGTACGGCGAGAGCCAGATCGTGAAACGCAATCCGACCCTGCCCGCCACCCTGGGCGACCATCGGCCACCTCGGCTGTACACGTACGACAAGCGTTCGCGGCGGTTGACGGAGAAGACCGACGCGGTCAAGAGCGCCTCCACCGCCGACGCCAACCGGCTGAGCACCACCGCCGGGATCCGCGCCGCCGGCACCCATCAGGGGGTGGCGTTCCTGGGTGGGCCCGCCCTGGGCGAGAGCATCAACCTGTTCGCCTTCGACACGTACACCGGAGCCTTCCTCGGCTCGGTCAACCTGCCGGCGTACGGCAACATCCGCCACTTCGTGGTGGCGGACGGCGCCCTCTACGCGGGTGTCGGGGTGGGCGCGAACGGCGGCAACCGGGGGCACGTGCTGCGCTGGACCGGCTCCCGGAGCAACCCGTTCAGTTTCGTCGAGGTGGCGAACCTGCCGGCGCAGGCGGCGGACCTCACCGTGCACGACGGACGCATCTTCGTCACCACCTGGACGGGTTCCGGTGACGACGCGCTGGCAGCGGCCGTGCCCGGCACGACCGACGAGCCGCTGTCCGGGGTCGCCGGGGTGTGGATGAGCCCGAAGCTGTCGCACGGGGAACGCGGCCTCACGCCGGCCGACGCCGACGGCTGGGCCCAGGTCTGGTCGGTGGACGGGTACGAGCCCGATCCGGTGGTCGCCCGTACCTACGCCCTGGGCGGGCTGGCGTCGTTCAACGGTTACCTCTACTGGGGCACGATGCACGTGCCGATGAAGGCGACCACGGTGCACATCGCGACCTATCCACCGGCGAACGAGGCCGCGCTGCGCGCCTCGGTACGCGGCACCCAACGGGCGATCAGCATCTTCCGCGGCAAGAGTTTCGGCGACCGCCACCAGCGGGTGGACCTGCTGTACGGCGCGCCCCAGCTACCCGCGTACGACCCGGCCGGCAACGGTGGCGCGGGCGCGTGGGCCCCAGCCTCGACCGGTTACACCCCGCTGTACGGCCCGTCGGGCATGGGCAACCCGTACAACAACTACACCTGGAAGATGGCGGTCGCGGGCGGGAAACTGTACGTCGGCACCATGGACTGGAGCTACATCTCCAAGGACCTGGGTCAGGACACCGCCCGGGTGTTGGGTGTCACCGGCCCGGCCGCGGCCGAGTTCGGCGACGCCTCCGTGCTGGCCGACGACCCGCCGCCGGCACCGGTCTACGGCGGCGACCTGTTCGTCTTCGACTCGACCAGCAAGCCGGCCACGGTGGTGGACAACAGCGGGCTCGGCAACTACCTGAACTACGGGATCCGCAACATGGTCGCCGACGGGTCGACCCTCTACCTGGGCATGGCGAATCCGATGAACCTGCGTACGGACCCGGATGACGACGTTCCCGAGGGCGGCTGGGAACTGATCCGGCTGAGTATGCAGCGCTGTTAACCGGTTGGCCCCGCTCGTGCATCGTGGGCGGCCACGAGCGGGGCCGACCTCAGGGATACACGAATCAGCGCAGATCCTTACATGTCCCGAACATCATCATGTCATGGTGCGAATATGGCTGAAATAAGTAGATCTTGGACAGTATCGGCGGGACGGCCCGGTCGGCGGCCCCCGGTCGCGCTTCTGCCGCTCGTCGGTGTGCTCGTGCTGCTGGCCGGTTGCGGACTGTTCCGGGACGACCCGGAGCAGCACGAGGTCGGACCGGCGCCGACCATGGCGGCCGGATCCTCGGTGCACACCCTGGTGGTCCAGGGGCAGAAGCGCGACTTCGGCCTCTATCAGCCGGCGAACCTTGCCCGGTCGACCCCGGTGCCGTTGGTGGTCATGCTGCACGGCGCGCTCGGCACCGGCAGTCAGGCGGAGAGCTCGTACGGCTGGAATGCGATGGCGGACCGGGAGGGCTTTGTCGCCGCGTACCCGGACGGGTTGAGCCGTTCCTGGGCGGTGAGCCCGGACTGCTGCGGCCCGCCGGCCCGCGACGGCGTGGACGACGTGGCCTTCGTCCGGCAACTGGTCGCCACCGTGGCCGACCAACTCCCGGTGGACCGCGACCGGGTCTACGCCACCGGGATCTCCAACGGCGGAATGCTCGCCTACCGGCTGGCGTGCGACACGGAACTGTTCGCCGCGATCGGGCCGGTGGCGGCGACCCAGCTCGGTCCCTGCCCGTCCCCGGCACCGACCTCCGTGATCCACGTCCACGGTACGGCGGACCGGACCGTGCCGTACGACGGTGGGCCGGGCAAGCGGGACAACGGCGGGACCGGACGCAACCCGGTCAAGATCAACGGCCCGGCCACCCCCGACCTGCTCGCCCGGTGGCGCTCCATCGGCGGGTGCGCCGCGCCGGTGACCAGCACCTCCGGTCCGGTCAGCACCTCGCTCGCCACCTGCCCCGAGGGGCGGGCGGTCGAGCTGGTCACCGTCGCCGACGCCGGCCACCAGTGGCCCGGTGCCGCCGGCCCCGGGCCGGAGGCGCAACGCCTTTTGGACCTGGATCCACCCGCGACGGCGCTGGACGCCACCGACACCATCTGGCGCTTCTTCGACGCGCATCCCCGCACCGGCGGCTGACCCGCACCGGCACCCATCCACCCGACAGTTCAGGACAGGGAGCAGCAGATGCCCAGCAGTGCTGGCAACCCGGCCGCGGTCGAGGTCGTCGACCTCGTCAAACGCTATCCCGGGAGCACGACCGCAGCCGTGGACGGGCTGTCCTTCACGGTGGCCCCCGGCGAGATCTTCGGGCTGCTCGGACCGAACGGTGCCGGCAAGTCGACCACCATCGGCATCCTCACCACCCGGCTGCGGGCGTCCGGGGGCCGGGCGCTGGTCGGCGGGGTCGACGTGGTCGGCGACCCGGTCGCGGCCCGCGCCCAGTTGGCCGTCGTACCACAGCACAACAACCTGGACCGGTCGCTCACGCCACGACAGAACCTGGTGTACCACGCCGCCTACCACGGTGTCGGACGTGCCGACCGCAACGCCCGGGCCGACGTGCTGCTGGACCGTTTCGGTCTGACGGATCGGGCGGACAAGCGGATCGAGGCGTACTCGGGCGGCATGGCCCAACGGCTGATGATCGCCCGCGCGCTGATCCACGAGCCGGCGGTCCTCTTCCTCGACGAGCCCACCAACGGCCTGGACCCGCAGTCCCGGCGGCTGATCTGGGGCCGGATCCGCGAGATGCGCGGGCGCGGCGTGACGGTCGTGCTGACCACGCACCAGATGAACGCGGCAGCCGCCCTGGTCGACCGGGTCGGCATCGTCGACCATGGCCGGCTGCTCACCCTGGACACACCGGGCAACCTGGTCAGGGGACTCGCCGGACGCTCGATCCTCGACCTGACCGTCACCCCGGCCGCACTCGACGAACCGGACGAGTTGCTGCGCGCACTTGCCGACGTCTCCGGCGTACGCAAGGGTGAACGGCTCGCCGCGGTGCCACCGCCCGGCGCCGGGGCCGCCAACCTCCGCGCCGGCCTCGGCGGCGGATTCGGTACGGGCGCACCCGCCGCCGCACTGGCCGCGCTGGCCCGACGGGAACGGGCGGTCGCCACGCTCGCCCCCGAAGCCGGCGGGCGCCAGCGCGTCCGGATCCGGCTGCATCTCGCCACCGACCCCGCGACCGTGCTCGGGCCGGCACTCACCATCCTGACCACCCGGTCGGCGACCCTCACCGACGTACACATCGCCGAGCCGAGCCTCGAGGACGTCTTCATCGGACTGACCGGAAGGGACCCACGGTGACCGACCTCGAAGCGCCACCGGCGACGGCGACGAGCACCACGGCCGCACCTGCGCGACCCAGCGCACACCGGGTCTTCCTGGCGATCCTGCGCCGGGACCTGCTGGTCACCGGCAAGGAACTCTGGGTCATCCTGGTCCAGGTCGGCCTCACCCCGCTGTTCATGCTCTTCGTCTTCGTCAAGGTGCTCGGCGGGCAGGGCATCGTCGCCCGGAACTTCGCCGACCTGTTCCTGCCCGGCATCATCGCGCTCGCCGCGCTCACCACCGCGTTGCAGAGCGTCGCACTGCCACTGGTCAAGGAGTTCGGCTTCACCCGGGAGATCGAGGACCGGCTGCTCGCCCCGCTGTCGACCAACCTGGTCGCGGTGGGCAAGCTCGTGGTCGCGATGCTGCGCGGCCTCGTCGCCGCAGCCCTCATCTACCCGCTGGGGGCGCTGATGGTCGGCTCGGCACCCTGGCAACCCGAACGGCTGCCGATGGTCCTGCTGACGGTCCTGCTCGGCGGGTGGATCGGCGGCGGCATCGGCATGACGCTGGCGACGATCCTGCCCATCCAACGGATCAACATCACGTTCTCGCTGGTCGTGACCCCGATCATCTGGACCGGTTGCATCCACTACCCGTGGCCGCGGCTCTCCTCGATGCCCTGGTTCCAGACAGTCACCGCCCTCAACCCGATGACCTACGTGTCCGAGGGCGTGCGCGGGGCCATGTTGCCCGAGGTCGCGCACATACCGGCCTGGGTCTGTCTCCTGGTGCTGACGGGCGTGGCCGCGATGGTCACGTTCAGCAGCGTACGAAGTTTCAGTCGGCGTGCCGTCCAGTGAGCGGCACGGTCAACGCGTCTACCGGAGGTGCTCGTCGATGAACGTGCTGGAACCCCCTAGGTCCGAAGCCCCCGCGTCGGATGGCGCGTTCGCCGCCTGGTTGGCCGACCGGGCCGGCCGGCTGCTGCTGCGCGTACGCGCCGAGCACGGTCACGACGACGCGGCCGCGCTGAAGCTCGCGGGAGACCGGGCGTCGCACCAGCTGCTGCGCGATGAACTGGCCCGGTGCAGGAGCACCGACGCCGTGCTCTCGGAGGAGGACGACGGCGCCCGGCAGGCATGGGCCACGGGTACGGCCGGACCCCCGCCGGACCGGCTGGGCGCCGACCGGGTGTGGATCATCGACCCGTTGGACGGAACCCGCGAGTTCTCCGAGCCGGGTCGTACGGACTGGGCGGTGCATGTCGCGCTCTGGCAGCGGCACGCTCCGACGGAGCATCACCTGGTGGCGGGGGCCATCGCCCTGCCGGCCCAGCACCGTACGCTCGGCACCGAGACACCCCCGCTCCGGCCAGCGGCGGTCAGCGGGCGGACGATCCGGTTGGCGGCGAGTCGTAGTCGGCCGCCGGCGTTCCTGACCGAGTTGGCGGGCGAGGTGGGTGCGGAGTTGGTGCCGATGGGGTCGGCGGGTGCGAAGATCGCGGCGGTGATCAGTGGTGAGGTCGACGCGTACGTGCATGCGGGTGGTCAGTACGAGTGGGATTCGGCTGCGCCGGTGGCTGTGGCGACGGCCACGGGGTTGCATGCTTCCCGAATCGATGGTTCTGCGTTGAAATACAACGAGGCCGATCCCCGGCTGCCGGACCTGGTGGTCTGCCGGCCGGAACTGGCCGCACCACTGCTCGCCGCGCTGCGGCAACACCTGACCCTGGTGCCGGCGACGGCCACGGCAGTCGGCTGACCGCGATGGAGACGGTGGACATGACCACTCCGGCGGCGTACCGGGTGTCGCATCTGGATGCTCTGGAGGCGGAGAGCGTTTTCGTCATGCGTGAGGTGGTGGCGGAGTTGGAGCGTCCGGTGCTG